>DAOUZN010000113.1 GCA_030665585.1 Deltaproteobacteria bacterium | reverse complement strand
TTGGCGGTAGCTGTGCGTGGGCGCTGGAGGGGGCGGGGATGAGCATTCAGCGGCTGGTTTTTTCATGAAGCTTGTCCGCTATGCGTTTCACCTGGTCGGATTGAACCATGGACGCGGCTTTATCTGCAAAACGGGTCGCATCCGACACCTTGCCATCCTTCAAGTAGTCCTTGACCCTCTTTTCGATGCGAGCCGCGGTACGATCTGTCTTGATGTGGACGGCCGGGGCCGCCATGAGCTTTCTGGTCTGCCGCCCGCCACAACTCGGACACGGCGGGGGGTTGCCGCCACGGTCAACAATCCATTCAAAAACGGACCCGCAGTCCGTACATTCATAATCGTAAATCGGCATGAGACGGTTTTCGCCCCTTCCCTTACAACCTTCGAAGGTGTTGCATCTTCTCAAGATCAGCCCTGAAGGCATCGTCTTTTGTAACCCTCTCCAGGGCCTCGTCGATGATTGCAAGCATGGCCGTCTTGTCAGCCGGCAGATTCCCGTTAATGGGGGCATAATTTGAGATATGATCTGAAAGATACTGAGACGTCACTGAAAGATCTTGGATAAGGGCTTTTTGTTCCCTTAAGATCGTCTCCGGGCTCGGCATTTCAAAGCTGCCCTCCCTCCACCACTGATACACCGGGGTACCGGGTTGCGGTACGAGGGTTCTCACCCGGATAAAATCAGGGTCGATCCGGTTCAGCACCTTGGCCGTTTCTAATGCATGTTCCTGCCAGTTCGCCTCTCCCCCGATTCCCACAAGAACATACAGAGAGACTTCAAATCGGGCAGCCTTCGCCTTGGTGCAGGCCCTGATCATGGTCTCAGGGCTTGCCCCTTTCTTTATTTGCGCCAGCAGACGAGCACTGCCTGTCTCAAGGCCGATGTGAAGTCGAGTCAGGCCCGCATCTCTGATCCTTTTCAGGCTCTCAAGGGATCTACGCTTTAAGGTTTGCGCGCGTGCATAGCTTGTCACCCTGGTGAGGGACGGAAAGGCGCCATGGAGATGCCCGAGGATTTCACACACTTCGTCCGTCGTGATGATCAGGCTATCTGAATCCCCGATGAACACGGTTTCCACGTTGCCTCCGGTATATGCCTTGGCCGTGTCAACATCTCGTTTAACCGTTTCCACCGAACGCTTTTCAAACTGGATGTTCTTGTACATGGGGCAAAAAGCGCACCGATTCCAGGGACACCCGCGGGTCACCCTCAAAAGCAGGCTGTCGGCCTCACTAGGGGGCCTAAAGGGTGGAAAGTCGTAGGTCTCTTCGGCCACAGCAAGGCGCCTTCCAAAACGAAAGTTCAACATGGTCTTGTAGGACAAGATAGCCGAATCACTTCGAGATGACAATAGATTTGTCCCAAAGGAAAGGGTTGTGGACCTGTGTGTTCGTTGGTGACCAGCCACGAGAGTTTCTCAAACAAGGGCCAAGCACCCCACATGTTGTATCTTTCTAGCTAAGACATACATTTTATAGTATTTTTTTCTTTACAAGCCCTTGTCTGTTTGTTAATCCTCAGTAGGAGCGTACGGATCCAATCAAACAGGGAAAAGCGCAAAGGGATTTTTATTATGCAAATCAAGAACTTAGATATTGTTGGGTTTAAGTCTTTCGCAGACAACCTGACGCTACAGTTTCCCCAAGGGATTTGTGCCGTCGTGGGCCCTAACGGCTGCGGCAAAAGCAATATTGTGGATGCCCTCCGCTGGGTGATGGGGGAGCAAAGCGTCAAACAGCTCCGCGGAAAGTCTATGGAAGATGTGATCTTCTCGGGCAGTGAGAATAAGGGGCCCCTGAATAGGGCGGAGGTCGCCATCACGCTGATTAACGACAACGGCAACACGCCTGAGGAATATCGACACTTTTCCGAGATCATGATCAGTCGGCGCCTGTTCCGTTCCGGTGAAAGCGGTTATTTTATCAACAAGCGGCCGTGCAGGCTGAAAGACATCCAAAATCTGTTGATGGGAAGCGGTGTGGGGTCCAGAACCTATGCCATCATTGAACAGGGAAGGATTGGAACGCTCATTGATGCCGGGCCGGAAGAACGACGCTTTTTCATCGAGGAAGCAGCGGGCATTACCCGCTATAAGAGCCGCAAAAAAGAGGCCCTCCAGAAGATACAGCGGACCCAGCAGAACTTGTTGCGTATTCATGATGTCATCACCGAAGTCAAACGCCAGATGAACAGTCTGAAACGCCAGGCCAAGAAAGCCGAGCGTTACAAGGCCTATGAAGAACAAATTGAAGGCCTGGAAATAAAACTCGCCAGCTATCAGTATGAGGCTGTGTGCGCCGAGATGAAAGGAACCGACACCTTGCTGGAATCCTCACGGGACACAGACTTTAAGCACGAATCTGAACTGGCCAAGTTAGACGCCGCCATGGAACAGGTTAAACATGAACGGGGAGCCAAACACGAGCGTATCTCCGAGGAGAAGGCCGAAAGATATAACCTCCAGCGGCTGATGGACAAGCTGGAGGGGGACATGGAACATAACAAGAAAGATCTCGAGCGCTTGCTGCTTGAAATCGATCAACATAAGGCCGAACTCAAAGACATTGAGCACAAGAACCAGGACACCATCATGGAATGCCACAGCCTGGAGGAACAAAAACAGGGTTTCCAGCAAGATATTCAGAGCATTGAAGAAACCTTGAAGCAAGAAGCCATGGACGAGCGGGCCTTGAAAGAGCGGTTAGGAGAAGTGAGTCAAGACCTTGAGACCAAGAAGGCGCAACTGATCAACCGGGCAAGCCGAAAGGCAACGTACCAGAACACCCTGGAGAATACCTCCCATCTCAGGGCAAACCTCTCAAAGCGGCTGGATCAACTCGAGAAGGAAAAAGCTCGGACCGAGAGCGAACTCGCCGACGTCACCAAGGAGCTGACCAAGACCGAGGACCACCATCGTGCCTTAAAGGAAAGCTTTAATAAGGCAAGGGAAGCTCTTGAATCGTCGGACAAACGCCTTGGGCTGAATCGTCAGGCCCTTAGTCAGCAGGTCCGCAAGGTACAGGTTGCGGAACTTGAACGGCAAAAGGTTCGATCCCGCTACGGGGCGCTCAAGAAGATGGATGAGAATTATGAATGGTTCCGGGAAGGCATTCGGGTGATCATGAGAAAATGGAAGTCCCGCAATCTTGAGGAGGCCGGCATCTGTGGCCTTGTGGCTGATATTGTTGAGGCCGAGCCTTCCTATGAGGACGCCGTGGAAGCGGCGTTAGGTGAAACGTTGCAATACGTGATTGTAAAGAACCAGCAAGGGGCTGTAACAGCCATCGACTTCCTTCGAACCCACTCTGGGGGGCGGGGAGGCTTCATTCCCATGGAGGCGGTGAAGCCCGTGGTGGCGGTCAGCGACGGACCGCACCTCCAGGGGCACGATCTCCTCATTCATCACATAGACATTCAGAGAGGCTACGAAGCTTTTGTTCAGGCCCTTCTGGGTCATGTCACGCTTGCACAAGACCTTGAACAGGCTGTGCGACAGTGGGACAAGCATCGCTTGCCTCAGACCATCGTGACACGACAAGGGGACCGGGTCTGCCCTCAGGGTATGATGACAGGCGGAAGTACAGACAACGGCCGATCCGGCATCCTGGCCAAAAAGAAGGAAGTTAGGGATCTGGCTGCACAGATCTCGCGGTTGGATACCTCTGTTGCCGTGGCCCAGGCCAAGCAGAAAGAGCTGGAAACGGAAGCCGTGGCATTGGAGACAGAGGTTCAGAAGGCCAGACAAGTCCAAACCCAAAAGAGTCAACAACTGATTGAACTTGAAAGGCACCTTGACCGCCTTCAGGAAAGACTCAAACACATTCATCGCCATCTGGAAATCCTGGACCTTGAGGCACAACAAATAGCTGGAGAGCGGACAGATGCAGAGCAAGACTTTTCGAGGTATGAGCAGATTCTGACCGACCTGGCAAAAGAGGTTGAGGCCGAAGAATCGGCCATGGAACAGACCAATGCTGAACTCAAGAAAATCTCCGAAGAGATGGAAGGGGTCCGCGAAGGGGTCGTAGAAGGGAAGCTGAAATTGACTGCATTGCAAGCAGAATACGACAGTGCGCTCAACACCTTGCGACGGTTGACGCATTTTCAACAAGACTGGCAGGAAAAACTGGCCCAGTTGGAGCAAGGGCTAAAGCAAAGGGAGGAAGATCGAATAGCCACTGAGCGCGCCTTGACAAGAGATCAAGCGAAGATGGGCGATCTGCATACGGAGCTGGAGGCGATGAAAGAGAGACTCGCTCAGAGTGAAGCCGAGTACCAAGCCATCGAGGGGGCGTTGCAAGAAAGCGATCAAGCCCTTGCTCAGGTCAGAACGAGACAACAAGAGACCCTGCAAAAGATACAACAGCTTGAACTGGCACAATCGGAAAGGCGCATGACATGCGATCATCTGGTTGGCCGGATTCAGGAACGCTACCATCAAGACATCAAGGTATTGGCCCGGGAAGACGACACAGAAGACTTTTCACTGGAAGAAACAGAAAGGGCCTTGGCGGCGTGCCGGGAAAGGATGGCCAGGATTGGAGACGTCAACCTCACAGCCATTCAGGACTACGAAACCCTGGGCGAACGATATCGCCTACTCACCGAACAGCGCGACGATCTCATGGGCGCCATAGAAACCCTGCATCGGGTTATCCGAAAGATCAACCGCGTGTCTTTGAAACAGTTCATGAAGACCTTCAAGGCCGTCAAGGAAAAACTCCAAGTGGTTTTCCCCAAGCTCTTCGAGGGAGGAACAGCCAACCTGGCGCTCACCGATCCGAAGCGGCCCCTGGAGTCCGGGGTCTCTTTCCTCGTCCGCCCCTCGGGTAAGAGGCTTACGCGCATGAGCCTTCTTTCGGGCGGCGAAAAGGCCCTTGCGGCCATTGCCCTGATCTTCTCTCTTTTCCTGATTAAGCCCACGGCATTTTGCGTTCTCGATGAGATTGACGCCCCTCTGGATGACGTCAACGTGTCTCGCTTCATCCAGCTTCTTGAAGAGATCGGGAAGCAGTCTCAGGTCATCATGGTGACCCACAACAAACAAACCATGGAGATGGCGGAGGCGCTTTTTGGTGTGACCATGGAAGAAAAAGGAATTTCTAAGCTTGTCTCGCTGAACCTAACGAGATAAGGCCCATGGGTACTGGAACACCGAGCAGAAACGGTTTATACTTTGAAATGGTTTAAAAAGAAAAAACAAACGGGAGACAGATCGCAAGAAGCGTCCGGCGAAACCATCGCGCAGGACCTTGAACCCGAGGCGCCACAGGAAGAAGGCGCGGACACTGCCGAGCCCGTTGAGCCTGTGGAGGCAACGGGAGTCTCTGAAACGGAAAAACAGGGGTTTTTCCGGAGACTCAGAAATCGCCTCTCCAAGACACGACAAGGCTTTGTGGGCCGCGTGGATCAACTCTTGCTGGGGAAAAAACAAATCGATGAAGCGCTTCTCGAAGAGCTCGAGGAAATTCTTATCACCTCAGATCTAGGCGTGCAGACCACGCTGGCCTTAATCGAAAAGGTGCGAGAAAAGGTTGAAAGAAAAAGCCTGAGCAATCCTGAAGAGCTTAAGGAAGCCCTTCAGAGCGAGATCCTCGCTTTTCTCAAGGTGCCGCCAAGGCCGGGCCGGATAGCCGAGGAAAAACCTCATGTGATCATGGTCGTAGGGGTGAACGGGGTGGGCAAGACGACCACCATCGGCAAGCTGGGCGCCCGTTACGTGAAAGAAGGAAAGCGGGTGTTGTTGATCGCAGCAGATACCTTCCGGGCTGCCGCTGTTGAACAGTTGCAGATTTGGGCAGAACGCATCGGCGCTGAGTTGGTGCGTCACAAGGGAAAGTCCGACCCTTCTGCCGTGGTCTATGATGGTATTCACGCAGCCAAGGCAAGGGGCGTTGATGTGGTCATCATCGACACGGCAGGGCGTCTTCACACCAAGGTCAATCTCATGGAAGAACTTAAGAAAATCCGTCGAACAGTGGCTCGGCAACTCCCTGACGCCCCCCACGAGACCCTGCTTGTTCTTGACGCCACCACCGGGCAAAACGCGATCTCCCAGGCCCAACTCTTTCATGAAGCCCTTGAAGTCACTGGCATCGCCCTCGTCAAACTGGATGGTACGGCAAAGGGAGGGATCGTCGTGGGCATAAGCGACAGCCTTGGGCTTCCGCTCCAATATATTGGTCTAGGAGAAAAGGTCGAGGACCTACAAGATTTTGACCCCGATGCGTTTATGAAGGCCCTGTTTTCCGAAGTGAACCAAAGTGCCTAACCCGGACAAGCCGGAGCCATAAAGGAAAAATAAGATTTACCACGAAAACCCGAATTCCACTAATAAGAGATTAAAACCATGTCCAAGAATGTCCTGGTCATTGACGACGAACCGAATATGCGGCACATGCTCACCGCGCTCCTGGAAAAGGCCGGATATGGCGTCACGGGTGCTGCAGACGGCGTAGACGCCCTGTCCATCCTGGAAAGCAAGGCTTTCGACCTCATCCTGTGTGATCTGCGC
>DAOUZN010000119.1 GCA_030665585.1 Deltaproteobacteria bacterium | reverse complement strand
GCGAGGAGGACCTTGCCGGCTATCGGGTTTTCGACCGACAGCAGGGTCAGAGTTACGATTACAACAATCCGGCCTGGGAAGGCACGGATACGACCGGCACCATTTACGGCCTGGATGACTATGGCACGTATTATTTTGTGGTCAGGGCGTTTGACCTCTCGGACAACGAGAGCGGCGATTCCAATGAAGTGTCTTATCAAGGGGTCCCTCCAGACCCAGACGCTGTGCTTGAGAGCCTTTCGGTGACCGGTACGGACTCGGTGACCGAAGGCACGACGGCCACCTACACGGCCACGGCCATGTTCAGTGACGGAAGCAACCAAACCGTCACTGAAAGCGCCATCTGGACTGAAGACTCTTCTTCTGCCACCATCGACAGCCATGGCGTGCTTTCGACCTCAGAGGTCACCAGCGACGAGGCGGTCACCATCACGGCCAGCTATACGGATGGCAGTGTGACAGAGACCGCCCAGAAGGTGGTGACCATCGTAGACATCCCGGAATCTAATCTTGCTCCCTGGCAACCGGTTGTGACCTCCCCTGACGATGGCCAGACGGACTGCGAGCTGCAAACGCATATCATGACCGAACCTTTCTCAGATCCGGACGGCGACCCCCATGCCCAGAGCCGATGGCAGATCAGCAGCCAGGATGACTTCGATGCTGCGATCCTGGATGTCACCAGCAGCGAGCAACTCACACAGCTAACTGTGCCCCATATGGTGCTGGAGGCAGACACCCCATACTATGTGCGCGTTCGCTTCTACGATGTCTACCTGGAGGGCTCAGACTGGTCCGATACCATTGAGTTTACCACGGCCGCTGACGCAAATGATGTCAATGGCAACGGCATTGCCGACGATCAGGAAGTCGGTGATGATGTGGACCTCAATAGAGACGGCATTGCCGATAATGACCAACCTGACCGCATCAAATGCATCCAATCAATAGATGGATCCGGCATCATCGGTGTGTGCAAGGTCTCGGATTCCATAAAGGCCATTGAGGCCGTGGAAACGATTGATCCGGAAACCATATCGGACACGCCCGTTGATTTTGTCTTTGGGCTGTTCTCTTATCGCCTACACCTCCATGAGGCCGGCACCACGGCTACAGTGAGGATCTACTTTTCAGAAGATATCTCAGATACCAGCACCTTTTACAAATATGACACCATCGGCGGGTGGCAAGACTACGCCCAACACACGACCTTCAATGACGATGGCAGATCGATCACCCTTGAACTCAAGGATGGCGGCTATGGCGACAGCGACCGCACGGCCAATGGCGTCATCGTAGACCCGGGCGGCCTGGCCGCAGCGACCAGTGTGGAGGTTGATACGAGTGCAGAGCCTGCTTCTTCAGGAACCAGCGGTGGAGGATGCTTTGTTGAAACAGCGGGATGCGATTCCGAGTCATATGCACAGTCCTTCAACCTGTGCACCTCGTGTAAGCCTGTCATTCGTCTGATCATTGCTCCCTTGGTGTACATTAACTACGTCCTCGTTAATACCTTTGGACCCACCGGCACCGTGGCCGGACTCCTGCTGGCCGGATTCGTTCTGAGTTGTTTGTTACGCATGCGAGGCAGGTTATACTCTCTCGGGGGGTGAGGAAAAACAAGCGTCTGAAAAGACATCAGGCGCAAGCTTAACTTCAAAGACTGTTCTGACAGCAAGAGGATAGATCTGCAACTCTTGGCCTCGGTCAATGACCCTGCCCCAAAGGCGGGGTCATTGACCTTTTCTTTTGGTGCCAGGCACTAAGCTTTCCTTATGTAGGTCTCATAGCTGGCCCGATAAATATCGGTAAGGGTCAAGAACGCGGTGATAACCAAGGGGCCGTAGATGATGCCCAAGATCCCGAAGACCTTCAACCCCCCTAGAATGGAGAGAAAGACCAAGAGCGTGTGCATTTTAACCTTGTTTCCTACGAGTTTCGGCTTGACCACGTATTCTATGACAGAGGAAACAACCAGATAAAAAATAATAAAGAAGATACCTGCCGCTATCCGACCCTTCAAGAAAAGATAGACAGCCGCAGGGGCAAACACGACGGCAATGCCCACGATGGGGAAAAAAGCCAGAATGGCCATGATAAAGCCCCAAAGGAAGGGCGAACCCAGGCCGAAGATAGCAAAAACAACGCCACCGAGAAATCCTTGAATCAGCCCGGATATGCCGTTCACGACGAGAACCACCGATGCCATGGCATGGAATTTACCCATGAGTTTTCTGTCCTGATCGTCGGGAAGCGGGGAAAGTTCCACGAGGAAACTGATGAGCTTCTTGCCATCCATGAGCAAGAAGAAGATGACTAGGAGCATCAGAGCGAAGTTAACAACAAACCTCAACACGTTGGAAGCAACAGTGCTCACTTGCTCGTAGAGAAACAGGCCAACAGACCCCCCAAGTTCAGACAGGCCCCTATTGAGGTGCTCAGCCCCCAGTTTGATGTCGTAATTTGCGAGAACGCTTTGAATCCGTTCCATGATCCGGCTGTTCTGGAAAAGTTCCTTAAGGTCTTGGCTTATGGCAGCGTCAGTGCCCATGACATACAGGCCGTAAGCCTCCTTGGAAAGGGCCCCTACCAAAAACACCAGTGGTACAAAGACCACGAGGAATATGATGCTGCACGTGATCAGAGAAGACATCGCCGGTCGCATCTTCTTGGCAAAAAAACCATAGATGGGATAGAAAATTCCTGTCAACACAAAGGCAAGGACCAAAATGGACATAAAGGGCCATAGGAGTTTTCCCACAAAGAAAATAGTAATCAGGAATATGACGAGAAAGTATCTGAATATCATCTGGGTGGAAGCTTCTTCAGGCCCTTTATAATCCCGGTCCTCGCCCATGGTAGACTCGCTCCTTGTTTTTTCGAGAGATCGACACAACCATCTTCCTATTTCGGTCCCCTTCTATCCAGGCTCCATGCCAAAAGACTTGTGACAAGCAAAGCGAAGATACCTGCAAGGGCCATGTCGTGCTGAGGCGTCCTGCCCTTCGTCAAGCTGAGCGTGGGAACGAATATCAATACCCAGCACGCGATGTGCCATGGCTTCACGAGACTCGCAACGAACTTGCCTACCAGCCTTTCCCAATGCCTGTCCAGATTCCTTCTTTGGATCTGCCGAATCATCTCTTTTGCCTCAAGGTCTGTATAAATGGAATATCCTTTGTCTTCCTCTAAACGGTGGTCATAGTTTTCAGTTTTTTCCAAGGACCCATCTACCGCCCAATACGTCCACCGGCCATCCTTTTTCCCCATGACCCATGAACTCTCGAGCGCCTTTTGTCCGTTTCCGTGCCAGTCTACCCACCTACCGTGCATCTTGTCGTGGAAGAACTCCCCCTCGCTGATCTTTTTCCCGTCTTCCGCCCACTTGATCCAGGTCCCTGTTTTCTTCCCCTTGATGTATTCTCCTTCCAATTGTTTCTGCCCGTCCACGTACCAAAACACCCATTTGCCATGCCGCTCTTCGTCAAGCAAGTACCCCTCGGCATATTTGGCCTTTGCCCGCCAGAAATACAGTCCCCTGGGCCAGTATAATGTGATTCTCTTAGGGTTTGGCATGGGTCGTCCTTGGCGTGATCGGCACGGCGAATGCGTTCGCCTTTGTGGTCGAAGATCTTGTCATGTAGAAGCCTAGTGAAAGTCTAACTCAATCTCTCGGACATTGCCCGTGGCCAGATTCCCCAGAGATCTGTACTTGGGCGGGATGGTTTTTGTCGGTGTCCATATCTGACGGTGGGGATCAAACTTAAAGTACCCTACCGCAGTATACCTGAATATGGGATTGCCCGGTATACCGTAGCGAACCGCCAACTTCATGTAGCAGGGGCCGTTTTGCGCGATTTCCCCAGAAGGACCCGGAATATCAGGAATTTGCAACCTGACAGGGGTTGCCGTCGCCTCCACCTGCTGGTGGATCGCAGGCATATTGCCCAATAATGCCACCTGCCCCCCCCAATACCAGAAGCCATCTACCTTGTAAATGAGTGCGTCCATGCCCCCCTGGTTCTTGACTTCAATGCCCGCCCGGTCAGGCACCATGACGATGACAGGCCGAACAACCCAGAAATACCCCAGAAGCGTCAGCACAAGGAGTAGGATGCAGCCGCCCATCATCGCCTGCTTCCTGCTGAGCCACTGTTGTTTTCCCTTTAAGTCGCCTGTATCTTTACTCATGATCGGCTCTCTCCCCGCAAGCCGCGTGGCGCTTCGTAGCCACCAGAATGTAGAGCCTTGCCTCGTCAACAAACCTCTGAATCTCAAACCCATGGGGCTCAAGCAATCTTTCAACCTCCGGTTGTTCCGGGAAGTCATCCAGAGGAAAAGGCGACTTTTCCTTCAACGAATCAATAAAGGATTTTCCCATAGGATGGCTGATGACCAGGCGCCCCCCGGCCTTCATCATCCGGCCGATGTTGGCAAAGCTGCTTTCTTTATCCACAATATTGGGATAGCAGGCGTTCATGAATACCACGTCCAAACTGTCTGCCTGCAGAGTCAGGTCACGGAGGTCTGCCGCAATGGCATGGGCATACGGACAATGTTCTTTTAGGCGCGCCAGCATGACTTCAGAAAGATCACAGGCAAAGATGATCTCCGGTTCATAGACTCGGATCAACGGAATGAGTATCCCCGTGCCTGAACCCACATCTAGAACGCGGTCCCCCTTGTTGATCTCGGCTGAGGCAACAATTAGTTCTAAGCGTTCAGGGACGCCCTCTGGTAGAGGAGGATCAAAGACGTGGACAAGGCCGCCGAAAAAATCGCGCTGGACCTCGTTGATCCTATTGATCTCTTCCTCAGTCAGCTCTTTGCCAAAAATCATGGTCGAGGCAACTCCAACTCGCCAAGAAAAATCATGGCAAGCTCAGCCATGCGTTACAGCACCTGAAAATAGATGAAGAGATATTTATCAAAGACTATCCGGTAAGTCCAAGGAATTTTGGAGAAAAGCTTCAAAAGGTCAGGATGAATGAAAGGCTGCAAATAAAGGAACTGGCAAGGATGTTAGGTATTACAGTCGATACGGTGATTAACTGGGAACTAAGAAGAATCAGTCCGACCAGAGGAAATCTACCGAACAATCTCCTTTGCCTGTTGCTTATCTATCGGTTTAGGTATTTTTGAACCACATTCACAAAGAATTCCTGTAGAACCTGCGTGCTTATCATGCCGAGGCCTGAATTCCAAAGGGCAGAAAGGGGATGTCCATAGGCGTCCTGCATCTCCCCTACACTCCCAATATCATTAAGCTGCCGTGTGCATGCAGTTAATTAGTTCGCTTACTCCAACAGTTGCAATGCCGGATATAATATCAGACATGCCATAGGGAATCACCAAGTCGTTATTATGCAAAATCGCGCCGCAGGTATAAACGACATTGGGGACATACCCCTCGCGCTCTTCCTCATGCGGGGTAAGTAAGGGCTCTTCCAGGCGGGCGATGATTTTTGCCGGGTTTTCAAGATCAAGCAGCATGGCGCCGATGCAATACTGACGCATGGGCCCGACACCATGAGTGAGTACGATCCAGCCTTTATCGGTCTCCAGGGGTGAGCCGCAATTGCCGATTTGAATGAACTCCCAGGGGCGTGTGGGCTCCTGGATGATTTCGGACTCCTGCCAGAAATGGATATTGTCTGAGAACATGATATGATTATTTTCACCGTCCTGGCGCGAGAGCATAACGTAGCTGCCGTCAATCTTACGCGGAAAAAGAGCCATGCCTTTGTTTTGTACTGCTTGGCCGTTGAGGGTTATTATTTTAAATTTGATAAAATCCTTTGTTTCAATCAGCTGCGGGAGGATTTTAAGGCCATTATAAGCCGTGTAGGTCGCATAATAGGTGACTTCACCGTTGTCATCAAAAAATTGCACGAACCGGGCGTCTTCAATGCCGCTGCTTTCGTTTTCCGAAACGGGAAAGATAACCCGTTCGGATATTCGGTGATCGGGTCGGAAATTCATCTCATAATTGGAA
>DAOUZN010000047.1 GCA_030665585.1 Deltaproteobacteria bacterium | reverse complement strand
GTATTTTGAGGCGACGATAAGCCGCGAAATCACTGAAATCAAGACCTTGAGTCGGGGGGCTGATGCGTTGGAGACGCCTGAGGGGACGCAGTGGAATTCATATCTTGAGTTAGAGGTATCCTTCTCCAATGAGCCCCCTCTAAGTGCCAAATTCTACGAGTTGAAGTCCAAGATTGAAAAAGCCTATCTGACGAGTAAGCTACTTGCCTGGAAAGACGGCATTTTTTGGTCTGGTATAGCCATGAGTCTGATTGCCTTATTCCTGTGATTTCCTGGCGTGAACAAACGCATCGACGCTACATCCGTCATGCCGAGGCTGGCGTCCATCCGGTCTCAAGTGCTGTGGCACCCCCCATCAACTATTTGTCTTCCCGTCAAAATTTCATATCGTGTCTTGACAGAACCCGCCTAAAGGTGTTAGAGGCCAAACAATATTTCCTGCAACTAGCGAACGGTTCAGTCTAGCCAGGGTCTTGGCTCGATTTTGCACCGCAGAGCAGGGTGTGCGTTAGTCTACAAAGGGGTAGAGGTTAGGACGAAATAATAACCGGTCACAACTAAATCTAAGCAGGGAGGGTCAGCCATGAAGCGTATTCTTACCGTTGCTTTATCTGTTTGCCTTGTTGTTGGACTACTCTGGGCACCTTCTGCCCGGGCGTACGATTTGCCCTTGGGTTTGAATCTGGGATTTACGAGTTTTATGGATGGGGGACCCCCTGCCGGGCCCGGGTTCTACTTCACACAATATGTGCAGTACCTCAACGCGGACGAATTTGTGGACGAGGACGGGGATGAGATACCATTTCCTGATCCGGACCTGGACGCCTGGATCAGCCTCTCCCAATTCATCTACCAATCGGACAAGGCATTGCTCTTTGGAGGGAAATGGGGCCTCGACGTGATTGTGCCCTATGTCTCAGCGGACCTGGATTATGATGTCGCTGGCCCTTTCCCAGAGGCAAACAGTTCCGGATTCGGGGATTTACTTATTGGCCCATACTTACAGTGGGATCCTATCATGGGCGCGAACGGGCCCATCTTCATGCACCGCATCGAGTTCCAGTTGATCTTCCCCACCGGAAAGTATGACGACGATAAACAGCTCAATCCCGGCAGTAACTTTTTTTCTTTTAACCCTTACTGGGCAGCGACTCTCTTTATGACCCCAAAATGGACCGCTACCTGGCGGTTGCACTACCTCTGGAACGATGAAAATGATGATCCCAACTCGGACCCTGGTGCAGATGACGTCCAGGCCGGACAGGCGATCCACCTGAACTTTGCCACGGCCTATGAGGTACTGCCAAAGAGGCTACGCTTGGGAGTGAACGGCTATTACCTAAAGCAAATCACCGATACAGAGGTGGATGGCAAAGACAGATCAGATCGGAAGGAGCAGGTCTTCGCCATTGGCCCGGGAGCCCTCTACCGTTTTTCCCAAAACGACCATCTTTTCTTTAATACCTATTTTGAGACAGCAGCCGAGAATCGACCGGAAGGATACCGGTTGAACCTCCGGTGGGTGCATCATTTCTAGAAGCGGTTCATCTCCTGGGCTTCATGTTGCGTCCTGAACCCAGTTGATCCGTACATGGGTTAAGAACTTCATAGGCATAAGTGAGAAGGAGGTTTCAAAGGCTTCTGTGTGGCAGTCGTCTTTACTCTCTTCTATTCGCTGATCTCCTGTTCCATAATCTTGCCTGGTCTTGGGGTAGGCGAGCTTTCCGTGGCCCCGGCGGCAGGCTTCTCCTTGGGTTGGGAGGGGTCGCCCTCAAGGGTCTCACCCATTTTCCCAGTCAGTTTGAGTCGGTCTTCTAACCACAAGACCTCCTGCGCAAGAGATTTCAGCTTCTTCTCTAACAGGGACATTCGTACCCGTTCCTTTTCAAGGAGGTTGTCTAATTCTTCTTTGTCCACCTTGCCCTCGGACAGATGCCTGATCGCTGACTCTCGTTCTTGACCCTTGTTTTGTATGTCCTTGGTGACCTTAACAGCCTTGGCCATTTCCTTTTTCTGCGCTTTGAGATCGGCTCGGAGGCCCGTAAGTATATCCTCCATTCTTTGGTTCAGGTCTTTTGCTAACGCATCAAGAGAGGCCTTCTGCTGAGCCACATCTTCTTGCAACGCTGCAAATGTCTTGGCAACTTCTTCAGACCTTTTCTTGTTCGCAATTCCTAAGGCTTTCTTATCCACTTGTGATGCGCTTAACCTTTTAGTATCCCCTTCAAGCTTTTTGACATTTTCTTGGATCACAGCGGACGTTTTCTCAAGCTTCATATACTGGTCTGACAGAGATGCTGCTTTATTGAGAATATCTTTAGACAGCGTTTGCACCTCCCTTGACCCCGCAGTCTGCAACTGGCTCAGCCTTTTCCGAACGTCCAGATAGGCAAATACAAAGATCGCGCATAGCAGACACGGAATCAGTATGGACAGGATCGTGACTCGACGACTCAACCTGTGAATATCCGAATCCCGCCGCAAATCGCGTATTTCGTCCTCATAAAAGGAATCAGGATGTTCTCCGTTGATCTGGATATCCCTGTCCAAAGAAATGTCATCCTCTCCATTCCTATCAGTTGGGGACTGACTCACGATACCTCCCTTTCCGCCCTTCCTCGGTAACCCCCTCTTGGCCCGTGTGCGTGATGGTAATGTCCCGTTTGGGATAGGGAATTTCGATCCCCTCCCTGTCAAAGGCCTCTTTAACCTTATCTGTCACGTAGGATATGGTGTCCATTCGTCGTCTGGCGTTCTTGATCCACACCCTCAGCTCAAGATCCACTGAGGACTCCCCGAATGCCCTAACCACGACGACGGGCGGTGGGTCTTTTACCACCCACTCCGGGGTCTTGGCAACCTCCAGTATAACAGCCTTGGCCTTGCTGGTGTCCGTATCGTAAGACACACCGATGGGTATGCGGATGCGGATATCCTCTGAGATCGTCGTATAATTGACAATGTCGCGCATCATAATCTCATTATTGGGGATGATAATGACAATGTTGTCTGTCGTTTTGATTTTCGTGGCCCGCAGGCCGATATGGATTACATCCCCCCAGGTGGCTGAATTCTTCGGGGCAGACCACACTTCGATTCGGTCGCCGACTTCAAAGGGCCGGTCCATGATCAGCAGGACCCCTGCTATGAGATTCGATAAGGTATCCTTGGCTGCAAAGCCTACCGCAATGCCGGCCACGCCGGCCCCGGCAACAAAAGGGACCACATTAATGCCCAGCACGTCCAGGGCCAGCAAAATGGCAACGGCAAAGATGATAATGCCCGAGAATTTATTGAGAAGATCAAAGACGACGTCGTCTACCTTGCTTTGGGTCTTCTTGACCAGGCTGTCCTCCGCATACCCCAGAACGAGTAACGTGAAATCCTTTACCGGCAAAGCCAAAAGGATGATGAGGGCGGCATAAAAGACCTTTTCCAAAATGGGTATCTTGAACAGATTGACCATGTAGATGCCGCTGACAAAGACCAGGGCATATAGAACAGCCTTGTTAATTAAGCTGAAGATCTCATCGTGTGCACGGACAAATTCGTACTTCTGGACTCTTTTTCGAACCCTTTTCAGCACCCGTTTAAAAAAAACCCAAACCACGACGGCGCCCAACACGACAAGAACCGCTTTGATGAGAAACGGATAAAAGGCCCGCCAATCGGAGAGAATACTAGCACCGAATTGTTCATAAGCATGCCTCAGATAATCCTGCATTTCCTAAACCTCCTCCGTCAACAGAGACAACGATAGCACATTGTGCGCCCTGAGCCTATCAACCAGCTCGTCAAGCCCCTGGTTTCCATGCCCTATGGTGTGGCGTTCCTGCTTCGATTTATAACTAGCAACCTATCTCTATCTCTTCTTATCTTTCGGCCGCATCGATTCTTGTAGCCTACGCCACTTCTCAAGCCTTTCCTTGATGATCTTTTCATATCCCCTTTCCGTAGGCACATAGAAGACCCGCCCCCTAAGTGCTTCCGGCAAATAGGCCTGGGGCACATAGGCGTCTTGAAAGTCGTGGGCATACTTGTATCCTTTGCCGTAGCCAAGATCCTTCATCATCTTTGTGGGTGCGTTTCTTATAGGCAGCGGCACTGCAAGGGACCCGGTCTCGTCAATCGCTCGTGTCACTTTGCCATAACCCGCATAAAGGGCATTGCTCTTTGGGGCCGTGGCAAGATAAACAGCAGCCTGGGCCAGGGCCAGATTCCCTTCCGGAAGTCCTACAAATTGAAAGGCCTGCATGGCACTAACAGCCACAGACAAGGCCCTGGGATCAGCAATTCCCACGTCTTCAGAGGCGAACCTAACCATGCGGCGAGCCACATAAAGTGGGTCCTCACCCGCAACAAGCATGCGACCCAACCAGTAAAGGGCGGCGTCCGGGTCACTTCCACGCAGACTCTTGTGAAAAGCAGATATAAGATTGTAATGCTCCTCGCCAGCCTTGTCATACCGTAGGGCCTTCTTCTGGAGAGCCGTTTCTACCACAGCCCGGGTCATCTTTCTTTCTTGCACATTTTTTTTCTGAATAAGAGCTGCCGCCGCCTCCAGGTTGTTCAGGGCTGCACGAGCGTCTCCATCGGCTGCCCAGACAATGTGTTCAAGGGCCTCGGGGTCAGCCTCAAACGACAATCCACCCAGACCATTGTCTTTGTCAACGAGGGCCCCGTTCAAAATGGTTAATAACGCCTCTCGTGAAAATGGTTTCAGCACCATGACCCGGACCCTGGACAGCAGTGGCGCAATCACTTCAAAAGACGGGTTTTCCGTGGTGGCCCCGATCAGTGTGATCAATCCGCTTTCCACATGGGGTAAAAAGGCGTCCTGCTGGGCTTTGTTAAATCGATGAATCTCATCCACAAAGAGGGCGGTTCTTTTTTGATGATGGCGCCGGGCGATGGTCGCCCTGTCAATGACCCGCCGGATCTCTTTGACGCCAGAAAGTACGGCTGAAAAACTTTCGAAGTTTGACTTTGTCTCTTTGGCCATGATCCGGGCAAGGGTTGTCTTACCAGATCCGGGAGGGCCCCAGAAAATCACGGAAAATAGCTGATCTTCCTTGATGGCCTGACGGAGCAAACTGTCTTTGCCAAGGAGATGGGTCTGCCCTACAAAGGTTTCAAGGGTTTTGGGCCGCATCCTCTCTGCCAAGGGACGTGCCGTCTTTGCCATTTGTTGTTCGACTTGATCAAAGAGATCCATTATGGGGATCTACCTTCCGATGCCCGATGCCACATTTCTGACAAGGGTCAATCTTGTCTCTGGCATCTTGCATCCGGCATCGTCTTTCCTATCATCCTTTCTTGTCTCGTTTTCGAAACATGACGCGCAGCGGCGTTTTGTCCAGGCTCAGCGCCTCTCGAAGCTGGTTGACCATGTATCGTTCATAAGAGAAATGAATACCCTCAGGATAATTGGCGAAGCAAACAAACGTAGGTGGAGCCACGGACGTCTGGGTGCTGTAGTAAAATTTTATGCGCCTGCCACGGTACATGGCCGGTTCATGTCGACCAAGAATGGTTTCAAAGATCCTGTTGAGCCGCCCCGTGCTGACCCGCGTGGTATATTGCTCATACACGGTCTTTACCGAGTCAAAAACCTTAAACGTCCGCTGGCCAGTCAACGCTGAAATGGTCCATACGGGGGCAAAGCTCAGGAATTTGAGCCGCTCTCTTACGGCGTCCACATGCCGCTTGGCCGTTGTGGCATCCTTTTCCACCAAATCCCATTTGTTCAAGAGAATAATGCAAGCACGCCCCCTTTCATAGGCATATCCTGCAATGCGGACATCCTGGTCGGTCACCCCTTGAACGGCATCCATCATCACCAACGCAATATGGCATCGATTCAGGCTCTTGAGCGCCTTTATCACGGAGAACTTTTCCAGCTTCTCTCGCACGCGTTTCTTTCTTCGGATACCGGCGGTGTCAATCAAAACGTACTCCTTGCCCTTCACTTTGCAAATCGTGTCAACGGCATCGCGTGTGGTGCCCGGCAGGTCACTCACCACAAGCCGCTTATCTCCCAGGAGACGGTTGATGAAGGAGGATTTGCCCACGTTGGGTCTGCCGATCACCGCCAGTCTGACTCGATCGGCGGCCGTCTCAGGCGTCGTCCGGGGCAAGACGGCGATCAAGGCGTCCATCAAATCGCCCATGCCGTATCGGTCTTCAGCAGAGATGGGATAGAGGGGATCCACGCCCAGGACGGAAAAGTCAGCGAGAAGGGATTCATGCCTCGGCCCATCAATCTTGTTGACACCGTAAAAGACCGGTTTGTCTGATTGGCGAAGCCGTTGAACCAGGTCTGTATCCACCGGGGTGACCCCTTCACGCCCATCAAAAAGCATGATTATGGCGTCTGCTTCTTCTATGGCCTGCATCACCTGGTATCGGACAAGAGGTACGAACTGTTCTGAGTCAAATTCAGAAAAGCCTCCGGTGTCCACCACGGTAAAGGAAACCTCGTCCCACTGGGCATCTCCGTAGATCCGGTCTCTGGTGACACCAGGGACATCATCCACAAGGGCGTTGCGGGAGCGCGTCATTCTGTTAAACAGTGTGGACTTGCCCACGTTGGGCCGGCCCACGATGGCAACAATCGGCTTCATGGTATCCGTTGTCGGCTGCAAGTTGCGAGCACACTCAAAGCTGTGAGCCGAAAGTGGGGCAACGAGGCTTCCTATTGTCAGTTTTGAGCCTTCGGAGGTTTAGGGTTTTAGAATATCTGAATTCTGGCGGAAGGGCAAACAATGCGGAGCAAGGAAGGAAAAAGGCCTCAGTCTCAGAGGCCTCTTCGTTTCTTGGCTGCCTCTATAAGCTCAACCAGAGAGGTCACTTTATGTTCGGGGGCTTGATTGAATAAGCGATCCCATTGGGCCGGGGTCAGTTTTTCCTTCAGATAGTCTTCCACGGGGAAATAGGGCTGCCAGCAGGTAATCACACGTTGGCAGGGGAGATCCCCTCCCTCCTCTTGACAGTAGGAAAAGGGAACCTCTCCCCCCAGCCTGGGACATCTAATCTCTAAATGATCATACATTTTCGGTGTGGTTACGGCTTTGGCAGCCCATCAATGGCTTGAAGAGCTCTGGCAATCTCTTCTTCCGGCATTTCGTACTGCTGAAGCTTGCCTGTGAGATACGCATCATAGGCCGCAAGATCCACCAGCCCGTGGCCACTCCAATTGAAGAGGATTACCTTCTCTTTTCCCTCCTCTTTGGCACGCTCGGCCTCTTGAACAACTGCTGCAATGGCATGATTGGTTTCCGGAGCGGAGATAAAGCCTTCCGTACGAGCCCATTGGACACCCGCCTCAAAGGTCTGGATCTGATTGTATGCCCTGGCTTCCATGATCTGCTCTTTCACCAGGTGGCTGATAATGGGTGCCATGCCGTGGTATCTGAGGCCCCCTGCATGGATGGGCGCTGGTACGAAGTCGTGGCCAAGGGTGTACATGGCCAGCAGCGGTGTGGTTTGGGCCGTGTCGCCAAAATCGTAGGCAAAGGGGCCCCTGGTCATGGTAGGACAAGACGTGGGTTCGGCCGCCACAACGGAGATCTCCTTGCCGTGGATCTTATCACGAACAAAGGGAAGGCAGAGCCCGGCGAAGTTGCTCCCCCCGCCTGTGCAGCCTATGACCACATCAGGATACACACCAATCTTTTCCAGCTGTTTTTGCGTCTCTAATCCATTGACCGTCTGATGCAACAGGACATGATTCAGAACACTCCCCAAAGAATACCGGGCGTCCTCGTCGCCAACAGCGTCTTCAATGGCCTCACTGATGGCGATGCCGAGGCTGCCAGGGGAATCAGGGTGCTCAGCCAGGATCTTTCTGCCCGCCTCGGTCTTGTCGCTCGGGCTCGGAATACAATTGGCGCCCCAGACATTCATCATGATTCCCCTGAAAGGCTTCTGGTCGTAACTCACCCTGACCATGAACACCCTACACTCAAGGCCAAACATCTGACACGCCATGCTCAGAGCGCTGCCCCACTGGCCCGCGCCGGTTTCTGTGGAGAGCCGCTTAATGCCAAAGGCCTTATTGTAATAGGCCTGGGCAATGGCCGTGTTGGGCTTATGGGACCCCGGTGGGCTCACGCCTTCGTTCTTGTAATAGATCTGGACAGGGGCATCGAGCAACTTTTCAAAATTCCGCGCCCGATACAGGGGCGTGGGACGCCACAGGAGGTATTTCTCCAGGACCTCCTCAGGGATATCGATCCAGCGCTCCGTGCTCACCTCCTGCTCAATCAGGTTCATGGGAAAAACCGGCGCCAAATCATCAGGGCCAACCGGTTGTCCTGTACCTGGATGGAGAGGTGGACTCATGGGCGTGGGCATATCAGCCAATACATTGTACCATTGCTTGGGAATCTCACTCTCGTCCAAGAATACCTTCACTGGTTTCATCACCATTCCTCCTTTTAGCTATTTCAAAAAAAAAGCCATGGAAGAGACCCATGGCATTTCTCTCATCCCCAGGAGCCATGGGAAGATGCTCCATGCCCACGGCTCATCTTTCATTCCTCTTTGAATGGATCGCCTGTGGGCAGATTCACCACCTTCCCTGCCACCGCCAACAGATGCCTGAACGTTCTGCGCCAAGAATCAAAAGCATTACGAATACCCACAAAAATTAACATCCTCCATAACAAAGGGGTATACTCCTGTCAAGGGCAAAATGGCAACCATACAACCATCCCGGCCCCCTGCCATATGGGGGGACGTCCCGCCACGTCAGGAAGTTGCCTGCTCAGGCACAACCTTAAAAACCGTATCGTTTTCGCGGACCCTCTCTTTGACCTTAATGCCGATAAGGTCTCCTGGTTTTGCCTCCTCGATGGGCTGGTTTTCCACCTGCATGCTGCTGATGATCTCTTCAAAATCGGTCGTGTGACCCTTAAAGTGGAGTCTGTCCCCGATCCTCAGGACACCGGCCGTGACCTCAATAGCCGCTACACTCGGCTTGGCAAAAAACTTTTCTACCCTTCCCACCTTTTCTTCTTCCATTTCACACCTCCTGGAGGCAGGTTGAGGTTGCTGATCATTTTCATATACACCTATCGATTTTACAAAACAACCTTGTTTTGGTAGAAGACTAGATCCAACTTGCGGTTTTGTGGAGGAATCCCCATTGTGTTTCATACTGGACAACTTGAAGCTCATCAAAATTAGGGCTTGGCCGCATCTTCTCATTTTGGGCCTTTATCTTCTTCCGGCCTGCGCACCGTCTCGTGTCTCTACGAGACAGGGCATGCCGCTGTCTCCGGAGAGCATCTGGGCCCTTAAGCGCTTTGAAAAAGCCGAACACCTTTTTCAAGAACAAGCCTATGTGGACGCACTCAATATCTATAAAAATTATCTCAGACAGTTTCCAAAGGGACCTCTGGTCGACACGGCCCTGATGAAGATCGGGCTGGTTTACATGGCTGACCAAGACTATCCACGAGCCAGAGCGGCTTTTGAGTCTTTGCTTTCTCGCTATCCCAACAGTCCCTTTGCAGAAGACGCCCGATTCAATGTCATGGTTGCCTATGACAAAGAAGGGGACTACAGCTCAGCTGTGGGGTATGCAAAATCCGCTTTAAGGCTTACTAAGACCCGGCATCAAGCCTTTCGCATACACAAGCTCATGGGCTACACTTACAGCGCGAGCAAGCAATTTAGAGAGGCAACCAAGAGTTTCATGGAAGCTTATCAACTGACCTCAGACCCAGAGCGAACGGAGATTCTGAGCAAGGTGAAGGGGGTCATCACCTGCCTGAAGGAACCGGAATTGAAATCTCTGCTTGAGATCTATGGAGATAGGATCCCGGGAGGCTATCTGCGTCTTCAATTGGCAAGAGAATATGCGTCAGAAGATCTCGTTGATATGGCCGTGAAAGTTCTTTCGGATATGATCTATCTATTTCCCCAACACGACGAGATCGAGACAGCCGGGGCCCTCATAGAGGAATTAGACTCGAGAGCTCGGGTCGATCCCTTGTTGATCGGTTGCATCCTTCCCCTGACAGGGCCCTATGGAACCTTTGGAAACCGCGCCCTCACAGGCATTGAGCTTGCCCTTCACCAATTCAATGCACAACCTTATGTAAACCCCATTCAACTGCTCATCCGGGATTCAAAAGGAGACCCCCATGAAACGGCCACGGCTCTTGAGACCCTGGTCCTCGACCATGGTGTAGGAGGCATCATCGGTCCCATGATCACGTCAGAGTCGGCTGCTATCAAGGCCCAAGGTCTCAAGGTTCCCATCATGACCCTCACCCAGAAGCCGGATGTCACTGTGACGGGCGACTACGTCTTTCGAGACTTTCTGACCCTGTCCTTGCAGGTCAAGGCCGTTGTGAATTACGCCGTCGAAGACCTGGGACTCAAGAAGTTTGCTATCTTGTACCCTGAGGAACGCTACGGCATCTCGTTTATGAACCGCTTTTGGGATGAATTGATAAGCCACGGTGCTGAGGTCGTGGGGATTGAGTCATATGGAACCAAGCAAACCGACTTCGGCGATGCCATCAAAAAACTTGTCGGACTTTATTACCCCAGGCCTGAAGAACCCGCAGAAGAAGCAGTGCTGGACGAAGAAGTGTGGGACCGGTTCTTGGAACCTCAAGAGGAAGAAACCGGTTGGCTGGACATAAAAGGCGTCCCTGAGGCTGCGGATGATACAGCCTTCAACCAAGATGAACGGCCCCAAGAGGACCGGGGAGTATTGATGGAAGAAGGCCAAGAAGCATTGCCGGAAGAGAAGGCAGAACCGGAGCCGATTATTGATTTTGACGCGGTTTTCATTCCGGACAGTTTTGAAAAGGTGGGGCTCATCGCACCCCAGTTATTGTTTCATGATGTAGCAAATGTCCTCCTGCTGGGAACTAATCTGTGGCATTCGGACAAACTCATCCAAATGGCTCGAGGCTACGTCCAAGGTGCCATCGTGCCAGACGGTTTTTTTGTGAACAGCCCATCACCCAGGGTCCGGGATTTCGTTGACGACTATGAAAAAGTCTTCGGAAGTCTTCCGGCATTCCTGGAAGCTCAAGCCTACGATGCTGCCTGGATTTTCTTTCAGGCAGCAAACGAGCCTGGCGTCCGGTCTCGGCGGACATTGAAGGAGGCCATCATGGGAATCAAAGACTTTCCTGGTGTGACGGGTTTGACCTCCTTTGATGAGGGGGGGGATGTGGAAAAAGACCTCTATCTCCTAAAGGTAGAGGGGCGCCGTTTTGTCCAGATAAGGCCATGAAGCGCTTTCTTCGCGGAGCATATACCGTTCTTACCGGTGGCCTGTTCATGTCCTGTCTTCCCCCTTTTTTCATCTATACCCGGCTCAGTGGGCGCTATGGCGACAACCTAAAAGAACGCCTGGGCTATGTGCCTGCCGCCCTTTCCAAGGAGCTTCCAGGTTCGCCTCGCATCTGGATTCACGCGGTGTCCCTGGGAGAGGTCAGGGTAGCAGCGCCTATCATTAAAGCGCTCAGGCGACTCATCCCCGCCTGTTCCGTCATTGTCTCAACGACCACCGAACACGGCCGCTCACTTGCCAGACAGACTTTTGGAGACGATGTTCCTGTCGTCTACGCGCCAATCGATTTTGTTGCTTCAGTACGCAAAGCGCTTTCCCGCATCCGTCCAGACATACTCGTTTTCTTGGAAACTGAAATCTGGCCCACGTGGCTTGCCGAAGCCCGCCGCATGGGCATCAAAACCGCTCTGATCAATGGCCGAATCTCTGCGAGATCTGTGAAGGGTTATCTCAGATTCCGTCCCTTTTTTCGTGAGGTTCTAAGAAATGTTGATGCCTTCAGCATGATCCTGGAAAACGATGCGGCTCGGATCAGGGCCATGGGAGCCGATCCTGGCAAGATTGAGGCGAATGGTAACGCCAAATATGATCTCCTGGTGAGCCTTGCGGACCCTGCCATGGAGGTCGACATGCGACAGGCCTTGAATCTCGAGAACCGTCACCGGGTCTTTATTGCAGGAAGCACCCGGGAAGGTGAGGAGGCCATCGTTCTGGATGCCTATGAACGAATCCTGAGAGAGTTCCCCGACACCATCCTGATCCTTGCCCCCAGACATATTGGGCGAACACCCGCGATCGGATCCCTGGTTGAGCAGCACGGCTTTAGGTATCAGCTGTGGCGTGAACTTTTTCGGCGCGAGGTCAGGCGCAGCGCGTCTGTGGTGATCGTCGACACCTACGGAGAGCTCTTTAAGGTGTATAGTGTAGGAAGCATCGTGTTTTGTGGGGCAAGTCTGGTTCCGCTCGGCGGGCAGAATCCGCTTGAGGCAGCCGTTTGGGGAAAGGTGGTTTTCTATGGCCCTTCCATGGAGAATTTCCTGGACGCCAGGGCACTGCTGGAAAAGGCTGGAGCAGGCATATCCGTTTCGAGTGCTGTGACTCTAGCCGATAGGGCGATTTGGTTTCTGCGCCATCCAGATACCTTGGAAAGATACGGCGCCAAAGCCCGGCAAGCCGTCATAAAGAACCAGGGTGCCGCCCAGAAACATGCTGAAGTGATTCGAAAGTTGGTGTTCAGTAACAACAACATGACTGCTTTCGTCCCTTCCTGCGATGGAGAAAAACAGTCTCTGCAGCCCAATGGTTGATCCTAATGGCCGTACAGCTCCTTTTTCAACCAGGCCTTGATTTCGTCGTCTAAGGCGTAAACACTCACCTGGTTGTCGACTAAATGGGTTTGTCTCTTCTCCTCAGAGACTTCCCAATCTGCCGAAGCGTCTGCATCCCTCTCCCTGGGGTCTTTTCCGTCAAGCTGACCGCCCAGGGTCCCAGGAAATGCCCCTTTGATGGTCACAGTCAATTGGCCTTTGTCGTTCTTATCCACGGAGACTCCGCAGCCCTCACCGGATAACATATTCAGGAGGAGGTTTCTTTTTCGGTTCCAGGACATTCTTTCAAATTGTGCGTGGCCTCCCAGTCGGGACCACCGGCAATGTTTCTTCAGGGTTTCTTTCATACGGTCCAAGTCTTTTTGGATCTCCACCGGATCAGGAATATTTTTCAATTCCCTTTCCCTTTTCTCGACCTCCAGGTCTATCATTTTCAAGGACTGCCTGATCTCATTCATTGAT
>DAOUZN010000156.1 GCA_030665585.1 Deltaproteobacteria bacterium | reverse complement strand
ACCCTGATGAAAAAGACGGGCTTTGAGGAGAAGAAGGTCAGGAACATTGTTACCGGGGCCTTCAGCCAGAAAAAGATAAACAGAGTTGCACGGGGGATTTATGTGGGGGCATAAACGGCCCCCACTTTGGCAAAGTCTCAGTGATACCTGTATTTCCGGATCACCGCGCACACCACGCCCATGATCGTCACCTCATGGTTGTGTAAGATGATGGGTTTCATCTTCGGATTGGCCGGTTGCAGGCGGATGCGGTCCGGTTCGATATAGAGTTTTTTCAAGGTGACCTCCTCATGGTTGATCATGGCCACCACGGTCTCGCCATTTTCAGCCGTCTCCCTGGCCTCGATGATGATGTAGTCGCCGTCTTGGATGTTCTCATCCACCATGGAGTTGCCTTCCACCCGGAGAGCATAGGTCTCAAATCGCCCCACCATGTCCTTGGGAATCGATATGGTCTGTGGGTACGGGAGGGCCTCGATGGGCTGGCCTGCGGCGATGGTTCCCAGGACCTCGATGTCCGTGGATTCGGGCTCCACCTCACAACGCATCCAGTCCCAGTCAATCACGGGCCGAACCTTCTTGGTCTTATACGCGATGATTTGTGCGCTCATGATCCCTCCTCTCCAGCTTCCCTTTTTGTCTTGAGACTTTCAATCTCGGCTCTCAGATCGTCAATCTCTTGCTCCAGCCCGTTTCGTTCCCTCGCCTCCTCTTGTTTTGAAGCCAAGTGGTCGGCAAAGAACCAGGTCATGATCCATTCCAGAAAAGTTATGTCCGGATTCTCCTTCTGCTGCTGAATCGTTGCATCCGAGAGGGAAATCTATTCCGGCTGCCGTCATTGCCCTGGACAAAGATGGAAAAGTGCAAGATTTGGTCGTCGAGAGCCAGGGCAAAGCCGGTCAGATTCTCTGACTCTAGCCGCAAATCGGTGCCCAGTCCGACCGATGGACGGGTCTCAACGGTCGCCTTGGCCGAAGCCTTCAGGAATTTTGTCACGTCACCTTTGAGCACCTTGTGATCCCTGCCCTCTTCGAACCAGTCGATGGCATCCAGGGCATAGCTTTGGACCAGCTTTTTGAAGACACTGGTGAAGGTTTCGGGTTTTCCGAAACAATCCAGTCCCACCACCTTGCCGTTGATGGCAAACACGGCCCCGACCTGCATGTCGGTTAGCCTGAAATGGTTGACGTACTTCTGGAGCGACGACCGCTCCTTCTCATACATCTCGGCCATGGCCATGCTCGGAGATTCCGCATGCATTCTCACGGCCTTTTCAGATATTTCCTCCCAGATAGCCCCTTGGTCAGATTGGTAGCGGCCGGAAGCCCTGACCGAGTCATGGACCTGTCTCGCCTTCATGGCCCGAAGCCCTGGGGACATCATCCGCTTCTGGCTGTGAAATCGCGGGCTCTGATAGGACCATCTTCCCTGCTCAACGCAGCTTACCGGAATCACCGTCGTGGAATTGGCCTGAATCAGGATGGTCGTGTTGACGATCCGGTTCTGTTTGGCCCCCACCAGCTCTTCACCGTCCAGGATCAGGATCATCTTGGGCGATTTGTTGATCACCTTGAGCTCGGGAACGGAACCCGATTCGTCCACCTCCACCACCTGGATCAGCGCCTGATCAAGAGCCTCATCCAAAATGATGTAGTCTACGGCAGCGGCGTAGGGTGAGAGTAGCGGAAATACCGCCAGGTTTTGGTAGGATTGTTTCCGGCCGATCTTGGCCTTTTCTACATACTTCCTTGTGACCTTTTGCATCATCATCACACCCCTTTCCTGGTATTTTATATCTATTATACCGAAGGGGTGTGACAGATCCGGTCACAGCTCTTGAAAAAAAGAGCCATGCTGGCTCTCTGAATGTCCTCTTCATCCGCCTGAACCTGGGAGCCCTTCAATTTTCAGGGTTAAAGGAAGGACTTTATGCAATTTCTGCACGAACGTCCCCAAAGCTCCATTTCAAGGATGTCCCAAAGACGGCTTACTTTTTTCTGACCCTGGGGCCGTTTGAATTGTAAAGGTTAAAGATCTGACCCCATGCTCTCTATTGCGATGCACCGAATTTATCTGAAATCAGGCAGGCCACTTTGTAAATACCAGGCTTTTTCTGTGTCGTCATATTCCCACAGTTGTCTGTCAATAAGCGTCTTCTCTATCATTTGATGTGCATTGAAATACCTAATCTTCACGGCTTGATGCACCCGTAACTTGTCTTCTTCTGAAGGATTGCTGTTGAGTAATTCATAAGAGGTCACTCTTATCTTGTCAATCTTGTCAACATTCCATGCCTCGCGGTCTGTTTCCTGTTTTTTTCTGAAACCGTTTGCCACGTCGTAATCGCCCCACCGTATGGCCTGTCCATATGCAGACGAGATATCTTCAAACTGCGCCAGTCGATACTTTCCCTGGAGACTGGTGCATCCGACAATGGACAAGACACACAAACCTAAAACATACTTAACCATGTTCGCCACATCCCCTTCCCTTTTTGTCCTTCGCTCTTGACTAAGAGTCAAAGGCAGACTTGACCCAACGCTTTCCTGGGATGCCCCCCGGTCTCCCCGAGTAGTTTACTCATTCACGGACGCCCCCCTCGCTGTCTTCAGGGTATCAGCCATGTAGCACGCAATCTATCTTCATCCCAATCAAATCGAGCCCGCCGATGTCCTAGAGCTCTCAACATCAGCCAATCTATGGAATCAATGGTACAAGAAATGGCCATGAAATTCTTGCGACTTCTTTTGCTTTCTAACAGTGTTGGGGTCTTTTTAAGCAGAAAATCGGGTAATCCAGATGATGGCTTATGAACAGGTGTACCAGGAGGCTGCGTAGCACAAAAATCGAGGCGATGCGTTATTTTGGTAGCAGCCCATTGATCGTCAGCGAATTGATCATCCCTATGACATGTTGCTTGTCCTGATATTCTTAATTGAACTTTCTTTTCCGGATGATAAAAAAGCCAACTGACTTTACTGTAATTACCTATGTCCTGAGCTTTTGTTGCCCTGGCATCTGAATAGCAAACCAGAATCCGATCGGGCAATAGTAACTGCCGTAGGATAACAGTACGTAGATTACAGCCATCTTTTCCTGTTGTTCCTAAAACCGGCCAATGAAACGGATCGTTGGAATGGGTGACACCGCGTTTAAGCATTGTCCAAACCTCATTCAAAACCCCATCAAGAGTGTCCCCATTTCCTTTTTTCATCGTCACATTATCTCTTTATCTGTTTCCTAACCGTCCCCCTCTTCCTGTGGTCCCTTTCATGGGTTGTTTACTTATTTACGGACGTCCCGATAAGCTGCTCTATTTCGTTTCCCTCACCTCAAGGCGATCCAGCCAAGGATCGTGTCTGATCTCCCCGGCTTCTTGCCCATCCTTAGTTTTGATATCAGTTCGCTGCGACCAAGGGTTCTCGCGCAGATACCAACGTTTTTGGCCGCTTGCATCTTCAACCTCGGTTCTGTCTAACCAACGGTTATGCTTGAGCTCCCCAGCTTTCCGCCCGTCAATGGTTTTGATTTGGGTCTCGCCGGTGAATGGATCCTTGCGTAGATAAAATTTTGTCACCCCGGAGCTGTCCTTCACCTCGGTTCGATCTAACCAGCGGTTCTCATGCAGATAGTACTCGGATGAAGCGAGCAACCAGAACCCACACAGGATCAACCCCACTAATAAGTTTCGTTTTTTCATTTCTCAGTGATACCTGTACTTACTTATTATAGCACACACCACGCCC
>DAOUZN010000040.1 GCA_030665585.1 Deltaproteobacteria bacterium | reverse complement strand
GAGGAGAATATTGGTTCTTCTCAGAAAATGAAAATAGATTTCCTCACGACTTAAACAGCTCCGTACTGATATAGCGCTCCCCGGTGCTGGGAAGCACGACTACGATTTGTTTCCCTTCATTTTCCTGTTGTTTTGCTGCTTCCAGGGCAGCCCAGACCGCCGCCCCGGAAGAAATGCCGCACATAATCCCTTCATCCGCCGCGAGTCTTCTGGCCGTGTTAAAGGCATCTTCATTGGTCACGGTGATGACTTCGTCAATCATGTTCACGTTCAAGACATCAGGTATGAACCCGGCCCCGATCCCCTGTATTTTGTGGGGGCCTGCCTGCCCCCCGGAAAGAACAGCCGAAGTTGCCGGCTCCACGGCGATCGCCCTAAACGATGGTTTTCGGGGCTTGATTACTTCGGAGACCCCGGTAATCGTTCCTCCCGTACCAACGCCTGCAACCATCATGTCCACCGAGCCTTCGGTATCCTGCCAGATCTCCTCTGCCGTGGTCTTCCGGTGTATTTCCGGGTTGGCTGGATTCTTGAACTGGTCGGGCATATAGGCATCTTTCTCGCTTGTTAGGATTTCTTCTGCCTTCAAAATAGCCCCCTTCATCCCTTCACTTCCGGGGGTCAATACCAATTGGGCTCCCAGATGTTTTAGGAGTTTCCTTCGTTCCGTACTCATGGTGTCAGGCATCGTCAGGCACAGACGATACCCCTTTGCCGCGCCAACAAAGGCCAAGGCGATCCCCGTGTTTCCGCTCGTGGGCTCTACGATAAGCGTATCGGGACGAATCTGCCCCTGGCGCTCTGCTGCTTCGATCATAGCGATCCCTATACGATCCTTGACGCTTCCGAGAGGGTTGAAAAACTCCAATTTGGCAATGACTTCCGCCTCAAGACCCTCGGCCATCTTACTTAACCTGACCAGGGGAGTGTTGCCAATGGTCGTGGTAATATCAGAAAAAATTCTTTCCATGTCACCCTCCGTATCTACATCTTGTACGCATAAAATCACACTTCCACGCCCTGAAGAGCGCCTGCCTTGCGGGAATCAGGCCGATCACAAGCCCAGAAGTTCTGATATCGCCTGAACATCACTTGTAAATTAAGCGATGGGCCTCCAACAGCACCTTTGTGTCAGGCGGCACCGATTCGGTCATCCAAACATTGCCTCCGATTACAGAGCGTGCCCCGATAACGCACCCTGCCCCTAGGATGGTAGCGCCTGCGTAAATAATGACGTCATCTTCGATGGTGGGATGACGCCTGGTTGCCCGTAAGCGCTCTCCGGCATCCTTTGGGAGCGACAAAGCCCCCAGAGTCACCCCTTGATAAAGCCGCACATTCTTTCCGATCACTGTGGTCTCCCCTATGACGACCCCTGTGCCGTGATCTATGAAAAAACTTTCTCCGATCCGGGCCCCCGGATGGATATCAATCCCGGTGACACTGTGGGCATATTCGCTCATGATCCGGGGAAGGAGGGGGATCTGTTGCGTAAATAATTGGTGTGCTATTCGGTAAACCATGATGGCAAAGATTCCCGGATAGCTGAAAACAATCTCATCATAGCTTTGTGCCGCCGGATCCCCCTCATAGGCCGCACGAACGTCCGTGGCCAATACCAGACGCATCTTCGGGATCGACTCCAGGAATTTAAGGGTCCCTTCATAGCTCAATTGGACACATTCGACGCAGGGTTGATCGTAGCGAAGGCACTCATGGCGCATGCTATGGGCGATCTGCTCCGAGAGCATTTCAAAGAGGAGATCAACGGATCGCCCCAATTGATACGTCAGATTCATTCGGTCGATACTCTCCTGGTCGAAGTATCCGGGAAACAGGATCTCGCGAAGTCGCTTGAGTATTCCAATCACGGACTCCTGAGAAGGGATCAATTCAGCATCGATGTGTTCGAAACATTTCTCATCGTGACAGCTTTCCACGATACGATCGACCACGCTCGGGAGTTGGTCACGAAACCGGGTGCGGCTCTCGAATCCGGCTTTGCATACCTCCATCGTGTCCTTGATCTCATCAGGTCGTTTCATGAGCCTACCTCAAGAGTCTTTCTCAAAACCGTTAATATAGCTATCACTGGTCGCTCATTGATGTAGAGCTTCTCAATCCAGCCGCTCAACTAGGTGTTGACCGTATGGATCCTGGTCTCGTCGTAGGTGATGTTGCCGCAGGTCCGGCACCAAGTCCATGGCTGACAAAAACATGCTGATACGCCTCATGTCTACCCCCAGCTTCCCAGAGGTTTTGGCTTAATACGACACCAGTGCTCATGTTCACGTGTTGAGCATAGTTGGTTTGTATTCTATACTTATACAAATTAAGAAGGATCCCTCATTGTGTCAAGCACTTCTGCACGGCATCTAATACAAGCCTAGAAGCTGGGGTCACCTAGAAGCTGAGACACGACGCACCCACTCAAAAGAACCTGTTTCCTGGGCATCGGGGAAAAACTTATTTGGGCTTGCCAGTTCAAAAAGAATGAATAGTATGTGACTATAGAGATTGATTTGTGACCGTTGTAAATTGAGGAAAATTAATATGGTGGTGCGAAAAGCTTTATCCCTTTCATTAGCGCTTGGCTTTGTCCTAATTAATATGGCGGTGGTGTGTACGGGAGTATGCTCGGCCCGATGTGACATGCCAGGCTTTCAATATACAGCAGAAGCAGAGGGAGGCTCTCAGCCCCTGAGTTGCTGCTCTGAATCTGAGGCATGCCCATGCCAGGTATCGCAAGGCTGGCCCTCGCAGCTGACGGATTCTTCTGTCTTTGCTGTGCCGAGGGTGGGAAATCCTGCCCAGGCAGACATAACAGATAGTGCCCTAGACGTATTTCCACCTCTTCACTTCCAGAGTGGTTTCACCAGTAAGATTTGGACGTTCGGCGCAGGTCCTTCCTTGGCACTTTACCTCCAAAATTTATCCCTTTTGTGTTAACCTCTCCCTGGTAGTCTCATCATTATCCACTGGGAACTGGTACGCTAACTTGTGAGCTGTTTGCTCCTTTAGCGTCAGATCTAGGAACCCACACCCATATTCCGGAGGAATCGTGTCCGCTTCCCTGTGAACCGCAGCTTGGTTAATCTGAAGGAGGAACAGGACAATGAAACGTGCGAAATCTACGATAATCGTCTTAGCCTTGATTTTCCTTGTGCTCACAAGCTGGACAACACCGAGAACAGCAGCCTCGGGACTTCCCCATGATGATCTTGCAGATCAAGAAACAGCCATTCGAGGGGAGAACTCCCCAACACGAAGTCTTCCAGACCTTGATCAGACCTCAACACTCACAGACTATTTGAAATATGCAGCCTTGAACAACCCCGGGTTAGAGGCTGCGTTCAACCGGTGGCAAGCTGCCTTGGAGAGAGTCACACAGGTCACCTCGCTTCCGGATCCCCGTTTTGACTACGCATATTACATCGAGGAGGTGGAGACTCGGGTTGGGCCCCAGCGACAGAAGTTTGGCATATCTCAGACGTTTCCGTGGTTCGGGAAGTTGAAGCTGAAGGGTAACGCTGCTTTCGAGGCTGCTAATGCCGAACAGGAGCAGTACGAGAAGGCAAAACTGCACTTGTTCTACCGTGTGAAATCAGCCTACTACGAATACTACTACCTTGGCCAAGCTGTGGCGATTACCAAGGAGCACATCAATCTCTTGATCAAGCTTGAAAGCGTTGCCAGAACCCGTTTCAAGACTGGCCACGCGTCTCATGCCGCCGTAATCCAGGCCCAGGTTGAATTGGGTAAGCTTGACGACAGGCTGCGAACACTGGAGTTGCTTCGCGAGCCGATTGTAGCTAAGTTGAATGCAGCTCTCAATCGGCCTGCAGAGGCTCCCCTGCCGTGGCCTCAGACGATGCCTTACGAGGATCCTGCGTTCACGGATAAGGAGGTCTTCGACTGGCTTGCCGAGCGGAATCCTGACCTTAAGCGTCTAGATTTCCTTACAAAGCAGGAACAGTTTGCCATCAAACTTGCCAGGAAGAACTACTACCCCAGCATCACGATTGGCGTGGATTACATAGATACAGACGAAGCCTTGATGCCGGACACGCCTGAAAGCGGGAAAGACCCGTTGATTGCCAAAGCTTCTGTTAATCTGCCGATCTGGTACGGCAAGTACCGGGCCGCGGAAAAGGAAGCCAGGCTTCGCCACGCTGCTATGCAGGAACAACGAGTGGATACCGAGAATCAGTTGGAAGCCGATTTGCAACTTGCCTTGTATCACTTCCGAGACGCCGAGAGGAAGATCGACCTGTACCGCGATACGCTCATTCCCAAGGCAAACGAATCTTTGAAAGTGGCTCAACTGGGGTTTCAAGCGGGGAAGGTGAGCTTCATCTCGCTGATAGACGCTGAAAGGTTGCTTCTGGAGTTTCAACTTGCCTATGAGCGCGCGTTGGCTGACCGTGCCAAGCGACTTGCGGAGATTGAGACTCTGGTCAATAAGGACCTCTCCGGAAATGGACGGAGGGGCACCGAAATCAACTCAAGTGATGGTGGGAGCTGAGGGAAAACAATGCCACCCACCGAAGACGAAGAATATCTTCAACTGAAAAAGGGCAGAGGATAGACATCATGAGCAAACTTACAGATAAGCTGAGGGCTTTGAAAGGCCGATGGGGCGTGGTGTTGCTGGTCGTCATTGCTTTTGCGGCAGGTGCGCTTTTGCGGGGCGGACGTGAACCTGAGTGGAATGCCCGTGTGCCCGAAGGTCGTGGAGATGTAGAGCCTGCCAAGCAGGAAACCCAGCTCTGGACCTGCTCCATGCATCCGCAGATCAAGCTACCCAAACCAGGCAAATGCCCGATGTGCGGCATGGATTTGATTCCTCTGGAGACTGGGAAAGATGAAACGGAAGGGATGAGGGAGTTGTCGGTCAGTACGCATTCCGCCAAACTCATGGAGATCGAGACCGCTCCTGTTGAGAGGAGATTCGTCACTGCAGAGATCCGCATGGTCGGCAAGGTGGATTATAACGAGACGCGGGTTTCCGATATCAGTGCTTGGGTTCCGGGCCGTTTGGACCGTCTTTTCGTGGACTACACGGGCGTACCAGTAAGAAAGGGCGACCACATGGTCTACCTCTACAGCCCGGAGCTGCTGAGTGGTCAGGAAGAGCTTCTTCAGGCGATCCAAGCAGTGAAGAACCTGAAGGGCAGCGACATCTCAATGATACGTGAGATGTCGGAAGCCACGGTCACTGCTGTCAGGGAAAAGCTGCGCCTGTGGGGCTTGACATTAAGACAGATTGCCCAAATAGAAAAGCGTGGTAAAGCGAGCGACCACATGACGATCTACTCGCCGGCTGGCGGTATTGTCATACACAAGCACGTACAGGAAGGCATGTATGTCAAGACTGGGACGAAGATTTACACGATCGCGGACCTGTCGCAGGTGTGGGTGCAGTTGGACGCTTATGAATCTGACCTGGCTTGGCTGCGGTACGGCCACAACGTGGGATTCACGACAGAAGCCTGCCCTGGCGAAGCCTTCAAGGGAACCATATCCTTTATCGACCCCATCCTGAATGAAGCCACGCGCACCGTCAAAGTGCGGGTCAACGTGCCGAATCCTGAGATGAAACTCAAACCCGGCATGTTTGTCAGGGCCGTGGTCAGGGCCAAAGTCACAAGCAGCGGCAGGGTGATGGACGCGGCGCTTGCCGGCAAATGGATCTGTCCCATGCACCCGGAGGAAGTGAAGGATGCAGCAGGGAACTGTGGCATCTGCGAGATGCCGCTGGTGCGAACCGAATCACTTGGATACGTGGGTGTTGATCCGGAAAAGGCTGATAAACCTCTGGTCATACCGGCATCCGCACCTTTGATCACGGGTAAGAGAGCAATTGTATACGTTGTAGTTCCGGACAGAGAAAAACCGACATATGAAGGACGAGAGATCGTCCTCGGGCCTCGTGCAGGGGATTATTACTTGGTGCGACGTGGCCTGAATGAAGGGGATCGCATCGTGACCAAAGGCAGCTTCAAGATCGACGCAGAACTCCAAATTCAGGCTAAGCCCAGCATGATGACTCCTGAGGGTGGAGGCGGCGGCGGTCACGCCCATGGCGGCGAGCAGAAACCCGCCAAGCCGACTCCAGGGCGTGCCACTGTCACGCTGCCAGATCTTGTCCGCAGCCAATTGCACAAAGTTCTAATGGCAGGTAACGCTGCAAAAGCGTCCGTCGAATCGGGCGAGATCAAGGAGATCCGCAAAGCTTTCTCCACACTATCAGAGCAGGTTGATTCCGTGGATAGCGAGAAGCTAAGCGGCCACGGTGCTATGCTGTGGAAGGAATATGCCATGCTCCTCCGTAACGATGGAGTGGAAGGCAGCAATGTCAAGAAGCTTTCAGAAGCAAAGCGAGTCGTCAAGCTTCTAGACAAGCACCTTGGGTCGATGAAGGCACGGCTGGCAATCTCTCATGAACACGAAGCCCACACCATGGCCAAACTCAACCCAGAATTTCGCCATCAATTGGGCAAGGTTCTGGAAGGCTATCTTGCGATACACAAAGCCCTGGCGGCAGATGAAGACGATCAGGCTGTGCAGGAGGCCAGAAGGGCGTTTGATGCCCTTGCAGCGGTCGATATGACGTTAGTGTCAGGGCAAAACCATATAGATTGGATGAAGGACGAAGCGGAGTTGAAGAGGATTCTATCGCACATGGTCAAGGCAGAGGAGATAGAAGCCATTCGAAAAGACTTCGCTGTGCTGTCTGAACAGATCATGGCCACGCTAAAACGATTCAAGGCATCGTCGACAACTCTGTATTGGTTTAAGTGCCCCATGGCTTTCGACAACCGTGGCGCAACTTGGTTCCAGGCTAGTGAAGAAACGGCTAATCCCTATTTCGGAAAAATGATGTTGAGATGTGGCGACGTCATAGAGGTTATTCCTGGGCAAGAGCAATCTGGAGGGCACGAACATGGATGAACAGCCCCCTTCTGAGCAAACGGCTGAACAGAAATCGGCAACCGGCAGGCTGTTGCGCTTTTGCCTGACCAACAGACTTGTTGTTGGAATGTTCGTGCTGGCCGTCATTGTGGCGGGAATCCTGGTTGCCCCTTTCGACTGGAAAATAGGTGGTATCACAAGATACCCCGTGCCTGTTGATGCCATTCCTGACATCGGCGAAAACCAGCAGATTGTTTTTACCCAATGGATGGGACGTTCTCCGCAGGACGTCGAGGATCAGATTAGCTACCCGATGACGGTGGCGTTGCTGGGCATTCCCGGCGTCAAGACAATCCGCAGCTATTCCATGTTCGGGTTCTCCACCATCTATGTCATCTTCAAAGAGGGCGTTGAATTCTACTGGTCCCGAACGCGAGTGCTGGAAAAGCTGAACAGCCTCCCAGCCGGCACGCTCCCCGCAGGCGTACAGCCTGCACTGGGGCCCGACGCCACAGCCCTGGGCCAGATTTACTGGTACACCCTCGAAGGACGTGACCCTGACGGCAACCCAACAGGAGGGTGGGACCAGGACGAGCTTCGAACCATCCAGGACTGGTATGTACGGTACTGGCTTCTTTCGGCGGATGGCGTCGCCGAAGTGGGCTCCATCGGCGGTTACGTCAAGGAGTATCAGGTTGACGTAGATCCGGATGCCATGCGGGCTCACGGGGTAACTATCGGTGAGGTATTTAAGGCGGTAAAATCATCCAACATTGATGTTGGCGCCGGGACAATTGAATTGAACCGGACGGAATATTTCGTCCGCGGCATAGGCTTTATCAAGGCGACAGAAGACATAGAAAACAGTGTTGTCAAGGTGAAAAAGGGAAACGTTCCCATTCTTGTAAAGCATATCGCCAAGGTGACATTAGGTCCGGCCATTCGCAGGGGCGCTCTGGACAAAGGAGGAGCGTCAGTTGTCGGCGGAGTGGTGGTTGCTCGCTACGGCGACAATCCCCTTGCGGTTATTAACAACGTCAAGGAGAAGATCGATGAAACCAGAGAAGCCCTTCCTGCCAAGACCATCATAGACTACGCGAAAATTACCAAGGCCGAGGTTGCTGAGTTTGGAAAAAGGCGAGGCTTTACGGCTTTCGCAGGACCGAAACTCAATCAGGATGGGTGGTTGACCTATTTGCGATCTGTTCCGAGAGACGAATGGCCGTCATGGGCCACAATCAGCAAGGTGACTGTTATTCCCTTCTACGACCGGACAGGCCTGATCTACGAAACTCTGGGCACCCTCAATGATGCCATCGCGCTGGAGATCCTGGTCACCATCATCGTGGTCCTCATCATGGTCATGCACCTGCGCAGCAGCGCATTGATCAGCGGGATGCTTCCACTTGCCGTACTGTTGTGCTTCATCGCTATGAGATTCTTCGGGGTGCAGGCCAATATTGTAGCACTATCAGGCATAGTCATAGCCATCGGCACGATCGTGGACATGGGAATTGTTGTGAGTGAAAACATTCTCCGCCATCTGGGCCGGGCCTCACCAGGCGAGTCGCGCCTGGAAGTCGTACACCGCGCAGCCAGCGAGGTTGGCGGCGCGGTGCTCACAGCCGTGCTGACCACGGTCGTGAGCTTCCTGCCCGTATTCACCATGATCGGCGCCGAAGGCAAGCTCTTCAAACCCCTGGCTTACACAAAGACCTTTGCCCTGATTGCTTCTCTTGTCATCGCGCTCACTGTGCTGCCTCCAGCGGCGCACGTTCTGTTTTGCGGAAAAATCTCAGGCAAGAAACTGCGCTCGGTCCTGAACGTGGTGCTCATCATCACGGGTATTGTCCTTGCATTCATTGTGGCCTGGTGGGTCGGGCTACTGTTCGTGTTTCTCGGGACATATTATCTGCTTCAGGAAAAAATCCCCAAAGGCATCACGCGGTGTGAGGCCTGGATAGCCATCGCAATTGCTGTGCTTGTCGTAGGGATTCTATTGACTCGGTATTGGGAACCCCTCGGCCCGGAGCGCGGCTTGTTGCGAAACCTCATCTTTGTTGCCGTCTTGATCGGCATCGTGCTGGGCTCATTCAAGCTGTTTCAACTTGTTTATGCGCGACTGCTTCGTTGGTGTCTCAAGCATAAGACCGCCTTTCTTTCTCTCCCTCTCGTGCTTGTGCTCCTCGGGGGAACGATCTGGCTGGGGTTTGATGGGCTCTTTGGATGGCTACCTGAGACCGTCAAAGAAACGCGACCCCTTCAATATTTGACTCATAAATTCCCAGGGCTGGGCAAGGAGTTTATGCCCCCACTGGACGAAGGTTCATTCTTGTGGATGCCCACGACCATGACCCATGCATCTATTGGCGAAGCCATGGACATCCTGCAAAAACAGGACATGGCCCTTCAGTCTATTCCTGAAATCGAATCGGTAGTGGGCAAACTTGGCAGGGCCGAAACCCCTTTGGACCCAGCCCCAATTTCTATGATCGAGACCGTGATCAACTACAAGGCTGAATACAAGACCGACAAGGATGGACGGAGGATAAAGTTCCAGTATGACAAAAAAACGGGCCAATTCGTTCGAGACGAGAAGGGGGAACTGATTCCTGACTCAGCCGGTCGGCCTTACCGCCACTGGCGTGATCATATCAAGACACCGGAAGACATCTGGAAGGAAATCGTGAAGGCAGCGAAGATTCCTGGGACCACTTCAGCGCCTAAGTTGCAGCCCATAGCCGCCAGGATTGTCATGCTTCAGAGCGGCATGCGTGCCCCCATGGGGGTCAAGGTCAAGGGATCGTCACTGGAAGTTATTGAGAATGTGGGGCTGCAAATCGAACGATTTCTGAAAGAAGTGCCCAGTGTGGAAGCGTCAGCCGTGGTGGCTGACAGAATCGTCGGGAAGCCTTATTTGGAGATCGTACCGGATCGCACAGCCCTTGCACGTTATGGCGTGCCTATTCGCAAGTTCCAGGACGTTGTAGAAGTTGCAATCGGTGGGCGAAAGATAACCACCACCGTAGAAGGCCGGGAACGGTTTCCTGTCAGAGTTCGCTATCAGCGGGAACTGCGCGACAGCATTGAGGCTATGAATAGGATCCTGGTGCCTGGAGCCGGTGGCACACAGATTCCGATTATGCAACTTGCCGAAATTCGTTATGTCCGCGGCCCCCAGGTTATCAAGAGTGAAGACACGTTCCTGGTCGGTTATGTGGTTTTTGACAAGAAGCCGGGGCATGCTGAAGTAGACGTTGTGGAGCAATGCCAGGCCTATCTCCAGGAAAAGATCGATAGCGGCGAATTCGCGCTGCCCAGGGGCGTGAGCTATGTCTTTGCGGGCAGCTATGAAAACCAGCGGCGCGCTGCAAAAACGCTGTCGATCATCCTTCCATTAGCCCTTTTCGTGATCTTCATGATCATCTACTTCCAGTTTCGGTCCGTGCCGACAACGCTGCTCGTGTTTTCAGGAATTTTTGTGGCCTGGTGTGGAGGGTTCCTTCTGCTCTGGCTGTACGGCCAGTCATGGTTCTTGGATTTTAGCGTTTTCGGAGTTTCGATGCGTGGACTCTTTCAGATCCACACCATTAACATGAGTGTGGCGGTATGGGTGGGATTCCTGGCCCTGTTCGGCATCGCTACCGACAACGGTGTGATTCAATCAACATATCTCGGCCAGGTTTTCCGGCAAAGGCAACCGCAGTCGATCAAGGACGTGCACGAGGCAACAATCGTTGCGGCTCAGCGAAGGGTCAGGCCGTGCTTGATGACATCGGCAACCACGATTCTGGCGTTAATCCCGGTCCTGACCTCGGTGGGACGTGGCAGCGATGTCATGGTTCCTATGGCAATTCCATCTTTCGGCGGAATGCTTGTCGTGTTGATCAGCATCTTCCTCGTGCCAGTGCTGTATAGCGCAATCGAGGAGTTCAAATTGAAGTTCAGAACACCCTGAAGGCTTTAGACAATGAGTAACATCTTGAACAACATCCTCAAAGTGGGAATGGTGCTCAATAACAAGTGGGTGATCCTTGAGTTCATCGGCAAGGGCGCAATGGGCGAGGTCTACCGGGCCCATCAGCTTAACCTGAAACGTGATGTTGTTATTAAGGTCATCTCCGCGGAATGGCTGGAATCCTGTCGAGACGATCAAGAAGAACTCGAAACCGGCCTTAAGCGATTCCGAAACGAAGTTCAGGCCATGGCTCAGATACGCCACCAGAATGTTGTGCAAATTTATGACCATGGATCTGTTTCGGTCAAGAAGGCCGATGAAGATGTTCCGGTTGAATATATTGCCATGGAATACATCCCGGGCAGCACCCTGCGGTCGACCATGTCAGAAGACGGCTTTTATCCAGATGAGGATCTCACCAGAGAATGGCTAATGTATTACTTTTTCCCGGTGCTCGATGGCGTCCAAGCGATGCATGAGGTTCAGATCGCCCACCGAGATCTGAAACCCGAAAATGTTCTTCTGGACGGAAATGTGCCGAAAATTGCCGATTTTGGATTGGCACGTTCTTGCTGGTTGAGATCCGCGACCCAGTCCATCGATTCAAAGGGTACGCCGCCTTACATGCCTCCAGAACAGTTCCTTGATATGAAAAGAACAGACCATCGAGCCGATATCTATGCCCTGGGAAAGATTCTGTTCGAGGCGATCGCCGGCAAGATGGGTCCTAAGACCCTTCCGTTTACAAGAGTAAAACTGGCAAGTCCAGAAACGCCTTTTTTTAGAAAGTTGGATCGAATTATTCAAGAGGCCACTACCGAAGATAGGAAAGAGCGGCTGGGATCTGTAGCCCAACTTCGAAAGGCGCTACAGGAAGCCATCGCCACTGAAGAAAGAAAAATAAGGAAAAGGAACGGATCTGATGTCTCCACCTCTGTAAGGTCATTCTCAGTTCTTGCCCATCCTAAGTGGATTTGGACGGGTATCGCTGTTGCCGTCATATCGGTGGGGCTTATGACAATTTGGCATCTTCTGGGTGAGCCTGGGAAATCAAGCCCGCACCTGAAAGGCCCGCAGATAACCAGCCAAGAATTGGTGCCGCCTGAATCTGCTATGCCTTCCGATACGGCATTGCCGCCTCTCGCTTCTCTGCCGTCGACCTTGGAGGGAAAAGATGGCGTGACCTTGCACTTAATCCCTGGCGGAACGATCACCTTACCTGGAAATTTTGGTCCAGACGCCGGCAAATTGGTGAACATGGAGCCTTTTTATATGGATGAGACCAAAGTGACGAATCACCAGTACGTGGAGTTTTTAAACCAGACTCTTTCGCAGATTCGCGTGGAAGAAAGTGTGGTCCGAAGCAATGGGGCAATCTGGTTGCTGCTGGGGGAAGTAATAGAAGGATACGAGCCGATCGTCTTTCGAGGCGGCAAATTTCACATGAACTATCCGGCACACGCTGCTTGTCCGGTGCTTCGAGTCACGGGATATGGGGCTTCTGCCTTCGCAAGTTTTTATGGGAGGCGCTTGTTCACCGATGCCGAGTGGCTTCATGCGGTGAGAAAAGGAGCCGCGTCACAGAAAAAAGCTTTGGGGGATTCACCTGAATCCTCGGGAGGGATGGGGATGGATCGGGAAGCCTCGGGAATGCCGACCCCTGTAATCCTTTTCAAGCAAAATGCTTACGGAATTCGGGGTTTGAATGAGGGTTTCAGCGAGTGGGGCATGCGTCTCCTGGAAGCGTCCACCGAGGTGAAATACGGGGAAGCCGAATATGTGGTCCTGGGGGGGCTTGGAAGGAATCCGGAGAAAGGATTTATCCTCCCATCTCCTATACCGCGTCAGCCCTGGGAGGCCTTCGAGGAAGTGGCGTTCCGGTGCGTTCAAAGTGCCACAGCGGCCCTCCTGGGGACAGAAGCGAGAACTTTCTCCTGACAGCGTGGGTCTACGTGGATCTAAACGGTTTTGGGGGAACCTGGGGTCACCCATTAAACTATTGACTGACCGGAACGATGGTGGGAAGCAGTGATCATGCTTTGCAGAAAGAGCAGTCCTATTCGTATCAGAGCTTCAGGAAAGAATGGCCAGACCGATCCGTGTAGAGTACCCCGGTGCCTGGTATCATGTGACATGCCGCGGGAATGAAAGAAAAGAAATTTTCAGCGATGACCTTGACAGGGTGAAGTTCCTGGCCATCCTTGTCAAAAGTGCAGAGCTTTACGGCATTGAGGTTCATGCCTATGTCCTTATGGACAACCATTTTTATCTTGTCCTCATGAGTCGACAACCCAATCTCAAGCGTTTCATGCAACGCTTTAATACAGCCTATACGGCCAGTGAATAGTTTAGGTTTGATACCTTACTTTGCTGCCTATTACTGAATCTGGCATTCTGTTTGTCAATACTGTGATGCAATGATATGGTTTCGGTAGGCTGAACCGGAATTCGCTCGGGAGGAAAGGATGAACAAAACCAATATAGTTCTGGCCCTAATTCTACTTATGGTTATTCAGCCAGGTTGTTCAACGACAGGCAAGAGTTCCCCTGAGGATGTACCGGCAGATATTAGACGCATTTTTGTCGGGATATGGGAAGGTGAATACGTAAATCATGAAGGAAGAACAGAACGGACGTGGATACAGAAGCGGTCGGCAGATGGAACTTACAACATCGTTTTTGTTCACTATACCGCAAAAGGGGTTCGCAAAACCAAGCAGCAGGGCAAATGGTGGCTTGAAGGTGACAGGTTTTATGAAATTGCCCCGGATGTAATGAAAAAACCGGACGTATACCAATTCGAAATACTCAGCGAAGATGAAATTCGTTTTAAGAGTGTTGCTAAGGACTATGAGTTCATTGACAAAAGGGTGGAAACTTTTCGGGAACCTGCATTTATTTAGCCAACTAACCACTTCCAGCCGACCATTCTTATGCCATGGTATACAACGCCATCTCTCGGTTTGTTGGCAAGCCTGCCACCCTCAGGCCTACACTCTGTTTTGCCGCTCCCGTAAGGATTTTGTCTGCGTGAAAACGTTTTTGAGCTTTAGATATGGTTTTAATATCTGCAATAAGATTATTCGATCCCTGAGTGGCAATGTTGGCAAGAACATGAAACTAGACGCAAGCTGTCGCCAGTTTACAGTTCCATTTGAGATCGAAAAACCCTGTTCCCATGTTCCGACTCTCGACCAGGGGTTATGGTCATTTATTTAGCTTGACAGGAGGGGGGCCTCCCTGTAGAGTTGCTTTAAATTAAAAGTGTTCCTGGTTGAAAAAGAAAAATTCGTAAGCCCTGGAATAACTCCAGGGCTTTTTTTGGGAACACAGAAAGAAGGTGTTTTTGAATTTTAACGCATTTCATTTTCACCCCAATGTCGCTGCGGGAATAAAGGCAGCAGGGTTTGTCGAGCCGACGCCCATCCAGGCGCAGGCCATTCCCTCGATTATGGAGGGGCTCGACGTCATGGGGACAGCCCAAACCGGCACCGGAAAGACAGCCGCCTTCATATTACCACTTTTGAACCGATTGATCGGGAAAAAACGCGGTCGCATCCGCGCGTTGATTATCGCTCCCACCCGTGAGTTGACCGAACAGATCCACCAGGAGATATGCACTCTGGGACGTCGAAGCCGTCTTCGCAGTGCCACTGTTTATGGCGGCGTCGGTT
>DAOUZN010000102.1 GCA_030665585.1 Deltaproteobacteria bacterium | reverse complement strand
ATAGTCCAAGGTTTTTCAGGTACAGCCAGAGTAACCGAGATTTCCCCACTTGGGTGGTTTGTTGAATGCAAAGGTGGCTTCTCTTCCAACTTGCAGATAGGGCAAACACTTAACTTGGTTGTGAAATTCCCCACCGAGGATGAGACACTCGACCTCAAAGTAAGGGTCACCAGGACAGAGAATCGTGGTATCGCCTGCAAGCTCGTGGCGCCGAAGCGACACAATACGGAAGCTCTCCTGCGTTTCCTTGATTTCGTTAAAGAAACCCAGCCCCTTTTTTAAAAGCCTACGGAGCACGTGGCGTGTCCCAACATCTAGAAGGCCACACTTGAGTATGTGGCGGAGTCAGATCGGCTCCGCTTTTTTATTCCACATATTGTGGCCAGTGTTGTGAAGGCTGGATTTTCGGTTCCTGCTATGACGCTCCATTGTGGCGTTCGTAAAGATATCATCCTCCTGGTACCTCGTATGTCAGAATGCTTGGAGCACAAATTTCTGGCATCACATTGCAATCGGGGTGAGGCGGGTCCGAGTTTCGATATCGACTTGCCGTTGGCTTCGACCGCAGAATTGAGATGTAAAAGTCCCATTTGGTCATCTTGACTCAAAGGTCAAATCCGCAGATCAGCACTGTGATCAACGATAAGGATGCCATGCCGGTTACTGACATATGGGGCGCCGGCAAGCGTGCTTTGATGTTCCTCTCCCCTTCCCGCTAGGCTGTTTGGCCGTTCAAAACAGAGACCCATCTCCCCCGTGCAAGCATGACGAAAACCTGATTTATTTTGCCTAAGAGCAAAAAAAGTTGCAATTTTTTTTGCTTTATGGCAAAAATGTTATCAATGATAGTCCCCCGGTATCTCAAAAATGCGGTACAGCAGGACCTTGAAGAGAAAATGGTCTTCATCTCCGGGCCACGGCAAGTGGGAAAAACGACCCTCGCCAAGGCCTTCTTGAAAAGAAAGCAAGACCTTTACTTCAACTGGGATCGCCGTGAAGATCGGAAAAGGATACTCTCCGGCCGCTGGCCTGCTGTCAAAAGCACAGTAGTACTCGATGAGCTACACAAGTACAGCCGATGGAAGCGGTGGATCAAAGGGGAATACGACACTCACGCAGATCGAATCAGGTTTTTAATTACAGGGAGCGCTAGACTGGATGTCTATCGCAGGGGCGGGGATTCCCTGCAGGGCCGCTACCACGCACACCGTTTGCATGGTTTTTCAGTCGGAGAGCTACTGCGGTCCGGAGCAAGCCTTGACCCCGGTAGGCAGATCAGGTTTCCTGACAAGGTTGGTTCTGAAGAAGTGTCTTCTCTGTATCACTACGGCCCATTCCCAGAGCCTTTCTTGAAACAGGACGAACGCAGCCTGAGGAGGTGGCGACGAGAACGATTGGACCGTTTTTTCAGAGAAGACGTGCGTGAGCTGGAAAACATCAGGGACCTGTCTTTGATGCAGCTATTGGCAGACATGCTCGAAGGTCGGGTGGGCGGCCTGCTTTCTATCCAGTCTTTGCGTGAAGACCTGGAAGTCAGCCACCGGGCAGTATCCCACTGGATTGAGATATTGGATCGTCTTTATTACTGTTTCCGGGTCTCACCGTTTACGCACAGTGCGGTGAGATCTCTTAAGAAGGCTGCAAAGGTATATTTGTGGGATTGGTCTTCAGTGCCACAAGACGGCCCCCGCTTTGAAAACCTTGTGGCATGTCACCTGTTGAAACTCAAACATGCCCTTGAAGATCAAGAAGGTTACAGAGTCGGGCTTCATTACTTGAGAGATACCAGCAAGAGAGAGGTGGATTTCCTGGTTACGGCAGACAGGAGGCCGTGGTTTGCTGTAGAGTGCAAGACAAAGAGTCGATCAGCAAGCCCTGCTTTGAAGTATTTTGCAAAGAGGCTGGATATTCCATACCTTTATCAAATCACTCTCGAAGGGCGTGAAGATATCCTTGACGGCAAGGTCAGGATCATGCCGGCGGGAAGGTTTTTGGCGGCCCTTCCTTAAACCAAGAACAGGCCAAGGACCGGAGGCGATTATGGGTGGGCCTACGTGGATGTTGGTTTTGTTTGGTGTTGGTGTCGGCATCGGCGCTGCTTTTTCCGGACTGGGCGGAGGCTTTCTCATGGTGCCCCTGTTGCTATTGCTGGGATATTCCGCCCAGAAGTCCGTTGGGACGTCTTTTCTCGCCATCGTGGTGATTTCCATTTCAGCCCTTGTGGCCCATAATAAACTGGCCAATGTAGATTACAGGGCGGGAATCTTGTTGGGCATCGGCGGCATCGTCGGTGCCCAGATCGGGGCACGCTTGGTGGAAGGCATTTCAACGGCCAGTTTCCGGAAGGTTTTTTCTTTGATCCTTTTGGGCCTGGCCGGGTATCTGTTTTTCAGAAGATGAGATCGCGACCTATCTCGGCATCAAACGGGATACGGCGTACAAATGGATTAGTGAAAGACAGATGCCGGGCCATAAAATTGGCCGGCTCTGGAAATTCCGGAAGGAGGAGGTCGACGACTGGGTGCGCAGCGAAGGTGCGGGCAGAGACGAACAATCCGCCCCGGCTGCCGCCACAGAGCAAGATTCATCCACGGCTGTAGACAAGGGAAGAGGCGAGGCCGCGCGCAACCTCCCCGGCGAATGGAAGGACCGGGCTTTCCAGATCGAGTGGCGCAAGATTGCCGCGCTGAAAAATATACTCGCTCACGAATATTTCGGTATGAGAATCCCCATGGTTTGGGACATTGTAAAAAATAGGCCAGCCCCTTTTTAGGCGGCGTGCAAGAAAATCCTGGACTGCCTGGAAGGCGGAAACAGTGACTGAGGAAAGGATGACGATGTTGGGTCACGGGTTAAACTCGAGGAAGATAACGCAATCCCGTACGGCAACATTCCGTACCAGCCAGCTTCCCTGGCGTTTGCTGCAGGGAGTTTGAAGCTCCCTGTAGCAAGCTGCGGGGAATGGGCTCGCTTTGGCGGTTCAAATCGATCCCTTTTAATTTTGCCAATATGTCATATGGTTTCAATTGGTTAAACGATATTCTAAAGATCTTAACCGGACAGTAGTGCACACATATATTATTTGACAGGAAAGCAGCCTGCCTGTAGAGTCCCCCGTAATTAGCAGTGGCCCAGGTCTAAAAGCAAACGTCGTAAGCCCTGGAATGGCTCCGGGGCTTTTTTTGGAACAGGGAAAAGCGGCATAATTCAGCTAGCCCCTTAACCCATGAGGGTAGGTGATGGTTGAGGCTTTTCCGGTCTTTTTGAGGAGTAGTAATGTCCGAATTTAGAGTTCAAGATAAAGGCCCTCAACGGGTGCTGCTTTCCGGTGTCTTCGGCCCCTTTGGTGTTGACGATGCATACGGACGGAAAGAAAACATAATGGAGCTTTTTCACAATCAGGTTACCAAGGCCCAGGAGATGGGATCCTGGCGCTTTCAACATCGATCCTTCGGGCTGTATTTCCTGGCTGCCAACATCAAGGCAGATGTGACCGTTCTGGATTTTCCCAGCCGAAAGAGGTTTATGGAGGAGCTGAAAAAAGGCTACGACGTGGTGGGCATTTCGTTCATAACGCCCAACTTTGTCAAGGCCAAGAAAATGACAGGACTCACCAGGCAAATATCTCCGGAGTCAACCATTGTGGTCGGTGGCCACGGTGCGGCAATTGACGGCGTGGAGCACCTGCTGGACTGTGATCACGTGGTCAAGGGCGAAGGGATTCGATGGCTGAGGTCCTTCTTGGGAGAAGATCCTGACGCCCCCTTTGTCCACCCCACGTTGTCCATTTCAGAACGACAGGCCGCCTTTGGAGCTCCCTTTCCCGGAGTTGGCGCCAATCTGCTGGTGCCAGGCGTGGGATGTGTCAATGGCTGCAAGTTCTGCAGCACGACGCATTTTTTTGGCCGAAAATACACGGCCTACCTTCCCACAGGCAAAGAACTCTTTGAAACCGCGCAAAGGATTGCTGATGAGAGAGGCATTGATGAGTTCTTCGTCATGGATGAGAACTTCCTCAAAGATCGCCAGCGGGCTCAGGACCTGCTCGCCGAGGTGGAAAGACATGGACGTTATTTCACTTTTCACATCTTTTCATCAGCCGAGGCAATCATGGCCTTTGGCGTGGACAACCTAGTCCGCCTGGGTGTGAACTTTGTTTGGATTGGTTTCGAGGCTTCCAGCAGCAAGGGAAATTTTGAAAAGAACGAGGGCATTGACCCCAAGGGTCTCACGCAGGAGTTGCGGGACAGGGGCATAATTGTCTTGGCCTCCGGAATCTTGTGCCAGGAGCATCATACGCGGGAGAATATTCAAACGGACATCGATTTTCTGGTGGGGTTGGACGCAGACTTGGTCCAGTTCATGTTATTGACGCCTTTGCCCGTCACAGCACTTTACCGGGACCACGAGAGGCGTGGACTCCTTCGACGAGACCTACCCTTTGAGGAGTGGCATGGCCAGAAGTACCTTGCCTACCACCATCCCGAATTTCCCGACAACACTGCGGAGAAGTTTCTAATGGCCGCCTTTCGCCAGGATTATGAGGTCAATTCAAGCTCCATGTACCGCGTGGTGGAGACCGTGTTCCGCGGTTATGGCCACCTGGCGGCACTGCCGGGGCGGGATGCCTGCCTTCAGGCCAGGATGGAGCAGTTCAGACGTAGAACATTGGAATATGCCACCATCTTGCCCCTGGTGGTCAGATACGCCGTAAACGAGACTGAGCGCCAACGGGCAACAGCCCTGGATCGTCAGATAAGCGAGCTTTTCGGCAGACCAGCGGTGCAGGAACGGCTGCGGCGCATTGCGATCCAGGTCCTGGCCCTTCGCTGGAAGCTCAGGTGCCGTCTTCTTGGAGACAGGATTCAGCCTTCCACTATCGTGACCAGGTACGGGCCTGGGGCCAAAAAAGCGGCCACGATTTGGAGTAGAATGGTCCCTTCACCCAAAGCCATAGGGGCCCTTGCAAGTTATCTTCCCCAACCCTTGCGCAAATGGGCCCATCAGGTTCGATTTCTGACGTTATCTGCGTTCCGCCCTCGCTCTACAATATAGACACAGTTAGGCTGGCGTTCGGGCCTATTTCCTGAAGCCCTGCTTTGAACTATTTTGCAAAGAGGCTGAATATTCCAATGTAGATTACAGGGCGGGAATCTTGTTGGGTATCGGCGGCATTGTCGGTGCCCAGATCGGGGCACGCTTGGTGGAAGGCATTTCAACGGCCAGTTTCCGGAAGGTTTTTTCTTTGATCCTTTTGGGCCTGGCAGGGTATCTGTTTTTCAGAAGATGAGCGCCTTCTTGTTTTCGATCCTCAAAAGCGGCTAAGGACATGGCATTCTAATACGACATCCACCCAGAGTCATGATCTCTTATCCCCAAGGAGCTCTCTTCACCCAACCGCTCTTGCCCCGTGTTTGCATTTTTTCGCCCCACCGAAAGCTCCTTTTGCACAATGTTTGCATGAACCGGAGGAAGCATGAGGCGTGTAAGCTTTATTCATGTATTGGTTTTCATCGTTCTCGCGGTGTCGTGCACGGATTTGGCCACACAGCCTGAACAGGATCCAACAGTCGCTGCAGAGGCAAGCGGTGCTCAGGGTACAGAAGATCCAAAATCCGCGCCTGCCGAAAGGAAAATCGTGGACCATGTGCCTGCACAGGTCCTCGTAAAGTTTAAGGAAGGGACTGAAGAGCCAACCATCGAGGCCATTCAAAGGCAGTTGCACCTTCAGACCGTTCGGATCATTTCTCGGCCCAATCTATACCTCATGAAGATTCAAAACGGTTTCTCAGTGCAGGAAACCATAAAGCGTTTGCAGGAATTCAAGGCCGTGGAATACGCGGAACCCAACTACGTGAGGACCATCCAATAGACATGTTACCGTCGGCCAGAAAACCAAGGATCTGGGTCATCGCCTTCATCTGCTTTTCTATCGCCGCTGGATGGGCTTTTGCAGGCAGGAGCGTCCAACCGGCCAGAAAAGCGCAATATGTTCCCGGTGAACTCTTGGTCAAGTATAGGCCTTCGGCTCGAAAGGCCGCCCTGGAAGATTCTCAGCGTCAACGCGGGGTTTCCACCCTCCGGACCTTTGAATCGATCCGCGTGCGGCACCTGAAGCTTCCCGATGGAATGACCGTTGAGGAGGCCCTGGAGATTTACCGAGACGACCCTGACGTGGCGTATGCGGAACCTAACTATGTGAGGCGAATATCTCTCGTACCGAATGATCCGGATTTTGGCGAGTTGTGGGGCATGCAGAACGTAGACGCCCCGAAAGCGTGGAACACCCAGACCGGAAGCGGTACCGTGGTCGTGGCGGTGCTTGACACGGGGGCAGACTGGGACCATGAAGATTTGACTCATAATATCTGGACCAACCATGACGAAGCCGAAAACGGGGCTGACAGTGACGGCAATGGCTACACTGATGACATTCGTGGCTGGGACTTTGTGAATGGTGACAACGACCCTGACGATGATCATGGTGCCACCTATCACGGTACCCATGTTTCCGGAACGATTGGGGCTGAAGGGGACAACGGGATTGGTATCACGGGCGTCAATTGGTCCGTGTCCATCATGCCGCTAAAGATATTGGATGCCAACGGTGATGGTTTCGTATCGGACGAGATTGATGCCATGAATTATGCCGTCGCTAACGGGGCAAACATCATTAATGCAAGCTTTAGCGGTGGTAGTTATTCTCAATCGGAACACGATGCCGTAAATAGCGCCAGGGCCGCCGGGGTCCTGTTTGTGGCCGCCGCAGGAAATGATGGCCAGGACAATGATGACATCCCGGCCTACCCGGCGAATTACGATCTTGATAACGTCATCGCCGTTGCAGCCACGGATCAGAACGATGATATGGCTTGGTTTTCAAACTATGGGGCCACATCCGTGGATGTGGCTGCCCCTGGCGTAAACATATACAGCACAAAGGCCGGCGACAGCTATCAATATTCAAGCGGGACCTCCATGGCCACCCCCCATGTTGCAGGCCTGGCGGCGCTGATCTGGGCAGAAAACGCCGGCTTGCCTTATGATCAGGTCAAGGGCCGTATTCTGAATGGGGTGGATGTCCTGTCAGGCT
>DAOUZN010000096.1 GCA_030665585.1 Deltaproteobacteria bacterium | reverse complement strand
TTGCGTCATCTTTTCCGGCAGTAACTGTGTCATCAACTTTTTGGAGCGCCTCGCGGTGCTCCAGGTTGGCAAGACGGCCCTCAGCAAGCTAAAGATTGTGGCCATCGGACATGGTGCCGTGTCTGCCCTGAAGAAGGAAGCCATCGAGACGCACTACGTTCCGAAACTCCACACTGCCGAGGGTGTTACTGCCGGCCTTGGGGAGATGTCCGACCAGGCGTTTCTCCTTGTCAGGGTGGAAGGGGCATCCCGAAACCTACCGAAAAGGCTAAAGAGCCTGGGAGCTCGGGTAACCGAGGTGCCTGGTTACCGTATGCTCGTGAAGGCCACTATGGATATGGCTGAAAGGGTCTTCGGCCGGAAACTTGATGCCCTTGCTCTGGCGAATCCCACCGCAGTGCGGTTTTTCTTCAAAGGCGCAGAGGAAGTTCGCCTCAACCTGGACGACTGCTTCAAGGAAGTGACTATTGCTGCTGTAGGACCAGCCACGGCAGAAGCCGCTAAGAAGCGTGGACTGACGCCTGATATCGTCTCAAAAGGACACATCGCCGACCTGGCCGAAAGCTTGACGGAGCTTTTTGGCAAACAGCGTAAGAGTTAGGGCCGGTTCACTATGCCTGGCCCGGCTTAACCCGAAGCCTACATGATGGGCCGTGCATGAATACTGTAATTTCTCCTCCAAGAATACAGGCTTTACCCCATTTACTTCTGGCGCCATCCTTATATTTTTAGACAAACCGCTACCGGGACTCTGAGCAAGCTTAGGCTGGCGGCAGAGGAGGTGAACATCATGACACAGAACAACAAAAAGAAACCACCGGAAGAAGAGGCCAAAAAAGAGAAGAAGAAAGCTGATACGCCCCTGCCATTCTGTACCACAGCGCCGAGCGCGGAGCACGGAAGGGCGCTCGATGAAGATGAACCTTGTGACGACTCTCGTGGGGGAGAATAGGCGGGTTCATGAGAGAACATACGATGAACATCCTCATTGGCGGGGAGGCAGGTCAAGGAATGGTTACAGTTGGACAACTGCTGGCCAAGAGCCTCGTGCGCAGCGGCTATTCCATCCTTGTGACACAGACCTACCAGTCCCGTATTCGAGGGGGACACAACAGCTTTGCTATCCGCGCGGGGACGGATAAGGTGCTGGCCCCTAAGGAATCGGTGGATCTGTTGGTCGCTCTGGATGCCGAGACAGTGGCGTTGCATCACGGCGATCTCTCGTCGGACGGGCTTATTGTCGTTGACAGCGCCTTAGAGGTTGACGGCGACTTCTTCTTGAAGGTGCCTTTCAAGGAATTGGCTCAAGATACGTTCTCAAATATTGCCGCCCTCGGTGTGGTTGGATACCTTCTGGGTCTGGAAGAAGGGTTGATGGCCACGGCCCTAGATGATTTTTTTGGTAGGAAACAGCGACCGGTGCTTGAAGAAAACAGACGGGTGCTTGTCGCAGCCATGGGCTGGGCTGCCACCCACGAGAGATCCGGTCACAAACTCCCCAAGGTTTCCAATCCTATTCAGCGTTTAATGATGAGTGGAAACGAGGCTATTGCCTTCGGGTCCCTTTCAGCGGGTTTGCGATTCTGCTCCTTTTATCCCATGACCCCGGCCACCTCCATCCTTCTCAACCTGGCTGCCCAGGCCAGGCGGATGGGCGTGCTGGTTGAACAGGCAGAAGACGAGATTGCAGCCATCAACATGGCTATTGGAGCCTCTTTTGCCGGAGCCCCGAGCATGGTGGCCACATCGGGAGGGGGCTTTGCCCTCATGGCGGAAGGGGTCAGCCTGGGTGCTATGACGGAAACCCCCTTGGTGATTGTGGTGGCGCAACGGCCTGGTCCGGCCACGGGTTTGCCCACCCGGACGGAACAGGCGGACCTCGAGTTTGTGCTGCATGCCGGGCACGGGGAGTTCCCGCGGGCCATCTTTGCACCCGGAACGGTGGAAGAATGCTTTCATCTCACCCGCAAGGCCTTTGAACTGGCAGAACGATATCAGGGGCCTATGTTTGTGTTGACCGACCAGTTCCTGGCCGATTCCTATCGCGCCGTGCCGCCTTTTGACGTGGAGGATCTGGCTGCCGTGAATGTTGGCGCCGGCGCTTCCGGCTCCTTACCGTATAGGCGATTTGCGGTGACTGAAACAGGCATTTCGCCACGCCTTTTTCCCGGGCTGTCACGACATCTTGTCGTGTCCGACAGCGACGAGCACGCAGAGGATGGTCACATCACGGAAGACCTTTCCGTGCGCAGGCAGATGGTGGAAAAGAGGCTGAGAAAGGGGGAAGGGATTCGGGCCGAGGTCATCCCTCCCGACATGGATGGTGAAGAGGAGCCTGATCTCCTGATGGTGTCGTGGGGGTCGAGTAAAGGAGCGGTGCAAGAAGCCGCCTCACGCATCAGGTCAGGGGGAAAACGGGTGGCCACTCTGCATTTCAGCCAGGCATGGCCCCTTGTGCCTGGGCGGTTCATGGATCTCCTTGAATCGGCAGAGAAGGTGGTGTCCATAGAGGGGAACGCCTTTGGGCAACTGGCCCGGCTGATCCGTCGAGAGACGGGATTTCACATCAAGAAACAGGTGCTGCGGTATGATGGACTTCCCATAACACCGGAGGCCATCCTGCGGGGTGTAAGCCGGTAACCGATGGGAGAGAGGGTATCAAAGATGGTCACCATTGAGGATTACGGACAATACGAGACAGCCTGGTGTCCGGGGTGTGGCAACTTCTCCATCTTAAAGGCGGTTAAACAGGCATTAGTGGCCAGCCGGCTAGAACCCCATGAGGTTCTCTTTGTCTCCGGGATTGGCCAGGCCGCCAAGTCACCTCACTACCTCAATGCAAATCTGTTCAACGGCCTCCATGGCCGATCCCTTCCCGTTGCCACCGGCGCCAAGCTTGCCAACCCGAAACTGACCGTGATGGTTGAAAGCGGCGATGGGTGTAACTATGGAGAAGGCGGCAACCATTTTCTGGCAGCCATCCGGCGCAACATTAATCTGACGCTTCTGGTTCACAATAACCAGATATATGGCCTCACCAAGGGCCAGGCGAGTCCGACGAGTGCGGAAGGCCTTGTGACAAAGGCCCAACCTGACGGCGTGGCCTCGGCTGCTTTTAACCCAATCGGAGTGGCCGTGGCCATGGAGGCCGGTTTTGTAGCCCGGGGCTTTTCCGGCATGATTGATCATCTGTCCGAGTTGATTCAGGAGGGCATCGCCCACCGAGGCTTTTCCCTCATCGACGTGCTGCAACCGTGTGTCTCTTTCAACAAGGTCAACACATTTGCCTGGTACAAGGAGCGATGTAAACCCCTGCCTCCAACTTACAACCCCACGGACTGGGAGGCGGCCATGAAGGTTGCCCGTGAGTGGGGAGACCGGATCCCCATCGGGATCATCTATCGAAACGACCGGTCACCTTTTGAAGAGCACGTCCCTGTTTTGCGTCAGGGGCCTTTGGTGGGACGGCAAGTGGACCGGGTGATGCTCAGAAACATTATGGACGGATGTAAATAGGGCGACCTGGGGAGAGAAGCGCCATTTTTGGATGGCACGGTGTAACTTTCCAACCCATTCTAAAGTCTAAGCAAAGGAGGACAAGACGATGTACGACAAAAAAGAATTGTGTGAGAAGATCAAAGGACTCTACCCCGACATCGGCGAATGCGGCATCGATGTGGACGTTGAGTATGATGAGGCAAAAAAGGCATGGATTGTGGACTTGAAGAAGGCCAAACACGAACTCAAGACACATCTGGAGCCGGAAGAAGCCGATCAATGCATGGAAGGAAAACAGTGTGTTTCCCTTGGCCTGCAGGTCGCACAACTGAGGGCGAACATAGAGAGGATGCCAGATTGACACCCGGCCCCTGCCTGATTGAGTCTTGACCCAATCAGGGTAGTATTCAATCCAAGGGAGATTCTGATGAGTCGAAGTGTCTATATCGACGAAGAGGAATGTGTTGGATGCGGGTCTTGTGAAGAGATTTGTGCCGAGGTTTTTACACTGAACGAAGATACCGAAAAGGCCGAGGTCATCAAGCCGGAGGGAGGCCCCGAAGACTTGATTGAAGAAGCGATGGAAACGTGTCCCGTTGAGTGTATCCATTGGGAGGAATAATAAAAAAGGACGATCTGAGATGTTTGAGCCCTCGAACATCATCGAGCGTACCGAGCTGCACAATCGAACAAGAGTTTTTCGGGACCGTAAGCACGGCGGCGAAGTCCTCGCCCAGATGATGCAAGAGTACCGACCGACTCCCGCCGTCGTCCTGGCCATCCCTGCCGGTGGTGTCCCCGTAGCGGCTCAGATTGCAAAGCGCCTAAGGCTGCCTCTGGACGTAGCAGTAGTAAGCAAGATGACACTGCCTTGGAACACCGAAGTCGGATACGGTGCCGTAGCCTTTGACGGGACGGTACGACTCAATCATGAGCTGGTGGAGCGACTGAGTTTAACAGATCAACAGGTCAAAGAAGGCATCATCGAGACGGGGAAGAAGGTTCGCCGACGCAACACATTATTCAGGGGCGACCAGCCGTTGCCGTCGCTTTCGGATCAACCTGCGATTTTGGTGGACGACGGCCTGGCATCCGGCTTCACCATGCAGGTGGCAGTGGAAGCCCTACTGAAAGCATCGTCATCCGAGGTGGTGGTTGCAGTACCCACAGGTCCCAGCCACACCGTTCGGCGCATCGCGGCAGATGTGACTCGCATCTACTGCGCCAACATCCGTTCCGGCATGCGCTTCGCGGTAGCCGATGCCTATGAATATTGGTCCGACGTCACCGAACATGAGGCCCTCGAAGCCTTGGGCCACCAGCAAACGCCGGCGTCCTGAATCCTGACCGCCTCCAGAGACCAGACCTACCCCCATACTGGCACTTCCCGGAAAATAGCGCCCTGAGCCTATTGCCCTACCCCGCTATCCCATGTTATTCAGTAGCCATCAATCTTGACAGACTCGTAAAAAGTGTTTTGCGAACGACATTGAGCATTTTGGGATAAAGGCACATGAGATATTCAGCGTTAAAAAATGCTAACTGTTTGAGGGTGTTGGCCCCAGTTTTAGCATTTTAGCTGAATATCTTAAGGGCCCCCAAAATGTTCACGGAGTGAGTAAAATCGACTTTTTACGAGTCTGTCAATCTTCGTCCTTCATGACCAGCTCAAAGGGGGAACAAAAAGTTGAGCGGCACCGGGCAGAAGGGGTTGGCATTTAAGTGCCTGCCGGTTCAAATTGAGGATAAGCGAAGAAGACGTATTGAGATCCGTGCTTATGAGGCCGCGGATTTCGAGGCCTTGCAAGCCATGTATGACACCTTTGAACCCAAGGGCCTGGAATGCGGCCTGCCCCCCCCTAATGATCAGGTTCGGCTGAGGTGGCTCCATTATGTTGTTTCGGAGTTATTCAATGTCTTGGCCCTACACAAAGGCCTTGTGATTGGCCACTGTGCCCTGGATCTCGCGGGCGGCTCTTTCTGTCCCGAGTATCTGATCTTCATCAGAAAAGGATTCAGGAACGTTGGCATCGGCACAGCGCTTTCGGCGGTTGTTAAGAGAGTAGCCGAGGAGGCTGGATGTGAAAAGATCGTGCTCACCGTCCGCACCGCCAACCGGCGTGCTATCAATGTTTTTGAAAAAGTGGGGTTTGCATTCTGCAGTGGTATCGAACCATGCCGTGACATGGAATTAGAAGTAAAGCCGGGCAAGGCCGGTCGCGGGAAACGTGGCAGAAAATAGAGAAGGGAGCCTTCGTGCGCTCGGTTTTCCTTTATAGTCCGGAGTTTGCCAAGTTCAAGGCCTACCAGGGATATCCGTGGCTCTTCCAAAGAAGTGAGGCCACATACCGATTGTGCAAGAGGTTGCAGATCTTTGACCGTGATTGGATGAGCATTGATGCCCCGAAGCCTGCTTCTACGGCAGATGTCCTCAGTTTTCACACACAAAACTATGTGAGCATTCTTGAAAAGGCAAATGACGGTGCCTTCGAAGAGAAATGGCTGAGATACGGGCTTGGAACCACGGAGTGCCCTGTGTACAAAGGTGTATACGACTATCATGCCCTGGCCGCGGGGAGCACGCTTTTGGGGGCGAAACTCATCGGAGAGGGCAAAGCGGACATCGTGTTTGGTCCCACGGGAGGGTTTCACCATGCGGGCAAGGATTTTGCGGCCGGCTTCTGTTATATCAACGACATTGTCCTTGCCCTCAAGAAGTGGCTGAGTCAAAAGAAACGCCTGCTCTACATCGACATCGACGCCCACCACGCGGATCAGGTTCAGGCGGCCTTTTACAATACGAGTAAGGTCATGTGCATATCATTCCATGAAAGCCCAAAAACCCTTTTCCCGTTCAGCACCGGCTTCGAAGACGAGATCGGCCGGGGCCGCGGCAAGGGGTATACCATCAATGTCCCGCTGCCGGAAAACACCTCGGACGAGGAATTTTTGTGGGCCTTTGAAAGAATCTTGTTTCCACTGGCCCATGCCTTTAGGCCGGATGTGGTGGTGGCCGTGCTCGGCGCCGATGTCTTGTTCTCCGATCCTTTTTCTCATTTACAGTTGACAAATGCTTCCGTCTGTAAGGCGCTGGAAGGTATTCTACAAGTTTCTCCAAAGCTGCTGGCCCTCGGCTCTGGCGGTTATGTGCTGGACAACATTGCGCGTACCTGGGCATTGGCATGGGCCATCATGAACGGCCTGGGACCCAGAGAGGACGACGACGCCCTGTTTGGGGGCATGTTCTGGGGCGACAACATTTCGTCTCTCAACGACCGGCCTCATTTCGTGCCGGATCATTTGAAGGAGAAGGTGACACGCGACTTACAAGGGGTGGTTCATGGGATTGAAAAGAACGTCTTTCCCATTCTAAAGATCAAGACGTGAAGGAGGGACCGATGGCACGCAAGCAAATGATTGAATCCGTCGTGGTTGGAGCAGGAAAATACCCCCCACCAAGAGATTTCAAGAAGAAGGCCCATATCAACAGCTTAAAGGAATATCAACGCCTCTACAAGCACTCCGTAGAGGATCCTAAAGGTTTTTGGGCAGAGAGGGCCGAAGCGCTCACCTGGTACAAGAAATGGCGGCGGGTCCTTGATTATGACTTTGAAAAGGCAAAGATACGTTGGTTTGAAGGGGGCAAGATCAATGCTTCCTTTAACTGCCTTGACCGGCATGTGGACACATGGAGAAAGAATAAGACCGCCTTGCTCTGGGTAGGTGAAAGAACGGGCGAGTACAGGATCTATACTTACCAGTTGCTCTTTCGGGAGGTTTGTAAGTTCGCCAACGTGTTAAAGGGGTTCGGCGCCAAGAAAGGCGACAGAGTGGCCATTTATCTGCCCATGGTTCCGGAGCTGCCCATTGCGATGCTGGCATGTGCCCGCATCGGGGCGATCCACAGTGTGGTTTTTGGGGGATTCAGCGCTGAATCCCTCAGCAGCCGCATCAAGGATTGCGGGGCTAAGATACTGATCACGGCCGACGGCGGTTTCAGGGGAGGCAGGGTGATCGCTCTGAAACGAAACGCCGATGAAGCTTTAAAGGCAAATCCACAAGTCAAGGCGTGTATCATTGTGAGGCGAACGGGTACGAGCGTGAAAATGAAAAAGGAAAGGGACTGGTGGTGGCACGAACAAGTCAACAATCCCGCCTTGAAAGTCCGGTGTGATGCTGAGGTCATGGACGCCGAAGCCCCCCTGTTCATCCTGTACA
>DAOUZN010000038.1 GCA_030665585.1 Deltaproteobacteria bacterium | reverse complement strand
TGGTGCCGAAGGCGGGATTTGAACCCGCACGGGCGTAACCCACTGCCCCCTCAAGACAGCGTGTCTACCAGTTTCCACCACTTCGGCACGGAAAGCTCAGTTCTTTTCGGCAGGCTCTGGGGCCGGTTCAGGAACAGCAGGCAGTGCGGCTTCGGATGTGACCGGAGCCTCGGCCGGCGCCTGCTGGGCTTCTTGAGTAATCGGGGCCACATCGGACATGACGGAAGTCGTGGGTCGCCGACTCGAAAAATAAGCCAGACTCAGAGATGTAAGCATAAAAATAATGGCAGCACCGGTGGTCAGTTTACTCAAGAAAGACGAGGCACCCGTGCTTCCAAACAGCGTTTGACTCGCCCCGCCCCCGAATGCCGCACCCATGTCTGATCCTTTGCCTGTCTGCAAAAGAACAATCAGTATCAGTGCGATACAAACGAGCACATGAACCAGAATAATGAAGGTTGACATAACAAAAGGGCTCGGTCCCTCAAGAGTGATCCTTGACCGGTCTTACGGCATTGCGGGCAATGGCGGCAAATGATTCGGCATCCAGACTGGCGCCTCCTACCAATGCCCCGTCAATGTCGTCCATGGCGATGAGCTCGGCAATATTTGCGGATTTTACACTCCCACCATATAGTATGCGAAGGGCATTTGCAATCCCCTCTCCGAAACTCTCTTTAATGCGCCCCCGGATAAACTGATGAACCTCCTGAGCCTGCTCACGCGTAGCCGTTTTACCTGTCCCAATGGCCCAGACGGGTTCATAGGCAACGGTTGCCTGCTCGAGCCCTTCAGCATCGAGGCCGTTCAAGCCCCCCTCCAACTGGCCCTTGACAACAGGAAAGGTTTGCCCGGCCTCTCTTTCACCTTCAGACTCACCCACACACAAGACAGGCATTAAGCCTCCAGCAAGGGCCGCCTTCATCTTCCGGTTTGCCGTGGCATTGGTTTCCCCAAAATACTGGCGTCTTTCAGAATGGCCGATAATCACATGGCTGCATCCTGCAGCCTTTAGCATGGGCGCCGATACTTGACCTGTATAGGCCCCTTCCCTTTCCCAGAACAGATCTTGACCGCCCAAATGGATGGCCGAGCCCTTGACAATATCGGCCACCACCCCAAGGGCCGTGAACGCAGGGGCCACCATGACGTCCACGTCGGTGAGATCATGGAGCAGAGACTTCAATCGACTCGCAAGATCTGCAGCCTCTGGAGCGGTCTTGAACATCTTCCAGTTACCAGCAATCAAGGGCCTGCGGTTTCCCATAACCTATGCCTCCCTAACACACTGCAGCAGCGCTGGCCAAAACCCGCGGGCCTGCTCTTTGCGTTGCCTTGTGCGCTCCATGGACCCTGGGTCCCGGGCGCCGGCCTTGGCACCGTCTACAGGCCTCTGGCAATGATCGCTGCTAAATCGACCAAACGCGTGGCATACCCACGTTCATTGTCGTACCAGGCCAAGGTCTTCACCAGATCATCGATGACATGCGTCGTTGGAGCATCCACAATACAAGAATACGTGGAGCCGTTAAAATCGCTCGAAACCAGGGGAAGATCGCTATAGGCCAGAATACCCTCCAGCGGCCCGTCAGCCGCTGCCTTTAATGCCCCGTTCACATCCTCTGTCGTCAATCCCTTCTTTTCTACCGTCACCACCAAGTCCACGAGAGACACATTCGGCGTCGGCACTCGTATGGCCAAGCCGTTTAGTTTTCCCTTGAGTTCGGGCAAGACCAAGGCAACGGCCCTTGCAGCCCCTGTCGTCGTGGGTATCATGGAAAGGGCGGCTGCCCTTGCGCGCCTCAGGTCCTTGTGGGGAAAATCAAGAAGTCGCTGATCTCCCGTATAGGAGTGGATCGTCGTCATGAGTCCGTTTTTTATGCCGAAGTTTTCAAAAAGTACCTTTGCCATCGGCGCCAGGCAATTTGTCGTGCACGAGGCGTTTGATATGATGTGGTGGTGTTTGGGATCATACAACGCATCATTCACACCGATGACGATGGTGATGTCCGGATCGACGGCTGGCGCTGAAATGATCACCTTGCGAGCACCTGATTCCAGGTGTTTGCCGGCACTGGCGCGGTCCCGAAAAAATCCCGTACACTCCAGCACCACGTCTACGCCAAGGTCTTCCCACCGCAGGTCGGCAGGGTCTCTAACCGCTGTGTACGCCACAGACCGATCATTGATCTCAATGGCATCATTGCGGGCCACAACGGTTGCATCCAAGGGGCCGTGAACCGAATCGTAGCGAAGCAAATGCGCCATGGTTGAAGCGTCTGTGAGGTCATTGATCCCCACGATCTCAACAGCATTGCTTTCAAGCGCAGCTCTAAAGGCGAGTCGCCCTATCCGGCCGAAGCCGTTGATGCCAACGCGAACGCTCATCATAGATCCTCCTTAACTCCTTTTGTTTCCCTTCAGGACCCCACTGGCCAATGAAATGCTCTTTTTCCCATAGGCCTGTACGCTCTGAGCCAACTCAGCGAGGTCGCTCTCCTTGCGCATCTTTGCAGCTCGGATCAACACCGGCAGATTCACACCGGTCAGTACGTCAATCCGGCCCTCCTCAAGAAACGAGAGACTCAGGTTGGATGGCGTTCCGCCAAACATGTCCGTTAGAATGATGACACCATCGCCCGCATCAACAGCCTTGATCCCGTCATTGATCTTTTTCCTCAGTTTTTCCGCACTATGCTTCAGATCTACTGAAACGGCCGTCGTGGCTTCCAGAGGGCTTTCCAGGATGGAGTCAGCCGCTTCGATAAGGGCTTCTCCCAAACCGCTGTGGGTCACGATAACAATACCTATCATGAATCTATCTCCGGAAAAGTGATGCTTGCTTAGGGTCTGCGAAGTTATTTTTGCGCAAGCCCTAAGTTAACTCAATATCTCGGTGTGTCAAGTTGATGCGGTTAATCTTTTTTTCAAGAAAACGGAGGATTTCGTTAGCCACCACAATGGAACGATGCCTTCCACCCGTACAACCCACTGCAATGGTCAAATAGGACTTCCCTTCTTTCTCGTAAAAGGGAATCAGAAAGTCAAGCAGATCTAGATACTTCTCCAAAAAAAGACCGGTTTCGGCCCATTTCTTCACAAAGGCTTCCACCTGTGGAGATGTACCATCCAGTTCTCTTAATTCAGGGACAAAATACGGATTGGGTAAAAAGCGAACGTCGATCACCAAGTCTGCATCGTGGGGAATGCCAAACTTGAAACCAAAAGACAGGATATGAACCTCAATCTCGCCGGTGTGGATCTCCTTAAGCACATAGCGTGATACCATATGCTTGAGTTCGTGAACATTATAACGGGACGTGTCAATGACCTTGTCAGCAAGGCCCTTAAGGCCTTGAAGCTGCTCTCTTTCAGCACGTATCCTTTCCAGAAGGCTCTCTCCGGCCAAGGGGTGATGCCGCCGCGTCTGACTGTAACGTCTCAGAATTTCTTCGTCCGTGGCTTCCAGAAAAAAAATCTTGAATTGGTAGCCTTCTTTCACAAGGTTGTCCAACACCTTGCCATAGCCGGAGAGAAACCCCTCTTCCCTAATGTCCATGACCAGGGCCAGCTTTTCAAGCCCCGCAGATTGTGCCATACGAAGCTCCAAAAAGTTGGGCAAAAGCACGACTGGCAAGTTATCCACACAGAAAAAGCCCACGTCTTCCAACGCCTTGATGGCTGTACTTTTCCCAGAGCCTGAAAGGCCGGTGACAATGATGATTTTTTGCTGTTTCAATGGGTTCGAAAAAGCCTACAGCAAAAGGTTGGGCAGGCGCAGACCATGGACAGGAGACCATGTCTGACTCACGTGCAGAATCAAAAGTCTTCGTCTTCCCTCTGGATCGCCATGTAGAGTTCCCGGCCGTCAGCAGCGTTCATCAGGCATTCCCTAAAAACGCTGTTCTTGAGCGATCGAGATATCCTGGCGAGCATCTTGAGATGAGCGCCCGTGGAATCTTCCGGGGCCAACAATAGAAAAAACAGGTGGGCAGGCTTTCCATCCATGGCATCAAAGTCGACACCCTTGCGGCTCCGCCCGAATGCGATCAACAAGGACTGCAAAAGCCTCAGTTTCCCATGAGGGATAGCGATACCACCTCCAATGCCGGTGCTGCCGAGCCGCTCCCGCTCCAAGAGGACACGAACCATTTCCTCCTGGTTAACCCCGGAGCCCTCTGCAAGCGTACCCGTCAGTTCTTCCAATACCGCCTTCTTGTCAGTCGCCTTCAGTTCAGCAATGATGGCCCCCTCTTTGAGGGTGTCCGAAATTTTCATTGGAATCCCTACTACAAACTAGGTTGAATCAAACCGAAATGGCCGTCCTTGAGGCGATATAGCACATTGACCTGTTGGGTCTGAGCATCGGTAAAAACCAGAAAGCTGTCTTTGATCAATCGCATCTGTAAAACCGCTTCATCCACATCCATGGGTTTAAACTCGATGTTCTGGATTTTCATCACTCTGGGCATCGGCTCGTGCTCCAGGTCGCCTGATGATGCGGCACCGTTCTCCTCATAGGGAAATGTCTTGAGTCTGGCGGCTGTTGATCTAGATTTCTTGTATCTTTTCTTATTCTTCTTAATTTGCTTATCAAGTTTGTCCAGAGCCATGTCTATGGCCGAATACATGTCAGAGGTTTCCTCGTGGGCGTTGATCATGAATCCATCTGCGCTAATACCGATTTCGGCGATATGCCGAAATTTTTCCACCGTCAACACCACGTTTGCCTTAGCCGGATTTGCAAGGTATTTATCGAACCGGTCGAGTTTTTCGAAGGCGTATGTTTTCAGAGATTCAGACGGGGCAAGGCTGATGAAGGTTACTGATTTTTGCATACTGATGGACCTCCCTGTATCCTCTTGCGTTTGTTGGATGGTAACACGCCTAACATTTCCCGGTACTTGGCGACGGTCCTGCGAGCCACATCAATGTTTGAAGCACACAAGATCTCAACCATCTTTCTGTCGCTATACGGTTTGGTGGAGTCCTCAGACTGAATGATTTGACGAATTCTTTCCTTCACACTCGCCGAGGCAATGGCATCTCCATCAAGTCGGCTGATAGAACTATTAAAGAAAAACTTCAACTCAAAGGTCCCCTGTAGGGTGTGGACGTACTTGTTCGTCGTAACACGGCTTACCGTCGACTCGTGCATGCCAATATCCTCAGCCACATCCCGCAATACCATTGGCTTCAAATGAGTGATCCCTTTTTCCAAAAAATCCCGTTGAATACGGACAATACTCTCAACTACCCTGTAAATGGTCCTCTGGCGCTGATGAATACTCCGGATCAGCCAGACAGCAGACCGGAGTTTACTCTGAATGTAATCCTTCGTGTGGCTGGCGAATGGTCCTGTTTGATTTAAGGCCTGCTTGTAAAAGGCACTCACACGAAGTTTCGGCATGCCATCTTCATTCAAAACAATGACGAATTCATCGCCCATCTTGTAGACAAAGATGTCAGGGCTAATGTACTGCGGATCTTCATCACTGAATTGGCGACCCGGCTTTGGTTCCATGCCGGTAATGATTCCCACAGCGGCAAGCACATCGTCAAAGGAAACGCCCAAAGCCTGTCCGATCGCCTTGTAGTTCTTGTTTTCCAGGTGTTTGAAATGGTCCTGAATAATCTGAACCACGAGGGAGTCTTCAAGCCCTAACTGCTTGGTCTGAATCAACAAACACTCTTTCAGATCCCTGGCACAGACCCCGACGGGGTCAAAGGACTGCATCTTTTCCAGGACCTTTTCCACCTGCGAGATGTCGGCTCCCGCCAGGGCGGCAATATCATCTACAGTGGCCTGGAGATAGCCATCGGGGTCCAGGTTTCCGATGACAGCACTGCCGATCGTTTCTTCGGCCTTGGTGGGAAGGGACAACAGAAGTTGCCACATGAGGTGATCAACCAAGGACTTACGGCGGGCCAAAAAATTCTCATATTCTGGAGTTTCCCGCTCTTCGGGTTCATAATACACAGGCCCTGAAGCATTATACTCGCCCAAATAGTTGCTCCAGTCAATATCCTCCCGAGCTGTCTCTTCGACACTGACGGGTTTCAGTTCATCCTGGTCTGCTGATGTGGCGGATACGGGCTCGTTCGGATCGCCATCGGGGGCCGCCTGCTCCTCGACGGTCTCCTCGAGCAATGGATTTTCCACCATTTCTTCACTAATGACGTCCAGCAGCTCCAGGCGAGACAACTGCAACAGTTTGATCGCCTGCTGAAGCTGCGGCGTCATGACCAACTGTTGGGTCAGGCGCAGCTGTTGTCGAAGTTCCAATGCCATCTCAACCCATCGTAATCAGAAACATGAGAAAATCGCTATAATTGAAAACCTTCACCCAAGTAGATTTCCCGCGCCACACTGCTGGAGGCAATGACTTCAGGGGTCCCCGATTCCATTAACACCCCCTCGTTTAAGATGTATGCCCGGTCACAAACGCCCAGGGTCTCCCGGACATTATGGTCTGATATGAGCACGCCAATCCCTCGCTCCTTGAGGTGCTCTACAATCCTTTGTATCTCCGTGACCGCTATGGGGTCAATCCCAGCGAAGGGCTCATCAAGGAGAATAAATGAAGGTGCCCTTACCAAGGCCCGCGTGATCTCCACCCGTCGGCGTTCCCCCCCTGACAAGGCATAAGCCTTCTGCCTCGCCAAGTGCCCGATGTCTAATTCTTGAAGGAGCTCTTTGAGTCGGATGGATCGTTCGAACCTGGACATGGGAAGCGTCTCCAAGATCGCCAAGATGTTCTCCTCCACGCTCAGCTTCCGAAAGACCGAGGACTCCTGAGGAAGATACCCAACCCCCTTGCGCGCCCGAAGATACATGGGGAAAGAAGTCATGTCCTGTCCGTTTAAGAAAACCTTCCCACGATCAGGACGTATCAGTCCCACGATCATGTAAAATGTCGTGGTCTTTCCCGCGCCATTGGGGCCCAGAAGTCCTACGACACTGCCGCCTTGTACCTCTAGGCTGACTGCATCAACAACACGCCTGCCATTATAACTCTTGACCAAATCCTCTGCGATTAAAGTCGCCATTGATCCCAATTGTCGTGTAAGCCGCCCCTCCGCCTATTTGATCAAACCGCCTTCTCCTCCGGTGTGTAGAGTGGCTTTCACCTGTTCATTCTCATCGCCCTCTACCACAATCCGATCTTCAGCCTGAAAAAGGATGATCTTCTTCCCCCGGATGACGTTCTTGCCGGACCACACGGTGGGCTCCCCCCCGCTCAAGACCAACACCTCTTGATCCGCGGTATACACCGCTCTTTCCGCCACCGCTGTCTTCATCTTATGATCAAATAGAATCTTAACGTCGCCTTGGGAAACTATTTTTTCAACCGTGGTCGCCGCCATTGATGGTGCGCCATCTGATCTGTAGAAAATCTTGATACGATCAGCCGTGATGACCACATCTTCCTGCGTGGCCTTAACGTTTCCTGTGAATTCCACCCACCCCATGGAATGGTCTGATTCAACCGCGTCAGAGGTAATGTGAATAGGCCGTCCAAGGTCTGTCTTGTCCTTGGGCGCCGTCCCACGGGGCTGAGACGAAACAGGACTGATCGTTGCCCACCCCAGACATAAGAGCAGGGCTAAAAGGGGCCATTTTATGCGTCTTGGGTCCTTCACGACAAAGCACGTGATTGGTTCACCTAGGTTGTGTTCGGCATCCCGCCAGCGAGGCGAAGGACAATCTACAGGCGCCAGTTCTCGAACACCGCTTCTACTGCGCCCGTCAACACGGCCCGTTCTGTGTCAAGCGAAAAAAGCATGCTTTTTCCAGTCACGCGTACGCCGTTTGCCCTGACAATGATCGGCACATCCGTGGAAATGGACCGATGCTTGTGGTCATAGAATAGCCTTTCTGTTTCCAATTCATAGGGTCCACTGCGCACAACCACATCTTTGGAAACTTCCATATCTTTGGTGTCCGTCAAGAGCACACCGTGACGACTGGTCAGGTGGATCTTGCGGCCATCCTTGAGGAAAAAGGTGGCAGAAAGATCCTTGAGGACGGCCTTGTTTTCCGCCTTGTCATATCGGGCGGACGTGGCGTCAAGCATCCATTCCTTGACGCCGTCTCGGGTTGCGACCTGGTGAATTCGGTTCAGACTCACATCCTCGCTCGTGGGCAAGATCGACACCAAATCGTCCGGCCCCTTGCTGAGATGCTGCTCACGGATCAACCCCGCTCCGATTCCGGCAAGTATCAATCCAACCAAACAAAGCAGAATCACATGGTTCTTTGACTTTGACATCCTATAACATCATGATGCTTGCGTGGAAACCCTACGACAACGAAACAGCATTTTGTATGGCTTTCAACTGTTTCAGAAGCGGCCTCACCCTTTCCAGCGGCAGGGAATTGGGACCGTCACAAAGGGCTCGATCCGGGTCCTCGTAGGCCTCCATGAATATGCCGTCGACACCCGCAGCCACGGCTGCCCGAGCCATCACCGGCACAAATTCCCTCTGCCCACCGGAGACCTTGCCCGCACCTCCTGGAAGCTGCACACTGTGTGTGGCGTCGAAGACCACAGGCCACCCCAGGGCGCGCATGCTAGCCAGACCGCGGAAGTCAACCACCAAATTGTGATAACCGAAAGAGGTCCCTCGTTCGGTAACCATAATCTGCCGATTCCCCGTAGACAAGACCTTTTCTATGATGTGTTCAACATCCCATGGGGCCAAGAACTGCCCCTTCTTGATATTGACAGGCCTTCCTGCTTCAGAAACTGCCGTAACAAAATCCGTTTGGCGACATAGGAAAGCGGGAATCTGGATGACATCGAGCAGTTGAGCGGCCGGGGCAATCTCGCTAAACCGATGTACGTCAGAAAGCACGTGGATGCCAAGCTTGTCTTTAATGGTGGAAATGATGTCCAATCCTTTGGAAAGGCCCGGACCTCGGTAGGAACTCAGTGAGGTTCGGTTCGCCTTGTCATAGGAAGTCTTGAATATGAATGGGATCTTGAGTTCATCCGTAAGATCTTTGAGAAAGGCCGCCGCTGCCATGGTCGATTCAAGGTTCTCGATGACACAGGGGCCGGCAATCAAAACAAACTCATTTCCCCCACCCATGCTGATTCGTCCTACATTAACAACATGTTGCATGCGACATCCGTGCCAACAAGACCGACCCCCGAGGAGTAGAGACGCTAAGTTTAACGAACATATATATATTTTTAACGTACACCGGCTGAAATGTCAAGGATCACCGCCGCACCAGGAGCGGATAAATCAACCTTGATTGTTCACACACAAGTTGCTATGGTCCGTCGCAAATTTTTCCGAATAACCCTAATCACATGGCAAACAAGTCCAGGATCTCAAAGGTCGGTTACGTTCTGGTTGGCGTTGCAGTCTGTGCTCTTGCCGCTGCATCGATATGGTTGGCTGTCAAGAGACTGGAAGGCGAACCGCCACAATTCCGCTGGGAAGGACCGATCCATGTCATTGGTGCGTCTTACACCCTCCGGGGGCTCGCCTCTGATCAGAAAAGCGGCCTCAAGAAGCTATGGATCGCCATCATTCAACAAGGAAAGGAAGTCATTCTCTTTGACCAAACGTTTCCTTCTAAGGGATTCTTGATGGCGGGCGCTGTTCAAGAGCAACCGGTTTCTATCGACATGAAGGCCCAAGATCTCGGTTTGAGAGACGGAGAAGCCCTTCTCAGGGTAGCCCTTTGGGACTATTCCTTACGAGGATGGTGGTCCGGTAATCGGTCTTATGAAGAACAGAAGCTCATCATCGACACCAAGCCGCCCATCATTGAAATGATTACCCGCCATCACAATCTTAATCAGGGTGGCACCGGGCTCGCTGTCTATCGCGTCTCTGAGCCGCCTGCCACAAGTGGCATCCAGGTGGACGAGCGGTTCTTCCCGGGCTCAAACGGCCTTTTCGCCGATCCCAGCGTGTTTGTGGGCTTTTTTGCCCTTCCTGACAATAAAGGAACGGGAGCACAGCTCTACGTGACCGCCACGGACAAGGCGGGTAATACCTCGCGCACAGGGTTTGCCCATCACATCAATACAAAAACGTTCAGGCAGGATACCGTCCGGATTTCGGATGCCTTCCTTGAGAAGAAAATGCCTGAATTTGAGAGTTCTCTGGACGTGGGGCACGGCCCCGGCTCCCTGCTTGAGAAGTTCTTAGCAGTCAACAGGGATCTGCGACAGGCCAATCACAAAACCATTGGAGATACCTGTCAAGACAGTGATGCCAAGCTACACTGGACAGGTCCATTTCTAAGACTTCCAGGCTCGGCCCGGAGGGCTGGATTTGCCGAACGTCGGACCTACCAGTACCACGGTCGAGCCATAGATCATCAAGTGCATCTCGGGATAGATCTTGCCTCCACGGCCCATTCGGCTGTGCCGGCCGCCAACAGTGGGCGCGTTGCGTTTGCCCAGGAACTGGGCATTTATGGCAAAACAATTATTATAGATCACGGTTTCGGCCTTTTTAGCTTGTACGGACACCTGAGCCGCATCCGGGTGACCGAACACCAGATGGTCTCGAAGGGGAAAATTATCGGTTTCACCGGCAGCACGGGACTGGCCGGAGGGGACCATCTCCATTTTTCGATCCTCGTTCATAAGACCTTTGTGAATCCTGTGGAATGGTGGGATCCGGTCTGGATCAAACATCATATTACAGACAAGCTCGCGCGTGCTAAAGGAGAGATAAAAGGATAAAAGGTTGCTAATGGACAGGCTGTTTCCGCATCCCTTTTGGCCTGGTTTCCTGCACAGGCTCTTCAAAGGGACCTCGGCAACAGGAATCGCACTTTGTTTGCGATGTGTATCGATTGACCGTCACAGCGATCAAGGAAAGGGGCAAGGCCATGAAACACCATAAGGTCCAAAAGACCTTCCAGGAAATCAATCAGAAAATCAAAGACGGCAAGGTTGTCGTGGTTACGGCGGAAGAAATTATTGATATTGTAAGAGAAAAAGGCGCTGTTGAAGCAGCTCGCCAGGTGGATGTCGTCACCACCGGGACCTTTTCACCCATGTGTTCGTCGGGCGCGTTCATCAATTTTGGCCATTCGGCGCCTGGGATCAAAGCCGCCAAGGTCTGGCTCAACAATGTCCCAGCCTATGCCGGTCTGGCCGCAGTGGACGCGTTCATCGGGGCAACGGAGCCCTGCGAAGAAGATCCCCTGAATAAGGTCCACCCCGGGGAATTCAAGTATGGGGGCGGCCATGTGATTCAGGATCTGGTCGGTGGCAAGACCGTCCACCTTCGGGCCACGGCCTACGGAACGGATTGCTATCCTAACCGAGATATTGAAAAGGATATCAGCCTGAAAAAGCTTCCCCAGGCAACGCTTTGTAACCCAAGGAATGCGTACCAAAACTATAACTGTGCCATCAATTTCAGTGATAAGACGATTTATACGTATATGGGCACCCTAAAACCGAACGCCGGCAATGCCAACTATTGTTCTGCGGGACAGCTGAGCCCCCTCATGAATGACCCCTATTATAGGACGATTGGGATAGGGACGAAAATTTTCCTTGGCGGTGGTCAGGGGTTTGTCGCCTGGCACGGCACCCAGCACAAACCCAAGGTCAAGCGAACCAAGAAGGGTATCCCTCTGACCCCTGCAGGCACGCTGTGGGTCATGGGAGACATGAAAAAGATGAGTCCCAAGTGGCTAGTGGGGGTAAGCATTCATGGGTACGGGTGCTCATTGGCAGTGGGCCTGGGCGTACCGATCCCAATCTTAAATGAAGAGATGGCGCAATTTACTGCTGTTTCAGACGATGAGATCTTTACGCGGATTGTTGACTACGGACATGACTATCCACAGGGTATATCAAAGAGTTATGGCACGGTCAGTTATAGTGAACTCAAGAGTGGCACCATCCGTGCAAATGGTAAAGAGGTGCCTACCGTTCCTCTGTCGAGCGTGGTACGGGCCAGGGAGATTGCAGAGACCTTGAAGAAATGGATACAGAAGGGAAAGTTCACCCTCGGGGAACCGCAGGAATTGCTCCCCTCAGTGTAAGATAGAAAGGGATCCAGCACTTTGAAAGAAGACACAGCCTCTGAAGGCCCCATTCAGCCAAGAAAGAGTATCTTTCGGGAATACGCCGAAGCCATACTGGTTGCCGTCGTCCTCGCGCTTTTTATTCGGACTTTTGTCGTGCAGGCCTTTAAGATTCCGTCGGGCTCGATGAAGCCGACCCTCTTGGTGGGGGATCATATCCTCGTCAACAAATTCATATATGGGGTAAAGCTCCCCTTTGTCAACACAACCCTCATTCCTGTTACAGACCCCAAGCGGGGGGATGTTGTGGTATTCAAATTCCCTGAAGATCCCAAGAAGGACTTCATAAAGCGGATCATCGGAGTACCTGGCGACATCGTGGAGGTTCGAAACAAAAAAGTATACCTTAATCACAAGCCCATGGTGGATACATATGGCACCTATCTGGACCCTCACGTTATTCTAGGTCGTGCCAGGCCCCGCGATAATTTCGGGCCGGTTACCGTGCCGGCCGGGGCCTTCTTTGTCATGGGGGACAACCGCGACCATAGCTATGACAGCCGATTTTGGGGATTTGTCGATCTATCGATGGTCAAAGGTAAGGCATTTATCATCTATTGGTCATGGAATAAGGAAACTTCAGGTATTAGGTGGGGACGATTGGGGCATCTGCTCCATTGAGCCGTCTGGACCTGCCTGAACCGCAAAAGCGAGCGCATTCCCCGTAGCTTGTCGGAACGAAGTGTAGATCCCGTTCCAGCGGGGCTGCGGGGTTAGCGAGCGAATCCAAAAAAGTCAGCGTTCCTTACGGTCGAAGATTCCCTGTGGCTTGCTACAGGGAGCTTCAATTCCCTTTTTGGCCCACGTTTTGACGCGGGGTGCCAGTAGGCATCCCCAGCGTTGGGGGCCAATGTTTTCCCCCTTGACTCGTTTTGGCTCGCGGTGCTATAGGATCGTCACTTTCAGCGTCCGGCAGGTTTGTCTCATTATGGTCATACACGCTATGACAGCTCGAAACAGCAAAAGCCTCTTTACCAGTCAGGGTAAGGAGGTTTTTTTTTGGAGAATTGCGGGGAACAGGCTCGCTTGCGCGGTTCATGAGATTCGATAAAAAGGATATCCTTGACATGGAGAGTCTTTCAGTCGAAGAGATTGAACTCATCCTTGACACCGCGGACTCCCTCAAAGAGATCTCCACCCGTCCCATTAAGAAGGTGCCCACCCTGCGGGGCAAAACCGTTGTCCATTTCTTCTACGAACCGAGTACGAGGACCCGAACGTCTTTTGAGATTGCCGCAAAAAGGCTCAGTGCCGACACGGTGAGTCTTTCGGCCTCTACGAGTAGCATGGTCAAGGGTGAGACCCTCATCGACACGGCCAAGAATCTTGAAGCCATGAATCCGGACGCCATCGTCCTGCGCCACAACTCGGCAGGGGCGCCACACATGCTGGCCCAGCTCGTTGACGCCTCCATCATAAACGCAGGGGACGGTATGCATGCGCACCCGACCCAAGCGCTCTTGGACATGATGACTGTCCGCGAGAAAAAGGGGCGTCTTTCCGGGCTGCGCGTTGCCATCATGGGTGATATTGCCCACAGTCGTGTGGCCCGTTCCGATATTGTCGCCTTTGTCAAGATGGGGGCTCGTGTCATTCTAGCGGGTCCGCCAACCATGATTCCTAAAGGTATAGAGACCCTGGAAGCCCCTGTCACGTATCATACCCGGGAAGCGGTAAAGGATGCCGACGTCATCATCGTGTTGCGTATTCAGAAAGAACGTCAACAGGCGTTTCTGTTTCCTTCCGAAAGAGAATATGCCCAATGCTATGGCCTGACCGCGGAGAGTCTTGCAGGTGCAAGGGACGATGTCCTGATCCTGCATCCAGGTCCCATGAACAGGGGCGTTGAAATCGCGCCTGAGGTTGCTGATGGTCCTTACTCGGTGATCTTGGAGCAGGTAGCCAATGGTGTGGCTCTGCGAATGGCGATCCTTTACCTCCTACTCGGGGGGGCGCGGTGACGCCCACACTGATCAGGGGCGGACGGGTTATCGACCCGGAAACGGGTATGGACGGCGTCATGGATGTCCTCATCGAAAATGGGGAAATAGCCCAACTAGGAGGATCAGAGGTCAGAGGTCAGAGGTCAGAGGCTGACAGCCAAGCCGTGACAACGGACAAGGGACATCGGACAACGGACCGCATCATTGACGCCTCCGGCAAACTTGTCGTCCCCGGCCTCATTGACATGCATACGCATCTCCGGGAACCCGGCCACGAATACAAAGAAACGATTGAAACGGGGTGTTTGGCCGCAGCCTATGGCGGTTTTTCATCCATTTGCTGCATGCCGAATACAGAGCCGGTCAACGACAATCAGTCGGTCACCGATTACATTCTCAGGAAGGCAAGCATGGCGTGCGGTGTCCGCGTCTATCCAGTGGGCGCCATCAGCCGCGGTCTCCACGGCCAAGGTCTCGCCGAGTATGGTGAGATGAAGGCCGCCGGGGTTGTGGCGGTGTCTGATGACGGCAATCCAGTCATGGACGCCCAGTTGATGCGTCGTGCCCTCGAGTATGCCAAGGGGTTTGGCCTCCTCGTGATTTCCCACTGCGAGGACCGAAGTCTCACGGCTGACGGCGTGATGAACGAGGGGGTGACAGCCACCCGCTTGGGACTCGCGGGCATACCCAATGCCGCAGAAACCGTCATGGTGGCCAGAGACATCGCCTTGTCGGAACTCACCGGGGCCCCCCTTCATATTGCCCATGTAAGCGCTGAAGGGTCCGTGCGCCTCATTCGCGAGGCCAAGGCGCAGGGATTGCCCGTGACGGCCGAGACGGCGCCCCACTATTTTTCCTTAACTGAAAAAGCCGTCATTAACTACGATACGAACGCCAAGGTCCATCCACCCCTGCGCACGGCC
>DAOUZN010000165.1 GCA_030665585.1 Deltaproteobacteria bacterium | reverse complement strand
AACGCCACCTTTCGAGAAACCTTTACGGAGGCCCTGGGTCAGCGATTTCCTTTCATGGTGATTGAGACGGCCTTGAATGGGACAGAGGCGCTGGAAAACATCATGGCGTTTCTGCCTGATCTGGTTTTCATGGACATCTGCATGCCCGGGGAAAACGGCCTTGAACTCACCAAGAAGATCAAAGAGAGTCATCCTCAGATCATCGTTATCATGCTGACCGACTACGACTTGCCCGAATATAGAGAGGCGGCCTACACGGGTGGAGCCGACGGTTTCATGCCAAAGGGTACTTTAAACCTGGAGGAGATTGGGGCATTGATCCAATCCATTTTTCCAGATACAGACCTCGGATGAACAGGGTAGAAGCAGGACCTTAAACCAGGCGGTGCTGGAGCGCCAAGATTCTCTGAAGATAGACTTGACAGGGAGAGTATGAGGTATAATTATTGAAAATACTTATTATTTATGGGCGCTATGGCCGCACATGAGAGAAGGGAGGAAGTAAGATGACGGAAAGATTGCAGGTTTACAGGTGCGAAGTTTGTGGGAACATTGTGGAGGTTCTCCACGCGGGCCAGGGCGAGCTGGTGTGCTGCAAGCAGCCGATGACGCTGCTTGTGGAGGGAGCCGTGGATGCCGCTCAGGAGAAACACGTGCCGGTGGTAGAAAAGACGGCCACTGGTATCAAAGTGAAGGTCGGCAGCGTACCCCATCCCATGGAGGAAAAACACTATATTGAGTGGATCGAGGTGGTGGCGGATGGCAAGGCCTATCGCCAGTTCTTGAAGCCGGGTGATGCCCCTGAAGCGACCTTCAATATCGAAGCAGCGCAGGTCACCGCTCGTGAGTACTGCAACCTGCACGGTTTGTGGAAAGCATAAGATCGATGTCTGATTACAGTTAAAGCGGAAAAGAGATTGATTTCACGCGGTGTACCGTTGACAGTGGGGCCTCGTGTGAGGTCCGTTGTTTGTTTTGCGATTTTTTGGATCACTACTTTTTCAGGAGGACATGTGTCCCCGGCCGATGAGCCAATGAAGAGGGCTTCAAACCGTTTACTGGATGAAAAGAGCCCGTATCTTCTTCAACATGCGCACAATCCAGTGAACTGGTATCCCTGGGGTGATGAGGCCTTCCAAAAGGCGAAAAAAGAAGACAAGCCGATCTTTCTTTCCATCGGCTATTCCACGTGTCACTGGTGCCATGTCATGGCGCACGAGTCCTTTGAAGACGACGAAGTGGCCGAGCTTTTGAACCAGTATTTCATTGCCATCAAGGTGGACCGTGAAGAGCGTCCAGACGTGGACAAAATCTACATGTTCGTGTGCCAGTCCTTGACCGGGCATGGAGGTTGGCCCCTTTCCATTTTCATGACACCCGAGAGAAAGCCCTTCTTTGCCGGCACCTATTTTCCAAAGTCTCGCCGGTCGGGGATGCCGGGTTTTGTAGACATCCTCGAGCAGATTGCCGCCATGTGGCAAGAGGACCGGCCGAGCATTCTGAAATCGAGTGAGGCCATCACGGCCGCCATTCAACCTGGGCCGGGTCCGGATGCGTCGGTCGATGCTGTCAGGCAGGAAACCCTAAAAAAGGGGTACACGCAGCTGGCGAGGCGTTTTGATCCGACATGGGGAGGATTTAGCGCTGCGCCTAAATTCCCAACTCCCCATCACTTTACCTTCCTTTTGAGGTGGTATAAGCGGAGCGGCAATTCCACGGGATTGGACATGGTGGAAAAGACGCTGACTGCTATGCGAATGGGGGGGATTTTTGACCAAATCGGTTTTGGTTTCCATCGCTATTCAGTGGATGAAAAGTGGCTGGTTCCGCACTTTGAAAAGATGCTCTACGATCAGGCCTTGCTGGCTATGGCTTATACAGAGGCCTATCAGGTGACGGGCAAGTCGGAATTCGCACGGGTGGCCCGCGAGATATTTTCCTATGTGCTGCGTGACATGACTTCCCATGACGGCGGTTTCTATTCCGCCGAAGATGCAGACAGTGAAGGCAAGGAGGGCCTGTTTTATCTCTGGACCCCTCGAGAGATTAGGCAACACTTGGGGAAGGATCTGGGGGGCCTTTTCTGCCGTTTCTATGACATCACTGAGGCCGGTAATTTTGAAGAAGGCCGCAGCATACCCCATATGCCTGTGCCTTCGCAAGCCTTTGCAGCAAAGGAGGGGATGGATCTTGCAAGCCTCGAAAGGCTGCTTAGCGATGCCAGGGACCGCCTCTTTGGTGTCCGCAAGAAGCGAATTCCCCCCCTTAAAGACGACAAGATTCTGACGTCCTGGAACGGCCTGATGATCGCCGCTTTGGCAAAAGGAAATCAGGTCCTTGGTGATCAAACGTATGGAGATGCGGCCCGAAGGGCTGCCGAGTTTATCTTGAAGAATCTCAAGGCGGCGGATGGTAGCCTTCTCCGTCGATACAGGCAAGGCGATGTAGCCGTTCCAGGATTTCTGGATGACTATGCCTTCTTGGTCTGGGGGCTTATCGAGTTATATGAAGCGACTTTTGATGTCTCCTTTCTTGAGCAGGCCTTGGCTCTGAATGAAACGATGCTGGACATGTTCTGGGATAAACAAGGCGGCGGGCTTTATTTCACGGGGAAGGGAAATGAACCTCTGATCGCTCAAAGCAAAGAGATCTACGACGGGGCCCTGCCGTCGGGGAACTCGGTCGCCGCCTCAAATTTTCTGCGCCTGGCAAGGCTCACCGGCAACATTGATTTGGAAAAGAGGGCCGAACGGTTGATCAGAGCGTTCGCCTCACAGGTTGTGGACCAACCCATGGCCTACACACAACTATTGGCGGCCCTCGATTTTATGATCGGCCCCAGCCAGGAGATTGTTGTTGCGGGAGATCTTTCCCTGGAAACCACCCAGGCCATGCTCGGGGTGATTCGGAGGAAGTTTCTGCCGAATACGGTTTTATTGGTCCGGCCTCAAGGAGCCGAGGGAAAGAGACTGTCGTCCTTGTCCCCGTTTGTAGAAGCCATGGTTCCCCTGGATCATGGGCCCACCGTTTACATCTGTAAGGGGCATGCCTGTCAGGCACCCATCAAGGACGCGGCTCAACTGGAGTCCGCTCTCCATTGATCTCTCTGACAAGTCCTCGATGCGTATTTTTTTGCTTGTTTAGGATAGGACGCCTGTAATGTTTTCAAGAAGCTAAATCGTTACGATTCACCAAGGGGAGGAGGTTACTGA
>DAOUZN010000114.1 GCA_030665585.1 Deltaproteobacteria bacterium | reverse complement strand
CGTTAGGCGCAGGGCACAAGGTGTACGGCCATGGAATTCTGTCATCAGACCTCTGTCATCTGTCGTCTGTTGTCTGTCATCTGTACCGGCGACCAGCAACCAGTAACCGTAACAAGTGACCAATTGTCAGTATCCAGTATCGAACATCCATCAACTAGCAACAAGTAGCCAGCAACGGGATAAATACAATGCTCGCATTCATCGGCCGCAGCGCCATCCAAAAAATCGTCACCCTCTTTTTTGTTTCCGTGGTTTCGTTTCTGATTATTCACCTGGCACCGGGCCAATTCAGCCCGGTGGATCCGTTAAACCCCAAATTCACACCTGAGATGGTGGAACGCTACCGCAAGGAATTTCATCTGGATGAGCCATTGTACCTGCAATATATCTACTTTTACCACGGCCTGTTTACCGGCAGGACCGTATCCTGGAAGGACAATCAACCGGTTCTCGGAAAAATATGGGAACGCTTCTTAAACAGCCTGCCCCTTTTCGTTCTCGGGACCGTTCTGACTTGGACGATTTCGTTTCCGCTGGGGATTCGTTCGGCAATCTTGCGAGGTGGAATTTTTGATCGCAGTGCGACCTTCTTCTCCTATCTTTTAATTTCCATCCCCGGTTTCTTTTTCGCTTACATCATGATTATACTCGTGGTGACCCGCTTTCACGTGCCGGTCATCGGCATGGAAACGTTTGGTATCAAAGATGTCTCCCTCTTGCATGTCATGATGGATCGCGTCTGGCATCTCCTGCTGCCGTCTGTTCTGGGTGCAACCGCCGGTATCGCAATGCTTTCAAGATATGTCCGCAGTCAAATGCTGGAAGTCGAAGGACAGGATTATGTTCGAACGGCCAGGGCCAAGGGACTGCCGCCGGAAGAAGTCCATTACAAACACGCTCTGCGCAATGCGCTGCTGCCCTTTGTCACCATGTTTGGCCTTTATTTGCCCAGTTTAATCAGCGGGTCGGTCATTATCGAATCCATCTTTTCGTGGCCCGGCATCGGACGCATGGCTTTTGAGGCTATTTTAGCGCGGGATTATCCGATCATTCTGACCGTTAATTTTGTGTTAGCGGTTCTGGTTTTGATCGGTACTTTTATTTCAGATCTGCTTTACATGGTAGTTGATCCGAGAATACGGCTATGACAACAGCAATTGAACAATCCATGAATAATGAAATTCTGCTGGACGAGCCTCTGGCGCCGAAACGCACCCGCCGGCAGGAATTCTGGTCTCTGCTCAGAAAAAACAGATTGGCGATCTGGGGATTGGTAACTTTCATCATTTTTTTCTTCGTGGCCCTCACCGGTCTGTTCTTAACCGCCGGGACCAATCCGATCATGGATCCCTCCATGGTGCGCCTGCAGGAAAAATTGCGCCCGCCAATGGCCAGGCCGAATATGGATACGTTAAAATCGGTCGAAATTCCGGCCCTGGGCATTTATTTATTTGGCACCGACGATCTGGGTCGGGATGTGTTTGCCAGGATGCTGCAGGGTGCCTGGGTGTCTTTGACAGTTGGTTTTGTGGCCGTTGGGATTTCGGTTCTGATCGGTATTTTTATGGGTGGCATTGCCGGTTATTTCGGTGAGCGTCAATTTCGGATCGACCACCTGATAGTGGCCGGCCTGCTGATCATTGGAATCGGGCTGGTGATAGCCAATATTTATGTGTGGGGGAACATCACTTTTTTGGCCGGCCTGCTCTGGCTATTCGATTTAATCGTGAGGCGAAAAAGATCAAATACTCGTCGTGGTCCAACCGGTGCCGGACTGTTACAAAAAAATGCCTTATCCGTCGACACCCTGATCATGCGGTTTGTGGACATCATGCTCTGTTTCCCGAGTTTTATCCTAATCCTGACCGTGATCGCCATTTTGCCGGCAAGTATTTACAATATCATGATCGTCATTGGACTGACCAGCTGGATGGGTGCCACGCGCTTTGTCCGTGCCGAGTTTCTTTCGTTAAGGGAACAGGACTTTGTGACGGCCGCCAGGGCCCTGGGTGTGGGCAACTTTCGGATCATCTTTCGCCACATGATGCCTAATGCCATAGCCCCGGTCCTGGTTTCCGCCACGATTGGCATTGCCACGGCCATTTTGACAGAGGCGGGGTTGAGTTTCCTCGGCTTTGGGGTGCCCCCGCCTCATGCCACGTGGGGCAATATCCTTTCTGACGGCAAGGGCTTCATCTTCGACGCGCCCTGGCTCACCTTTGTCCCGGGCTTTGCCATCTTGATCGTGGTGCTGTCCTTTAATCTCTTTGGTGAAGGACTGCGCGACGCCCTGAATCCCAAGCTGAGGGAAGGACGCTGAAAGCGAGAAGGAGAGTGCTTGAGCCTTCAGCTTTGAGCCCAACAACAATACACTCTGGACACCTTATGGCCGATGGCCACTAACCAGGACATGCTTCTGTCTATCCAAGACCTAAAGGTCTATTTTCGAGGCAATGGTAAGATCGCTCGTGCTGTGGATGGCGTGAGCTGCGAAGTGGCCCATGGTGAGACGGTCTGCCTGGTCGGTGAATCAGGGTGTGGTAAGACCGTGTCAGCCCTGACCATTCTGGGCCTGATTTCTCAACCGCCTGGTGAAATTGTGGGTGGCAGGATACTGTTTAAGGGACAAAATCTCTTGGACATGACTGAGGATGAGATGCAGAAGATTCGCGGAAATCGTATCGCCATGGTCTTTCAGGAGCCCATGACCTCTCTGAATCCCGTGTTCACCGTTGGAGACCAGATCGAAGAAGCCATCATGGTCCATGAGAATGTGAGCCCGGCGGAGACACGCGAAAGATGTGTGCGCCTGCTCACAGACGTTGGTATCGCCGCCCCGGAAGAACGCCTCAAGGACTATCCCCACCAACTGAGTGGCGGACAGCGGCAACGGGTGATGATTGCCATGGCCCTGGCATGTCATCCCGAGCTGGTCATTGCCGACGAGCCGACCACAGCCCTTGACGTGACCGTTCAGGCCCAGATTCTGAACCTGTTTGCAGCGCTTCAAAAGAAGATGGGTATGTCCCTGCTGTATATCACCCATGACCTGAGCGTGGTGGCAAAGATTGCCGACCGCATCTATGTGATGTATGCTGGGATTATTGTTGAGCAGGCTGATGCCTCTGACATTTTTCATCACCCCCATCATCCTTACACGCAGGGGCTTTTGGCATCCTTGCCGGCCCGCGGCAACCGCGGCAAGAAGCTTCACAGCATTCCGGGCCAAGTACCGGACCCAGCCTATAAACCGAGCGGCTGCCCCTTTCACCCGAGGTGTGATTTCGCTGTGACGACTTGCCACGACACGTTGCCAGAGATGTGTGATGATGGGAAGGGACACCTGAGCCGCTGCCCGGTGCTCTATGAGCTCAGGTATGAAACCGGAGGTGGTCGGGATCAATTCATCCAATAACACCCTGCTCCGGGTCGAAGGGCTCAAGAAGTACTTTCCAGTCCACAGAGGCTTTCTTCAGAGACTCGCCGGACGGATCAAGGCGGTTGACGGGGTGGATCTTGAAATTGAACTGGGCAGTACGCTCGGCTTGGTCGGGGAAAGCGGGTGTGGGAAATCCACTGTGGGTCGATCTATCCTTAAGCTCATTGAGCCGGATGAAGGAAAGATCATATATGGGGGCCAGGACATCAGCGGCCTTTCACGGCATGAGATGAAACCGTTACGTACGGAAATGCAGATCATCTTTCAGGATCCATTCGGTTCCTTGAATCCCCGCATGACCATCGGGACGTCCATTGAGGAGGGCCTGCGGGCCCGGGGTGTAAGAGACCGGGCGAAGCGCACAAAGCGTGTGGAGGAACTGCTGGAGATGGTCGGCATGGCCACGGGTGCGGCCGATCGCTACCCCCATGAGTTCAGCGGCGGACAGCGTCAGCGCATCGGAATAGCACGAGCCCTAAGCGTGGAGCCGTCGTTGATCGTGTGTGATGAACCCATATCGGCCCTGGATGTCTCGATTCAGGCCCAGATTATTAATCTTCTCAACGACCTCCAGGCGCAGCTGGGGCTCAGCTACCTCTTTATTTCCCACGACTTGAATGTGGTGGGCTATCTGAGTGATGGGGTTGCAGTCATGTACCTGGGCCAGATCATGGAATATGCGCCGGCACAGGAGCTTTATGAAAACCCCCTCCATCCTTACACGCAGGCACTCCTGTCGGCTGCGCCTCGGCCGGAACCAAATGACAGGGGGCAGTGGGCGACCCTTTCCGGTGATGTACCCAGCCCGTTCAATCCCCCACCAGGATGCAAGTTCCAGGGGCGATGCCCTCTGGTCGAAGATCGATGCCGCGAGGCAGAGATCGGTTTCTACGAACCAGGGCAGGGGCACAAGGTCCGCTGCTGGAAGTTTTAAAAGCCTAAAGTCCTTCGACAATGCGTCTGAGTTGCCTGCAGACCCGTGGCTCCGCATTTTGGAGCCTTTGTTTCAGGGATCTGAGGGCGGCCGGGATATAGGGCTCGAAATCCTTCTTGTCCTTTTCATGGCTTAGAAAGGCGAAAGCGCCAAGTATCTGCAGGTTCCGGTTGATCGCACAATATTGATAGGCGCGAAGAAAACGGCCGGGATCAACCGGTACGAACTCAGAGAGCCTTGTAAGGTAGTCAGAAAGCAAACCGTCCTGGACATTCTGGGGAAGTTCCACATACGGATCAATGAGCAATGAGGCCAGGTCGTACTGCAAGGGCCCGAGGCGTCCTCCCTGAAAGTCGATCACATAGTAATTTTTGCCTCTGACAAGGATATTGCGTGATTGAAAATCTCGATGAATGAACCCAATATGATCTGTATCAAGGGCGGTATCAGCTATTAGTTCGAATTCTTCTTTAAGTTTCTCAAGCCCTATTTCAAGGCCCTTGTATCCATTCAAGAAAGCCGTAACAAAGTACTTGGCCTCTCGTTCCATGATAAGGTCACGATCGTAGCGCGGGGTCTGGTACGTATAAGCTGGATCAAACCCCTTGGCCCCCTCAACGCCCATCTTGATGAGAATATCCATGACGGCCCTGTAATGGGCGACAACCTCTGCCGGACTTTTTGTGCAGCGGACGACCGTCTGGAGGTGAAGATCACCCAAGTCCTCCAGGGCAACCATGCCTGATGGGCGATCATAGCCATAGAGGCGAGGCACGGGGAGGCCCTTGGCATGGAGATGCCGGCCGATGGCAAAAAAAGCATCTGCTTCGCAGGTGCCACCTTCAGGCGGGAGGCCATGATCAACGAGAACAACAGAAGACCTTCCCAAAAAGACACGATACCAGGTTCGGTCGGACCCATCCCCTTCGAGGTTGGCCCAGGCCAGCGTCGCTGGTTCGGCCCATGGGGATACGGTTTCCAGTGCCTCCCTGGCCAGTGCCTCCCTGGCGGCCCCCTGATATCCGGCCATCGTGCCTATGTCATGCCAGTAGTGGTTTTGGACAATACGGCCTTTTGGCGTCATACCCGATCGGATCATCTCGCAATAGGCATCAATGATGCTATAATGGGCCCCTGGCGGGATAAAATCCAGGACCCCGGGGTCAAGGATCTGGATGCCGGTAAAGGCAAGCTGACGGAACCTTGTCCCTGCTTCCGGTAAAGGCTGAGGCGGGGGGGGCGGACAAGGTTCCAGTTGCCCAAAGCCAACAATGTGGTCTCCTAGGTCTACCCAGACATGGTTAAAAGGCGGGCAGTCGTGAAGCACTAGGGTCACAGGATCTTCGTGGCTGAGGTGAAATGCATGGATCTCCGCAAGGTCAATGTTGGTGAATACGTCACTATTGACAACCATGAATGGCTTCTCATCCCAGAAATCTTCCACGTTTTTAATAGCACCCCCTGTCCCCAAGATGGTTGGCTCATACCGAGTATAGACGGGGATGCCATAGTCCTGTCCTTTGACGAATTGATCGATCTTTTCGGCCAGGTGGTGGGTATTGATGATCACGGCCTCACAGCCTGCGTCTTTGAGCCTGCGAACCAGGATATCGATCAACGGTTGGCCAAGGATGGGAAAAAGGGGTTTGGGTGTCTTCTTGGTCTGGGGCAACAGGCGCGTGCCAAGGCCTGCCGCCAAGATCATCGCCTTCATACCAGACATCATGCCAGCCCGGAAAATCGCTGTCAAGGAGGCCGCGGTGCAGAGGAAGTATCCAAAAATATTGTCCTTTGTGGTGCCCCATGTTAGCATACATAAAATGATCGTAACCCTTGAGCGGCGGGAGTGTGACTAATGACCAAGCGGAGGCAGCAGTTTCAGAGGGGTTAACGAGGATGGTTTCGTAAAAAGTCAATTTTACTCACTCCGTGAACATTTTGGGTGCCCTTAAGATATTCAGCTAAAATGCTAAAACTCGGGCTAACACCCTCAAACAGTTAGCATTTTTTAACGCTGAATACCTCATGTGCTTTTCTCCCAAAATGCTCAATGTCGTTCGCAAAACACTTCTTACGAGTCTGTCAACAAGGAGAGATGATG
>DAOUZN010000025.1 GCA_030665585.1 Deltaproteobacteria bacterium | reverse complement strand
GTCAAAGGTCTCTTGGCCGAGCCTGAGGATTCCCTTTGTGCGCATGCGGGTCAGGGAATAGTAATAGGAGGCTTGACCAGGTCCAACCCCCTTTCGACTCAGGCCCCTTTCACCATGGAGCACCGGGGGTTTTTGAGAAACCAGGGCCAAGTCGATGCCAAAGCGATCAGACCGGGCCCGCACTTGGTGCCTCCGGCCTCTGATCACGGCCTCCCAGTTGTGAAGAAATACGCGGACCCTGTGTGCGTCTGAGGAAACACCGCCGATGCCTGCGGCGCCCCGTCCGCTCTTTTCGGCCATGAGAAACTGCTCACCGTCAAGATCGCTCACCGTCAAGTGAGCAAAATAGAGCTGATTGGTCCGCCACGCAGAGGCCGAAACAAAAGGCGCCGGCTTGAGCTGGACCCTGAAAAACGTGAGTTGAAACCCGAACGGCCGATGTCTTGTGCTAACCAAGTTGCCCGTATAATACCACCACTCGGTTTGAAATCCCGGATGCTCAGCGTGATCTCCGGGAAATTTGAAGGCCCGCGGCTCAAGGGCCCGAAAAAAAGCTTCCGAGCCCAAGCAGGTATGTATGCCTGCAAGTAGAGCCAGGGCACTCAGACTAAAATTCAACCATGCCTTTTTTGTGCTTCTCATTCGCCCTTCAAAAGCTCGGCCAGATTGACGCGTGAGGCGGCCTTCGCCGGCGGCAGGGCGGCCAGCACGGCCGCCAACAGGATCAACACAAAGGAGGCCACCATGGTCCATGGCGGCACCTGGTACACAAAGGTCCATCCAAAAGACTGTTTGTTGATGACAAAGATGAGGAAGTACGAAAGCACCAGCCCGCACCCCATGCCCACGATGTGCCCGGCTACGCCCATGAAAAGGGCCTCCAGCACCACCATCCGCCTGATCTGTCCTAGGGTGGCCCCCACGGCCATCATTAACCCGAGTTGCCCGCGGCGTTCCCTGATGAGCAGCGACAGGGTCGTGGCCACCCCCAGGGCCGCCACCAAGAGGGCGATGGCCATCAGGACATAGGTGATGGAAAAGGTGTCGTCAAAGACCTTGATGATGTCTCCACGCAGTTCCTTTCCGAGGGCGATCGCCAAGGCATACTTCGTATTGAAGCGGTTCAACAAGTCCTGCTTGAGCACCTGGGGGTCCGCGCCAGGCGTAAGGAAGAGGTTCGCCCCTCCAATGCGGGCATCATGATAGATGGCCTGAAACGACCTCAGATCCATAAAGACGACCCCGCCCCCCGTCCTATAATCCCGGAACAGCCCCAGAATCTCCCACGCCTTGTCCACACCGCCCAGGGACAATATCAGACGATCTCCAGGCGCAAGGCCCGTACGGGTGGCATGCACCTCAGAGATGATGACGCCCTGGCCGTTGAGGAGCCTTTCCATGATCCGGGCCTCATCCCCGCCCATGAGCAAGAACTGACCGTGACGCCATAACACGTCCACTTTGCCGGCTTCGAGGAGGAACGGACCTTTTTCGCTGCTGATCCAAGTCCGACGATAGAAATAGGCCTCCTCTATGAGAGGATGACTCTGGAGCGCATCCACGATTTGCGGGGCGAACCAATCCCGATGCTGGTTGATATCACTGCTATCAGGCCTCACAAAGACATCCCCGACCACGTGTTGGTGTAACCATGTATGCACCGTGTTCCGAAAGCTGGCGACCATGATGGAAACGCCGATAAACAGGGCGATGGCCGTGATCAAGGCCCCCACGGCGATGGCTGTGCGAGACACCGCCCCACCCAGATAGCTGGCCGCCAGTCGACCTGGCTGTCCAAAGGCCCTCAATATGGCTTGGGGACAATGCCGGCCAAAGACGAGGAGCACTGCCGGGGCCAACATGGAAAATCCCACAAAGATCATAAAAATGGCCGTATATCCCCCTGCGGGTATCTGATAGACGCCAGGAAGTCTGGAAACCGGAAAGGAGAGGCCGATGAAGGCGACACCCCATAAAGCAAGCCTGGGCGCCCGCAGCCTGCGGCTTCGCTCAAAGGTCTCGGTAGACATGGCCTCTTGAGGAGGAATACGAGCGGTCTCTCGGGCAGGCATAAAAGCCGCTATCACGGATACCCCCAATGTCATGACAAAGGAAGCCATGACTTCCTGGGGTGCTAGGGTGACGGTCTCCACGTTCACCTTCACAAAGAGGGTCGTAATGGTGGCAGAGACGATTCGCAGGAACCAATCTGCCAGAAACAGGCTCAAAGGGAACCCCAGAAGCCATCCTGCCAGCCCGAAAAAGAGGCCCTCGGACAAAAAAAGAACAAAGATCTGCCTCGGCTCGGTCCCCAACGAAAGGAGGACCGCCGTCTCGTGACGGCGCCTGGCGGCATTGATGGACACCACACTGAAGACGAGGAACATCCCCACAAAAAGAGAAACAAAGCTCAAGACGGAAAGGTTCATGCGGTAGCTCGTAATGAGAGCCAGGCTGGATTGCTTGCCTTCGTTGGAAAGGACAAGCTGACAGCCTGGCGGGAGCATTTGCTCAATGGATGCGTGCTCAGCCGCCCCAGCCCCTGGCCTGAGGATGAGGTCGATGCGCTCCAAGACCCCTCGGCGGTTTAAAAATTCCTGGGCGGTGGCGATATCGCAGACGGCAATCCTGCCGCCCTCGGCAAGGGCCGTGCCCTGGTCGTCGAGCAGGCCGATCAGTGTAAATCCGGCGATGTGATGCGCGTGCAGAACCAGCGCGTCATCACCCACCTTCAGACCGGCAGACCCGGCGAGACGCTGGCTTGCCATCAGGGCGAAAGGCTGGGTCAAGAGGCCGACCAGCATCTGCCAGGCCTCCGGGCGATCCTTCACCGACCAGCGGGTCTCTCGGAAAGCCTTTTCAGACAGGGGGTCTATGCCGATGAGGAGAAACGGCTCGTGCGTCTGATCATGGAATCTCACATAGGTGGATAGAACCGGTGCTGCATGTTGGATGGCCGGGTGGGCACAAAGCTTTGCAAAAAGGGCATCAGGAACACCACCGCCCTCGGAGCGCACGGTATAGTCTGCCTTTCCGATAAGGTGGTCCATGCTCCGGCTAAAGGAATCCACCGACGCATCCACAGCCAGCCGAACACTCAGAAAGACCGAGGCGCCCACGGCTACCCCTGCGATGACGGTCGCCGTCCGCCAGGGGTCTTGCAGGAGGTGTCTGAGGGAAAAGTATCGAAGGAGGCGGGCTATTCTTTGCATACTGTTTGGGCGAACCGACCATCTACGAGACAAAGGATCCGGTGGGCCATGGCGTCCGCATCAGAGCTATGGGTGGCCATGATCACGGTCCGTCCAAGGTCTCGGTTCAGCTCCTGGATGAAATTGAGGATACGCTGACCGGTCTTGCTATCCAAATTGCCGGTCGGTTCATCGGCAATAATCAAGGCCGGGGTGTTGATGAGGGCCCTGGCAATGGCCGTGCGTTGCATCTCGCCACCTGAAATCTCGGAAGGTTTGTGATGGGCGCGCTGTTCCAATTCAGCCAACCGCAGGAGCTCCCAGGCCTTTTCGTATGCGTCTTGGGCGTGGGTGGGGGTGAGAAGGGCGGGAAGGGCGACGTTTTCTAAGACGGAAAGGGTCGGCAGCAAATTAAAGCCCTGAAAGATGAACCCAACGTGTTCTCTTCTAAATCGGGCCAACTGCGTGGGGTTGACTTCAGACAGATCAATCCCTGAAACGCTCAAGGCCCCGGAGCTCGGTCGATCCAGTCCTCCAATGAGAGAAAGGAGCGTACTCTTGCCCGAGCCGCTCTTGCCTTTCAACACCAAGAATTCACCCGCGCCCACTTCCAAGGCGATGTTGTCAATCGCTCTAACAGGGAGGCCGCCCAAAAAGAAGGTCCGTGATAGACTCTTTGCAATGACAATGTTGTCTGTTCTCAATGGTACACTTTGTGGAGTAAAAATGAAGTGCCGGCTGTGAATAACATGAATCCCGCCAAAAGAAAACCGCCCCTTTCCCTATTGAAGAATACGCTTATGGATGGTAGACATGACACGTTTTCGGACCAGGCGGTCATGAAGCCAATAAGGGGAGAGGTATCGTTTTAGCCTTACGAAAAAAATCGGCTCCAGTGTTTTCAAAAAGCTAACCTGTTACGGAGAGGGATGTCTTGATGCGAGCTGTCATTCAGCGGGTCACAGCCGCTGACGTCCAGGTCGACCTTGAAATCGTCGGCCGAATTGGCACTGGCCTGCTCGTTCTGTTGGGCATCGCGCGTACTGATGAGGAAAAACACGCGGATTACCTGGCAGACAAGGTGGTAAATCTTCGGATATTTGAAGATGGTGAGGGAAAGATGAACCGTTCCCTCCTTGAGACAGGGGGGGAGCTCCTGGTGGTTTCGCAATTCACCCTGCTGGGTGACTGCCAAAAGGGTCGCCGGCCATCCTTCGTGGAAGCGGCGCCCCCGGAGAGGGCGGAGCAACTTTATGAATACTTTGTGGATCAATTGAGATTGAAAGGGATAAACGTGTCCACGGGTCAGTTTCAGGCAAAGATGGCCCTGTCCTTGGTCAATGACGGGCCTGTCACACTGATCCTGGAAAGCAAATAGTTTTCCATCCATAAATGGCTCTTTTTCCCCTGAGCGGCGTTCTCCGCGGGTTTTCGCCTGCGACGTACGAAAAGTACGCCTCGGCGTAAGCCCTTGTGCGGCCTTGCTCAGAGAAAAAATGCTCATTTCTGCATTGGAAACTGACATCTGTGCCCATCGATTGAATCATGTTTCGTGGATGGGGACTAAGAAGCTATGGTCGAAAAAGCAGGAAATGGTCCGGAAGGCGCAGACATTCCCCCATGTATGATGTATGTGGATAAAGAAGGCGCTTGGTTCCACAAGGGGGCTCCCATCATTCACCGAGAACTCCTTGTTCTTTTTTACCGGTGCCTCAGCTTGGATGAAAAGGGGCGTTACATCATCAAACTTAAGGACCAGGTCTGCCGCTTGGACGTTGAAGACACACCCTTTGTGATCCTCCGGACGGATTTCGTCCCGGCGCGCCGCGGTGGCGGGGCAGAACGTTTCGTCCTCCACCTCATAGACCAGACCAAGGAAGATCTGGTCCCTGAAAGCCTCTCCATTGGACCCGACCATGTCCTGTACTGCAAGGTTAAATGGGAAAAATTCCCGGCGCGTTTTTTACGGCCAAGCTACTATCAGATTGCCGAGTATATTGAGGAAGAGCACGAAACAGAGCGGTACTTTCTTTATCTAAACAAGAAGAAATATTACATTGAAAAAAATCTCCGAAGGTAGTTTTACGCCGAAGCACCATTAAGCAGTGTTTAGTAGTAGAAAAAAGATGGCACCTATGACCAACCCGGCCAAGGCGTTCCCAGTGCGGGCGGGGCTCTTTACCCTTGCCATGATCCTGTTCTGTGGCTGCGTCCCACCAGGGATGGTGTATCGTGTCAAACCTCTCGAGGTCGGCTGGGAAGGAATCCACGATGTCGCTGTCCTCGGTTTTGACGGGCCTTACGGAGAAAACCTTCGCAGGCAGGTCTTTCACAGGCTCACCGAGGTTCAATATTTCAACCCGAAGGACACCTCCCAGACCCCGGCCCTGTCCCATGTTTCCTATGACAAGGCAGGAGACCTTGAGTGCTTACGTGCCCTTGAGGAATTAGGGACCGCTGCCGTGATAACCGGCCTGGTGACTGTTGATATCAACAATGCTCATGGCGTTGATCAGGTGGAGGTAAAGGAAGGAACAGGTTACTACAAGAAGGAAAAAGACGCCTCCGGTCAGTGGGTTGATGTGGAAATCAAACGCACCGCCATCAGGCCCATCCCCTACGTTATGAGAGAGGCTCGTCTTGAGTCAGAGTTCAAGGTATTGGATGTGGTGCGCCATGTCGTCATTGCCGCTGGAAAGGTGACGGAAACAGCTTGTGAGAAGTTCGGCGGTGACAAAGAGTATGCATCTTTCGGCCGCCGGTTGAGTGATTTACCCACTTCCGGGGGAACCGCAGACGAACTCTCTGCCCGAGCCGCCACCAAGCTGGTGGCCAAGCTCTCCCGTATGAAGCTCGGCGGCGTCCTCAAGCTCGACCAAGGGGGAAACACCCTGGCAAAACGAGGCGTGGCCTTGGCCAAAAACGGGGACTGGGAACAGGCCATGCACATCTGGGAGCAAGCGATCCGTGACGAATCAGACCAGGCCGCGGCTTACTACAATCTTGGTGTCGCCCATGAAGGCCTGGGAGATATGAAACATCTAAAAACCGCAAGAGACCTCTACAAAAGGGCCGCCAGCCATGGCACAAAGAGGCTGTATACGGATGGTGTTCTAAGGGTTGACGGGGTGATCAGCAATGGCCATGCCGAGTCGTTGAAAAGGGGATTGGAGGAGAGATGAAAAGCAAACTGAGCAAGAAAAAGGTGGAAGAACTCAGAAAACGGCTCGTGCGAAAACCACAGCTGGTATGGGATCTCGTGAGGCCGGGAGAAAAAAAGAAGATCTTTGAGTTTGCTGAAAGGTACAAAGGCTTTCTTGATGGCGCCAAGACAGAGCGGGAGGGCGTCCATGCCATAGAGAGCTTTGCCAAAGAGAACGGTTTCAAGGATATCACCAAGGGCGGGGGCGGAAAAAAATTCTACAAGATCAACAAAAACAAGAATATTGCCCTGGCCGTTCTTGGCAAAAACCCCCTTTCATCAGGAATGAACCTCATCGCCTCCCATATCGATTCCCCCCGGCTCGATCTCAAGCAAAACCCCCTTTATGAAGAGGTGGACCTGGCTTTTCTGAAGACCCACTACTACGGCGGCATCAAAAAATATCAGTGGCTCGCACGGCCCTTGGCCATCCATGGAACAGTCCTTAAGAAGGATGGACACGCTCTTGACCTGCAAATCGGGGAATCCCCAAAGGACCCGGTGTTCACCATCGCCGATCTCTTGCCTCACCTTTCGCGAAAGCTCCAATCAGACAAGAAAGTATCCGAGGCCTTTGAGGGGGAAAAGTTGAACCTTTTGGTGGGAAGCCTGCCTCTAGGGGATGATGAAACCAAAGAGCGGTTTAAGCTTGCGGTTCTGGAATATCTCTTTTCAGCATACGGTGTCATCGAAGAAGATCTGATGAGCGCTGAAATCGAGATTGTGCCTGCGGGCAGGGCCCGTGACGTGGGCTTTGACCGGGGGCTCATCGGGGCCTACGGGCAAGACGATCGGGCCTGTGCTTATGCCTCGCTAGAGGCCCTGGGCGGCGTGGAGACGCCGGAGAAGGCGGCTGTGGCCCTTTTCATGGATAAGGAAGAAATTGGGAGTGAAGGCAGCACCGGGGCGAAATCTCGTTTTCTGGAAGATTTTGTGTCCGATCTTTTTGAAGGGACTGGCCAGGAAGCGAGCGCCAAGGCGCTCAGATCTTGTTTGATGAAATCGCGAGCTTTATCTGCTGATGCGAACGCCGCCCTTGACCCGGACTACCAGGAGGTCCATGAAAAGCGCAACGCGGCCAGAATCGGATACGGGGTGTGTATCACGAAGTTCACCGGCTCCAGGGGCAAATACGGCTCAAGCGATGCCAATGCCGAGTATCTGGCCGATATCCGGAGGCTCTTTAACGGAAACAAGGTGGTTTGGCAAACCGGAGAAATAGGAAAGGTCGATGAAGGCGGGGGGGGCACGATTGCCAAGTTTCTGGCCGTCTACGGCATGGAGGTCCTGGACTGCGGTACGCCCATCCTTTCCATGCACTCTCCCTTTGAGATAGCAAGCAAGGCCGACATCTACATGACCTATAAGGCCTATCACGCTTTTTTCGACAAGATATGATGTATTCGTAGAAAGTCGATTTTGCTCACCCCGTGAGCACGATGGTCGCAAAATACTTCTTACGGGTTTGTCACATATAGGACGATGAAGACCTACCTGGACTGTATTCCCTGTTTTTTCAAACAGGCCCTTTTTGCTGCAAGGGTTGCCGTTGACGATGAGGCAAGAATAAAAGCGGTGCTTGATAAGGTCGGAATGCTGGTCTCTGAGATTCCCTTGAACAGCTCACCCCCCGAAACCGGGAGACAAGTCTACAAGACGGTCCGGGAGGTGACCGGCGTCAATGACCCCTTTAGGGCATTAAAAGCGAAGAGCATCCATCAGGCCTTAGCCCTTTATCCCTCCTTGAAGCACATGTTGGCAGAAGCAACAGACCCGCTGGAGATCGCCGTGAGGCTTGCCATTGCCGGAAACGTCATTGATTTCGGGGCCAATCCGGATTTTCAGCTGGAACACGACATCCAAGAGGTCCTGCACAAGGAACCCGCGATCAACCACTACCAAGGATTCAAGGAAAAACTGGCCCGTGCCCGGGACATTCTCTATCTGGGAGACAATGCCGGGGAGACGGTCTTTGACAGGCTTTTGATTGAAACCATGGACAAGCCGGTCACATTTGTGGTCAGGGAAAACCCCGTCATCAATGATGCTACGATGGAAGATGCCTTGAGCAGTGGCTTAGACGAGGTGGCAACCCTTGTCTCATCAGGATGCGACGCCCCAGGGACCGTGCTTGGGAGCTGTTCGGAGCAGTTCCTGGCTCGTTTTGACAGGGCAGACCTCATCATCAGCAAAGGTCAGGGCAACTACGAAACCTTGTCTCATGAAAAGCGCCCTATATTCTTTCTCCTCAAGGCCAAGTGCCCGGTGATTGCAAGAGACCTTGGTGTGAACGTGGGAGATACCGTAATCAAAGACGCCCTTGCTTCGTAACTAGGCGAGGGGGCAACCCTATCTCCAGGAGGTCCTCAGCTAATACAAGGGGACCTTGATAGGTCTTTCGGCACTGTTCGGCCACATCCACCGCGTCGCATTCAGGGTAAAAATGGGTGAGTACGAGCTTTCTTACGCCAGCCTCGGTGGCCATCTCGCCCGCCAGCGACGGCGTCAGATGTCCTGGCACCTTCAGCTCATCAGGCAGGGCGCACTCGCAGATCAGCACATCGGCATCCCTGGCGAGTGTGACGAGGTTTCTGCACACATCGGTATCACCTGAATAGACCACGGATTGGCCCTGACGGTCGGTGATGCGGTACGCCAAGCTGCTCTGTGTGTGATCCATGGGAAGGCTGTCCACATCGAACAAGCCGCCATCCAGATGGTCTCGGCCCTTGGTGTCGAGTTCGGTAATATTCATCATGCCCGGAGCCAGTTCAATCCAATCCCCGTAGGCCAATTTCAGTTTTTCATAAAAGTCTGAAAACCCCTTAGCCGCCACTATCGTAAAGGGCTTGCGTCGCCTGTAGCTTCCCGGGTACTTTGTGGCAAATAAAAAACCGACGAGCTCGCCGGAATGGTCTGGATGAAGGTGGCTGTAAAAGATATACGAAATCTCATCAATGGTGAGACCCGCCTCGAGGAGCCGGCGCATGGTCCCTGCGCCGGAATCAAAGAGGAGCACGGCCTGGTCTATCTGCATCAGGACCGAACAAGCGCTCCGCTGCAAAGACGGCACACAGGTTCCCGAGCCCAGTATCGTGATCTTCATCTTCTAAGGCGCGCTGATGACACGCTCACAGGTTTCGGGCCATGCCAATGACCTTGTACACGACTGCGCCGGCCAGATAAGCAATGTCCTCTGTGGGAAGATAGGAAGAAATAGACGCATCAAAATAAACATTGCCTTCGGCTGGAAACTCCTCATCTCCCTTCCACAAGGAAAGAACCACCGGCACCCGGGGAAGGACCCATATCTTCAAGGCCTGGTCTCCGGGCACGCTGACGACCTCACCTATCACCCCGCCGACCCTTGCTAACACTTCAGGTCTATGACCGAGGCTTTTTACAAGGGGCGTGATGGCCCGTTTCACAAAGGACGGGTAGTAGAAAGAACCGGACGGCACCTCGCGGAACGTGATCCACTTCTCTTCAACAGATACGCCGGTCGCCGTGATTAGATAGTGAAGCAGGAGGACCTGGTCGGCGATCTTGGAGGCACTGTTATCTTCCTCAAAGGCTATCTGTCCGCCACTCACCGCAAGATGGTATGTGCTGCCCAGATACGGAATAGGCAAGCGCTTTTTGTCACCAGACACCCTTTCCGGCGACAGACCGGCATGCAGGCAGCACGCGTCTATGTCGAGCCGCGCCAGTCTGTCCAGCGCCAATGCCCGTGCTGTTTCGTAATCACCGACGGTCGGCATGTTTCTTGGTCCCGCCCCTCTCGTTTCCTGTTCGAAAATCCTGCTACGTGCGCCGGGAGTTTCCCGACGGACACGACGTTCATCAAAAAACTGCAAGACATTATACGTACGCCCTCCTCAGAACGTCAACCGGTTTCCGCCTCAGGATTCCTGGTGCTTGAAAGCGAGCGCAGCGCATTTTGTCCTCAACCGGGACAGACTGGCAATAGAGCTCTTGCGAATGTGTCACGGTTGGTAGGTGAAGGAATGTCCGGCCTGAATAACCGATTGACACCGGTAGCGATGTTTAATAACGTTTCAAAAATAAAGTCTTGTGAACCCAGCATCAGAAGGTCATCCGGAAGCCATGGCTTCCTTCGAACCTGCATATATTAAAACCCGCAACCAGGGGCTGCTGAAGAAAAAGACCCAGCAGGCTTATGGCATCCTCAAGGCCTGCACCCTCTGTCCGCGGGCATGCGGGGTGGATCGGCTCTCGGGTGAAAAGGGGATTTGCCAGACCGGCGAGCACGCTATTGTCTCAAGCTACAGCCCGCATTTTGGAGAAGAGAGCCCCCTGGTGGGGAAACACGGCTCAGGCACCGTGTTCTTTGCTCGGTGCAACCTTCTGTGCATCTTTTGTCAAAACTACGACATCAGCCATGAAGGCGAAGGCATTGAGGTCTCTTCGCAAGAACTTGCCAGGACCATGCTTTCCCTCCAGGCCACCTGCTGCCCAAACATCAACTTTGTCACACCCTCTCACGTGGTGCCGCAAATCCTGGCCGCCGTCGACGAGGCGGCCGAGGGGGGCCTTCGGATTCCGCTGGTCTACAACAGCAGCGGGTATGACAGTGCGGACACGGTAGCCATCCTGGAAGGGGTATTTGATCTCTACATGCCTGACTTCAAGTTCTGGGATCCCAAGGTGGCTGAGCAGCTGTGCGACGCACCAGACTACCCCGAAAGGGCCCGTGAGGCCCTGAAGGAGATGCACCGGCAGGTAGGCGACTTGGTCTTGGATGAACAGGGGATCGCCCGAACCGGCCTCTTGATCCGTCACTTGGTGCTTCCGGATGGGCTGGCTGGGACCCGGGACGTCATGCGGTTTCTGGCCAAGGAGATCTCTTCCAATAGCTATGTGAATATTATGGCACAGTACAGACCGTGCGGCCGAGCGGGCGACGTGCCATCGTTGCGCAGGTCTATTACAGATGAGGAGTACCAGGAGGCGATTGAGATGGCCCACCAGGAAGGGATTAGCCGGCTGGATGAAAGGAAGCGGGTCTTTGCACTGCGTTGGTTCTAAATGGAACCCAATAACGAGAGGAAAAAGGGCGGGCATCTCAAGTTGACAGATGGAAAGAATATTCGCAGTGGGCGACATACACGGATGCTTTGACAAGTTGGTCTCCTTGATGGGCATCATTGATGTTGACCTGAAGAAGGAGACGCTCGTCTTCATAGGCGATTATATAGACCGTGGCCCCCAGTCAAAAGAGGTCGTGGACTATCTCATTGATTTGGCCGGAGGCGGGAATCGTGTGGTCTCTCTGAAGGGAAATCACGAACTGATGTTGCAGAATTATCTGAGTGGAGAAGACGAACTCAGCTTTCTCTATAATGGTGGGGAGGCCACGCTGGGCAGTTACATGAAAGGCGGCGGCCGGGGGGAGGCCAACCTCATACCACCAAAACATCTCGAGTTTTTTGACAACCTTCGCCTCTACTATGAAACGGATCACTATATTTTTGTGCACGGGGGCCTAAAAGCAAACATATCCCTTGAACACCAAGACGAATGGGATATGCTTTGGATTCGAGACGAATTTATTTACTCTGATTTCGATTTTGGCAAGCGTGTGATCTTTGGTCACACACCGTTCCGGGAACCGTTGATTCTTGACAACAAAATTGGCATCGATACCGGTGCTGTTTATGGAAATAAGTTGACGTGTGTGGAGCTCCCGGCTATGAAGTTTCTCAGCGTATAACCGGGCGTGTCTGATGGATCGCCTTTGTTCGACCGGAACCCATGAAAAAACCGCCGGATGGGTGCCTGAGCTGTTTGATCATGGTTCCCACGGGGTGGGATTCATGAGCAGCTATTTTGTGGCGGCAGACGAAGGGAGGCAGTGATGATGGGCATCAATGATGTGGTCAAAAACATCACCTGGCTGGGCCACGATGGTTTTCTCATCAAAGGGGATGATAGGGCGATCGTCATCGACCCTTTTCAGGTCAACCAATGCGAGCCGGCCGACATCATCCTGATTAGCCATGAGCACTACGATCACTGTTCACCAGAGGATGTGAACAAGATACGGAAAGACTCAACCGTTATCGTCACAGAGGCCCAATCGGCAAAAAAGCTTTCCGGCGACGTAAGGGTCGTGCAACCCGGCGACAAGCTGACGGTTTCAGGAATTCCGATTGAGGCTGTCCCATCCTATAACACCAACAAGAGCTTTCATCCCAAAGAAAATGGCTGGTTGGGCTTTATTGTGACAGTGGACGGTGTTAGGATCTACCACGCAGGGGATACGGACCGTATACCGGAGATGGCATCCTTTCAGGTCGATATCGCCCTTCTGCCCGTGTCAGGGACCTATGTCATGACGGCGGAAGAAGCCGTGGAAGCAGCCGGAATGATCAAGCCAAAGGTAGTTATTCCCATGCACTATGGCGCTATCGTGGGCTCTTCAGACGATGCGAAGCGTTTCTGTGAAGCTCTGCGCGGCACCTGTGAAGTGGTGGTTTTAGGCTCATGAAAAAAATCGTCCTTTTTGTCATACTTTGTGTCATCCTCTGTGCTGGACAAGCAGCCGCCAAACGGCTTGCCGTGAGCGTGGGCAAGGCGAATATGCGCTCAGGGCCTGGGACGAAGCATGAGATCCTGTGGTCTGTCGGAAAGTACTATCCGGTTGATACCCTGAAGCAATCCGGCAGCTGGTACAAGATCCGTGACTTTGAAGGTGACGAGGCTTGGATTCATGAGTCGCTACTAAAAAAGATTCCGGCGGTCATTGTCAAAGCCCCCCTCGTTAATGTTCGGGAGAAGCCGGGCACTGATTCCAGGATATTGTTTCAGGCAGAAAAGGGTGTGAGTTTCAAGCGCCTGGGGAAAAAGGGCAACTGGTTCAAGGTGCAGCATGCAGACGGCGACGTGGGCTGGATCCACAAGTCTTTGGTTTGGGGATACTAGAGCCTGCCCAAACCAAAGAAGTGCCAGAGTACCTATCTCCCTACAACACAGTGGCGTGTTGATGGGTGACACCAGTATCTGCCAGTGGTGATGAGGAATGCCATGAGACGTAAAGATGACATCCAGAAGGCGGAGGGCAAATTGGGGGTACTTATCCCGGGAATTGGAGGTGCGGTAAGCACCACCTTTTTGGCGGGCGTCGAGGCTGTGCGCCGGGGGTTGGCTCTTCCCATTGGTTCCCTGACCCAAATGGGTACGATCCGCCTGGGTAAACGGTTCGAGTATCGTATCCCTCGCATTGAAGATTTTGTTCCACTAGCTCGTTTGGATGACTTGATCTTCGGCGGTTGGGACGTCTTCGCGGACGATTGCTACGAGGCTGCACTGAAGGCTGGGGTGCTTAAGCGAGAGGACCTTGACCCAGTGCGCTCTTTTCTAGAGGCGTTGCAGCCCTGGCCGGCGGTTTTCAAACAGCTGTTCGTCAAGAACCTGAGTGGTTCCCACGTGAAGCCGCAGACATCTCACCTGGAGCTGGTTGAGGCCATCAAGGCAGATATAGCATCGTTCAAGCGCAAACACGCAGTGTCTCGCTGTATCATGATATGGTGCGCCAGTACGGAGGCGTACCTAAAGCCCGGGCCGGTACATGCGTCGCTGAGCAGTTTTGAGGAGGGTCTGAAACACAACGATCCCACTATTTCACCAAGCATGCTTTACGCCTATGCTGCCCTGACCAGTGGGATTCCCTACGCAAACGGTGCTCCAAACTGTACGGTGGATATCCCTGCCATGGTGGAGTTGGCAAGTCAGCGTCAGGTTGCCATTGCCGGAAAGGATTTCAAGACGGGACAGACCCTGATAAAGACCATATTGGGCCCTGGATTCAAAGCTCGGATGCTGGGCCTGACAGGCTGGTATTCTACAAACATTCTCGGCAACCGGGATGGGATGGTTCTGGAAGACGAGGCTTCGTTCAAGACCAAAGAGGAGAGTAAGCTGTCCGTGTTGGAGACCATGCTGCAGCCAGACGTCTACCCAAAGTTATACGGGGGCTTCCACCATAAGGTTGTGATCAGCTATTATCCGCCCCGGGGTGATGAAAAAGAGGGCTGGGATGCTATCGATATCTTCGGCTGGCTGGGTTACCCCATGCACATTAAAGTGAATTTCCTTTGCCGGGACAGTATATTGGCAGCACCCCTTGTTTTGGATCTCGTCCTTTTCATGGATCTGGCCCAGCGAGCAGCCATGACGGGCATCCAGGAATGGCTTTCATTCTACTTCAAGAGCCCACAATGCGCACCGAATCTCTATCCCGAACACGATCTTTTCATTCAACTAAAGAAATTGAAAAACACTCTACGGTATCTTATGGGCGAGGAGCAAATTACCCACCTGGGCCTGGATTACTACTACAAAGTTTAATGAATACGAAGCCGAGAATTTTAGAACATCTAACAGATGGGGACAGGGGATCATGAAACTATGGTGGCGAGGGGAGACCGTAGGCGTGGTCCAGGGACGTCAACAACCATATGAGATATCAAAGGAGCAGAGGATGCGAGGCAGTGGCACGCTCAGTACGGACCACACATCTGTCGATAGTTGAGGCACTCACGTTTGTTTAGGAATGGGCACGGTTCTTTCAAGAACCACTTCTTTCGCGGGCACCAAAAATGCTCTTTGAAAGGTTCATTGCATGCAGATGGCCTTAATTTCTTCCTCATCCTTCCGCCAAATGATATGTATTCATTTTCTGTCTTAACTTGCCATACGGTCATGGTCTTAAGTCCGGATTGGGTTAAGGTTATGCCACGCGCCGTTTGAGTTGTTGAATTTGCAATTTGTATGCCAGCCACATGCTTGTCCGGTGGAGGGAAAGTATGTGAGGAGAAACGCAACCCAACGAATAACCTGTCCGACACCCTTCATGTTTTGGGTTCGGCGAGTATCACTTCATACTGCTCCAACAGTCCTTTATGCAATTGATTTAACACCAGTTCTGGCCTGTATTCCCTGAATACCCTCGATTTGAAGGAAAATCTTGAGAAAGGAGGAGCAATCACCATGGAGATGATGGATGTACCTAAGGTATTAAGGCCTGCGGGTGTCAGTATCAAAACGTTGGACGGAAGCGTCATTGAAGGAAAAGTAAACTTGGGTTACGAAAACAGGATCTCGGATCTGTTTACTGCGTCTGGAAGGCCCTTCATTGTTCTATTCGATGCCATGCATTTTGGAGCGCCCAAGAAAGAGGTGCTGGTCCTTAACAAGCAATTCATCGTGTGGGTTAAGCCGCTGGATGAAGAGCAGGAAACAGCGGAGACAGAAACCTGACGTTGCAAGAGTCTAGGATGCCGCAGATCCAAGGCGTTGAGGGTGAAAGCTGTAGTCATTTACCGCCCTTCAAAGCCCGTGGTTATCTTTCCTTTTTGTTGTGGATATTGCCTTTGGTACCAATGAATGGTATTTGTTTTTTAATGGGAACCAATCCATGAGGGACAAGGCAGAGAACCTGGAAACTCACCGGACAAGGCAGACTCCAGACAAGAAGCCTGGAGATTCTAAAGGGTCTGCGAAAGTATGCGTGTTTCCTGCTCAACTTGAAAGTGACACGCAGATTGCCAAGGCGACTGCCAAGAAGCTTAGAATACCTTTTGTGGACCCTTTGCGTGCCCATATTGAACCGTCAGCTGTTGCTCTCCTCAAACCAGAAATAGCCTTCGGTCGGCAGGCCTTGCCCATTCGCCTAGTCAACAACATCCTTCTGGTTGCCATGGCCACTCCACAGCAGCCAATGGCAATTAGAAGTCTCGAGATCCTCACCGGTTGCAAGATTCGCCCAGCGGCTGCCCCGAAGAGTGCACTTTCTGTTGCCCTCCGACAGACCTATGAACAACCTTCAAGGGGTGCTACCGAAGGGCAGCAAGAAGCTCTTAAGGGCACACAAGAGAAAAAGGCTGAGGCAGGGAAGACAGGCCCCCTGACGGTTTCGGTTGTCTCCAACAAGGGAGGTGTGGGCAAGACACATTTCTCCATCAATCTTGCCTATGCCTTGGCCAAAACCGGAGCCAAAGTTCTTCTCATCGATGCGGATCTAGGTAGTGCTGACATCTCAACTAAGCTTGGTATCTTCGCCAAATACCACCTATGGCACTTCCTGCAAAAAGATCAGGATATGAAGCATATCGTTGTTCCGACAACTTTCCGTTTCGACCTCATATGCGGCACATACGGTGAGTTCAAGCTGGCCAATCTGTACTATGCTCAGAAGGTGAAGTTTATTAAGCACTTCAAAAAGACAAGCGCGGGTTATGATTTTGTCGTCTTTGACCTCGGTGCTGGGATAGCTCGCACAGTTCTCGATTTTGCCCTTGGAGCCGATCATACAGTGATCGTGACGACCCCCCAAGACCTAATCAGCGGATACGCATGCGCCAAGGCTGCGTTTTTTCGCTACAAGGAAATCGAAGAGAGACTAGAGACGAGACTCACCGAATACACACCTGAGTTTACATTTTCTCCGATGCTGGTGATCAACCAGGTCAACCACCTTGAGCAGGGAGTCAAGATCTATGACAGCATCGAGAGGATTGTAAATAAGAACATCAATGCAAGCGAAGGCCGGTTCCGCTTGAAGCCTGAATATCTAGGGAGCATGCCGTACGACAGGGAGAGTCTCCGCACAGCTGAGCAAAACATGCATCCTTTTCTTCTCGATTTTCCATATGTCAAGGTTTCCCAGTGTATACAGCACATGTCAACAAGGTTCTGCAATCCTGAGAATCCGTATGACACAAGGTTGAACTTTAAACACTCTTTCAGACGTTTTGTCGCGATCCTTACTCAAAAGATTTAAGCCATTCTCTGATCCATACAAACACACGTAAATCGCCGCCGTTTAATGAGAGCCAGGATTAGCCGGTCTTATCGCGGGGTCCGGAGAATGGTAACATTCCAGCCTTGGTTCTTCGATGTCTTCCCAGCTTAGAGACTCCGGGTGCCATTACTTTTCAAGATTTCGCCCCCCACCCTGACAAAGGTCACAATATTGCATAGGCATCTTACCTTGTGCGCCCAATGATTACCCACAGGGTGTCGTATACCTGCTATTCAGGGACAACTATTTGAAAGTCTGATTTTTTTAGATACCTAATCGAGAGCCCCGCAAATTAAAGAACGTGGCAAGATAGCTTGAAAAATTCCTCGCTTCGAATATCCACGATTATGTAAAGCACCCCTGAATGAATATGCGTGCAGAAGTTCCTGGTGATCAGGAACACCCATTCTCTTGATTTAAGTCAAAGAAAACTTGGCTTCTGTATAGTATTCAATTAATAATTCCCGTAAAAGTCGCTTCATTACCTCTCCTGTGCATGCAGTGGGTTAAGGCGCAAGTCTTGACACAACAAAGGACTTAAACCCGTATGGTAGCAGGGCTCGGATGAGAATCCACTATTTTCAGCACGTACCTTTTGAGGGATTGGGGAGTATTGAAAAATGGATAGCCCCCAAAGGGTATGTGCGTACCGCTACGCGGTTCTATGCCGACGACACATTGCCTGATGTGGAAAAGCTCGACTGGCTCATTGTCATGGGCGGTCCCATGAGTACCTATAATGCCAACGATTGTCCTTGGCTCAAGAAAGAAGAGCGGTTCATAGAAAAAGCGATTGTCGCAGGGAAAACGATCCTGGGGATTTGCCTGGGGGCTCAGCTGATCGCCGAAGTGCTCGGAGCCCGGGTTTATCCAAATTCATACAAAGAGATCGGGTGGTTTCCTGTTACGCTGACACAAGAAGGAAAAAGCTCGCCGCTGTTCGATAGCTTTCCGAAGGCCCTTACGGTGTTTCACTGGCATGGAGACACGTTTGATTTGCCCCAGGAGGCGGTTAGGGTTGCAGAAAGTGAAGCGTGCCTGAACCAGGCTTTCGTATATGCTGACAGAGTGGTGGGGCTTCAGTTTCACCTGGATTTCACCAAACACAGCGTGGAACAGCTGCTCCTTGAATGTGGGGCAGACCTCGAAAAGGGGCCATACGTGCAGGGCCCTGAGGAAATGCTTGCACCAAAGGCTCCTTTTGGGAAGGTCAACGAAAAAATGGAAGAACTCCTTGACCGGCTTGAAAGGACACTGGGGCAAGCCAACCCCATTGTCCGTTCCGGGACGGCTGGCCAGTCCACATGACTGGCGGCATTCATATGACCTGAGATAGCCTGTTGACACATTGTGTAGAAGCCGGGAGATTAATAAGGAAGAAGGGTCTGTGATGAATAGAAGACGCTTATTGGTAGGCCTGTCTCTGATGCTTGTCTGTTTGTCTGGTCCGCTTGCCGCGGAGGTTAAGCACCGGTGCATAAAATGCCACAGTAAAAGTCCTGGCGCACGCGCCATGCATGAGGCATTGAAAGGTCAAGATTGTTTCGACTGCCATGTCCGCGGCGAAAAGCTTAGACAAAAGGGCGGCATCCCGAAAGAGAAACATGAAGCGTTTTTGAAGCAACGCCTCGCGGACCCTCGATGCATCCGATGTCACGGCAAGAAGAAGTCTGAAACGTCCGATGAAGGTCAAGCCAAACATGCGGTGCCACTCTCTGCAAGAACTTTCTGTCCGAAGTGCCAAATCATAGGTGACAAAGATTGGACAATGTGTCCCAAATGCGGAGGTCCCCTGATTGAGTTGGACAGGATTATGAGGCTGTCGGCTATCCACCCAGACCAAACGCTTTGCCGCAAATGCCACTTCATGGAAGGGGTGTTGCAAAACGCACACATTGAGAGTGTCGGCCAAGAGTTTAGACCAGAGAAGGACTGCTTGGAATGCCATGAGGGCCACAGCGAGTGCGCAGGATGTCATTAGACCGTAACGGGTTCTTCACGTGACCCCAAAGGAAGGCGGAGCCGGTTGTGACCTTTTTTAGCTGATGGGCATGAGAACGAGGCGTAGATAACAAGAAACAATCTTTGAAACGGCGCAACTCAATCTCTCTGCTATCAGGCAACTATTTGAAAGCCCAAATGTTTTAGCTCTCCAGAATCTATCGAAACAAATGCCGTTGAGAACTCCGGGAGCATACACGGACAGAGAGAGATATCCGGGCTCTCGCCAAGCCCCATCATTCATTCTAACCCGTTAATATCCCTTGACATTATTCTCCGCATCCTTTATCTAGAAAAAAAAGGGGGCAATCTATGAAAGGCTTGAAAATCAGCATATTCAAAGGAGGCGAGACAGAACCAGAAACCACGATCACCATTCCCGTGGCAATTATTCGTTTCGCAACAAGGCTCATGCCAAAGCAAGCAGTTTCGGCCCTGGAGGAATACGGAGTAGATCTGAATCAGATTGTCGAGTTGTCACAGCAAGAGGGTATTCAGGGCACACTGGTTGAGATAGAGCGACACAAGAAAAATGAGA
>DAOUZN010000058.1 GCA_030665585.1 Deltaproteobacteria bacterium | reverse complement strand
GCGTTCTCCGCGGGTTTTCGGCTGCGACGTACATTATGTACGCCTCGCCGTAAACCCTTGTGCGGCCTTGCTCATCAAAAAAATTGCTCATTTCTGAATTGGACACTGTCCAGCGCCCTCTTCGGTTCGTGGATGGGCACTAGTCTATCCTTATTTTTTATCCTGGATTTTGAGGAGGTGAAATCAGATGTCGGCAAAGATCAATATTCACGAAGCCAAAACCCATTTCTCTAAACTCCTGGCTCGCGTGAGAAACGGGGAGGAGATCATAATCGCCAAGGCCGGAAAACCGATTGCTCGCATTGTTCCAGTGACAGACAAGCCGGTCGAGCGTGTTCCGGGAAGCGCCAAGGGGAAAATCACCGTAGCGCCTGACTTTGATGCGCCATTACCCGCTTCCATTCTTGAGGCATTTGAACAATGAGAATGCTCCTGGATACCCATACCTTTTTATGGTGGATTACTGACAACCCTCAACTGTCACCTCGTGTCCGCGAGATCATTCGAGATGGACGTAACGACCTGTTCCTCAGTGCGGCAAGCGGCTGGGAAATGGCAATCAAGGCTAAGCTCGGCAAACTGGATCTGCCCGACAATCTGGAAGGTTTTATTTCGGAACAGCTGGCCATCAATGCTATTCATGGCTTGCCTGTTCAGATGAGTCACGCCTTGCACGTCTACAGCCTTCCTGGCTACCATAAAGATCCTTTTGACCGCATGCTCATCGCCCAAGCCCAAATGGAAAAACTTCCCATTCTGACCGCTGACCCACAACTCGGCAGGTATGAGGTGGAAACGATTTGGTGAACGCCTACTTTTCTTGCTTCTCCCTGGCAAAGTCTCTGGCCTTTTCGGCAAACGCCCTGAGGCGATCATCCACCAACCGGAACAGCGTGCCCTTCGGATACGTCCCGCCTTTTCCCAACTTGCCGGCCCTCATCCCGGTAAGGATTTCAATGCCTTCCTCAATGGTCTTGATGGGATAGATGTGAAACCTGCCTTTTTGAACCGCCTTGACCACTTCCGTTTTGAGCATGAGGTCCTTGACGCTCTTGTTGGGCATGATGACCCCCTGCTTGCCCGTCAGGCCTTTGTGGCTGCAAACGTCAAAGAACCCCTCGATCTTGCGAGTCACGCCACCCACGGGCTGAATCTCCCCTTTCTGACTCACCGAACCGGTGACCGCCAGGCCTTGAAAGATCGGCACACCGGCGATGGCAGAAAGCAGGGCAAACAGCTCTGTGCTGGAGGCGCTGTCCCCATCCACCATGCCGTAGGTCTGCTCAAAACAAAGACTCGCTGTTAATGCCAGAGGTTTGTCCTGGGCAAAGTGCTCCCGCAGATAGCTGCTCAGAATAATCACACCCTTGGTGTGGATCTTGCCACTGAGTCGCGACTGTCGATCAATGGTGATGACCCCCTCCTTGCCCATGGACACATTGGCCGTAATGCGGCCAGGCTTTCCAAACATGTAGTCACCGGTCTGCAGGATGCTTAGGCCGTTGATCTGGCCCAGCCTATAGCCATCGGTTTCCACCCAGAAGATGTCCTTCTTGATCAATTCCTGGACCCGGTCTTCCACAAGATTGGCACGGTACCTCTTCTTCTCCAGGGCCTTTTCGACGTGGGAGCCATGAATATACTTTGATTTTTCCTGCACGGCCCAATAATTGGCCTCCTTGACAATATCAGCGATGGCGCCCAGCTTAAGCGTCATCTTGTCTTTGTTGCCCGTGAGTTCCAGGCTGTATTCAATGAGCCGGGCCATCCCTGTGCGATCCACATGCTTCAAGTCTTCCTCTTCACAAAACCTTGCCATGCAATGCATGCTCTGGCGCATACTGGCTCTGTTCCGTTCCGTCTGATCATCTAGGTGGGCCTTGATCTTGAACATCTGTTTAAAGCGGTCATCATAGATGTAGAGGAGTTCGTAGAGATACGGATCGCCTGTCACCACGAGCTTGACGTCAAGGGGGATAGGCTCAGGTTTCAGGGTCTTGGTGGTGATAAAACCATACATTTCGCTTATATCCTCGATCTTTACTTCTTCGTGTCTGACAGCCCGCTTAAGGGCCTCCCAGGCAAAGTACCACTTCAAGATGTCTGTGGCCTTCAGCACCAGGTATCCGCCATTGGCCTCGTGCAGAGCGCCTGGTTTGATCATGGTAAAGTCGGTGACCAGGGTGCCGAAAACAGCTTCCTTTTCTATCCTTCCAAAAAGGGCGGGGTAAGTCGGATTTGAGGTGTAGACCACAGGGGCGCCCTTTGCCTCAGAACGGTCAATCAACACATTTACCCTGTATTTGTTCAGGGCAGGGGGCCAAGCCATCCCGGCAACAGGCATCTGGGGCGATTTTTCCTCCGGCCGTTTTCGAAAATCATCGATATGCTCGAGGATATCTTTTTTCACCGCCTCAAGGAAGTCCACCGCCTGTGGGTGATGCTTGAATTTCTCAAACGTGTGTTGCATCCTTTTCCCCACAACCGAGAGCGCCACCTTCTTGTCCAGCTTCTTAAGGCGTTCGGTGTAGCCCGCCTCCAGTTCGGCGATCTCGCTCATCGACTGATTCATCTCTACGGACAGATTGTCGCCCCGATCCCGTAAGGCCTTCTTTTCCTCCGAAGAATACTTGGCCAACTCCTCGGGGGGGATGATCTTTCCTTCCTTGCCGGGCATAATGGAGACCCCTTGAGGGTCCACCTGCAACAAAAAGCCCTGGGCCTCAACTTGTTCCCGCAGAGCATCGATGACCTTTCGGCGCTTGTTTTCGAACTCCTGCCGGAGGACCTGCGCCTTGTACCTATAGTCATCCGTATTGAAAGCCGTCGGGACATCCTTGCCCAAGGCCTCAATCAGATCATCCATGGCCTTTTTCAGTTCTTTTCCTCGCCCCTTGGCCAGTCTCAAGGCCCTCGGTTTGTCAGGCTCCTTGAAGTCGTATACATAGCACCAGTCTGGTGGGGGAGGCTCTTGGCTCGCCACCTCTTCCAGGAAGGCCCGCGCGATGTAAGTGGCGCCCGTGTTGCTCGGTCCTGCAATGTAGATATTGTACTCAGGGTCATGCATCCCGATGCCGAACTTCAAGGCTTCAATGGCCCGATCCTGTCCAACGATCCCTTGCGTGGCCGGGCAGAGTTGGCCCGTTGAACGAACCTTAAGGCTTTTTGGATCAATGTGAAGACGGAGGTCTTTTACAGGCACCTCTTTGAATCTCTTTCTCATCTCACACCCCTTTCATATCTGGATGATACCCTGTCTTGTGCGAACCCCGTATGTGAGTTCTCTCGCCTTTGTCTCACTTCTTCATACAGCGCAACATATTCTCGGGCTGATTCACTCCAAGAAAAGTCGGCCCTCATGCCATTCTTCACCAATTTTTGCCAGGCTGCTTTGTTGTAATATGTTTGGATCGCTTCTTTGATCCGGTCCAAAACAGCCCCTGGCTCATGCTCCAAGAACTTAAATCCCGTCCCCTGGCCTGAACTCGGATCAAATTGCTGGATCGTATCATCAAAGCCACCCACGGCCCGCACAATAGGAACCGTTCCATACTTTAGGGCATAGATCTGGGTCAGTCCACAGGGCTCGTAGCGCGAAGGGGCCAGCAACATATCAGCACCCGCCATGATCCGGTGGGCTAGGGGTTCATCAAACCCGACCCTGATCGCCAGCCTTTCTGGATGCTCTTGCCCCAGGAACCCCAAGGCTTGCTGATACTTCTGTTCGCCTGCGCCCAGAATGACCAGCCCGACATCCAGTCTGGCCACATCCGGTACGATCTCCAGCAACAAATCATGGCCTTTCTGGACGGTGAGCCGCGAGATCACCGCCAACAACGGCCGGGCCAAAAACTGGTGATCCACACCCATTTCATGGGCCAGGGCGGCCTTGCAGGCCTTTTTCCCGTCCATATGACGGACGCTGTAGTGGGCAGGAAGGTGGGGATCCGTAGCAGGATTCCAGGTATGGTAATCTACCCCGTTGATGATGCCATGGAGGTCATCCGACCTGTTTCTCAGAATAGCGTCCATGCCCATCCCGAATTCAGGCGTCTGGATTTCCTGGCTGTACCGGGGACTCACCGTGGTGATGGCATCCGCGTATACAAGGCCTGCCTTCAACAGACTGATATTTCCCCAATATTCCAGGCCTTCTGGGTGGAACTCGCTGGCTGGCAGCCCGCATGTGGAAAGTTTCTCAGCAGGAAAAAGTCCCTGATAGCCCATGTTGTGGATGGTAAAAACCGAACCCGCTTGAGAAAAAAAGGGATCGTCTCGGTAAAGGGTTTTCAGATAGGCTGGGGCCAAACCAGTCTGCCAGTCGTGGCAATGGACCACGTCAAAATGAAAACCGGTCTTTTTCGCAAGAAGGAGGGCGGCTCGGGTAAAGAAGGTGAACCGCTCCAGGTTGTCACTGTAATCCCCTTCCGGCGTACCGTACAGATCCGGACGGTCAAAGAGGTCTTCCCTGTCAAAAAGATACACAGGGACCCCGTGGTCGGTTGTCGTTTCCAGAACATCGCATTGAAGGGTCTCATCGCCCAAAGGCACTTCGAGTCCGGGAAAGACCTCGTGCATGGCAAAGTTTCCTTCCCTGACCATGCGGTACATCGGCAGGGCCACCCTCACATCCACACCCAGCTTCATAAGGGCGCCGGGCAGGGAGCCCGCCACGTCAGCCAGCCCACCGGTCTTGGCAAAAGGGGCGACCTCCGGCGCCAGGAACCAGACTCTGAGAGATTTGCTCATAAAATCATCCAGGCTTTACGCATTGTCTCTTTTTACGGCCGCCAACAAATCTTCATAGATATCCGGCACAGAGTAAATGACCCGGTTCCACGACGGAATCTGGGTGCCCTCCTTCTCCTGACTGGCCTGGTCCCAGGCGGTAGCGATGAAATCCCTGAAGTACCGGACGCTAAGTTCTTCTTGGTGGCGGTCATAGATCAGGTCGTTCGACTCGGCGTCGTCGCTGTAACTCTTCACAAAGCCTAGGGCCGTACTGTAATAGGTATGCTGGAGCATATCGATAAAGGCGTCATCAATCGCCATGCCGTGTGAGCGTACGTAGTTCAGATAGAATTTTGCAATGTCCACCACCATGCGATGAAGGCCCTTGCTGCCATCTGTTTCAGAAAGTTCCTGGTGTTTATGCTCATAGTTTTTGCAAAGATCGATCTGGGCGATCTTCTTTGGGGTCAGGCGGGTATACACCTCGGACAGGGTGCTCACCTCCAGCCCCCAATCATAGGCCATGTTGATGGCCCGAGCGAGGCGGGTCACACAGCTGAACTCCCCGGCCAGGGGATAACGAAAGGTGCGATGATAACGGAAGAACTCCTCCAGCTTGATCTGACCCCGATCGTGCATGATATTGACCAGGGCCTCCAGAAAGGGGTCCACAAAAAGCCTCTTGGTTCTTCCCTTCATCTCCCTCTCGGTGGGTGAAATCCTCGCGTAATAACCCTTGCAGAACTCAAAGTCGTTGTTGGGGTTGGCCGTGGGCTCTATGAGGCGACCGAGGAGCAACCGGTCATAGGCGACAATGTCGCAGTCGTGCAAGGCAATCACATCACCAACTTCGCCGGCAAAGAGATATCCCAGTGTAATCCACACAGACTGGCCCTTTCCCGGCACACCAATGGGAATCTTTTGGTCTTGAAGTTTCTTGAAGATCTTGCCGATCCTGGGCCCGTCTACCCACACCACCTTGACATCCCGATTCTCTTTTTTCAGCCGGCTGAAATACGCTCTGGCTTCCAGGAACTCCCTTTCTTCCTTAGCCCCTCCCAGGGCCACGACCACGCTACATAGATAATTCACCTGATTGATCTGGTGGATGATGTTGTCCAGGACTTCAGGCACATGAATTTCTTCGTAGAGAGACGGCAGAAGGAGGCTGATACACATATGTCTGGAGAATTTCTCCAATTTTCTTTCCAGCCTTGCCAGGTAGGCTTCGGGGTCAAAAAGGTCGTAAAACCCGTGAATGGTTGTAATAGGGCCTTCCTGATGAAATTCGCTCATGAGACACCTCTCTTAGCACTGGTCAGCGTTGACAGGATCTAAACCACCAACATAATCCGCAGGTCCATCACATTGGTGTTGGTCGGTCCGGTTTTGAGAAGATCCCCGAGTTTTTCAAAGAAGTGATAGGAATCGTTATTGGACAGGAACGCGGCAGGGTCCAGCCCCAATGTTTGAGCCCTTTGGGCCGTCATCCCGTCGGCCACAGCCCCGGCGGCATCAGTCGGTCCATCTGTTCCATCGGTCCCCCCGCTCAGGACGACCACCTGTTTCCAGCCACTCAGGCTGATGGCCGCAGCCAGCACGAACTCCTGGTTGCGGCCTCCCAAACCCCGGCCCACGATCGTCACGGTGGTCTCACCACCTGAAAGCACGCAGGCGGGTGGGGACACGGGGTGGCCGCTCTTCAAGATCTCTTTGGCGATACTGGCGTGCCCCTGAGCCACCTCCCTGGTCTCCCCTTCTACCATGGTGGAAAGGACCAGTGTGCGGTACCCCAAGTCGCGGGCCTTCTTTTGGGCAGCCAGAATGCACTCTATGTTGCTCCCTACAATGGCGCTTTGCGCGGTCGCAAATACAGGATCTCCCGGCTTCGGGTTCTCGGCGACTTTGCCCTCCAGGCCTTTTTGAATATGACCTAAGACCCTTTCGGGCACCTTGTCTCGGATGCCGTATTTTTCAAGAATCTTGATGCAGTCCTCAAATCCGCTGGGATCCGGCTCTGTAGGACCTGAGGCAATCACATCCAAGTCGTCTCCAATCACATCGGAAAGCACTAAGGAGATCAGGGTTGCGGGATGACCTGCCCGCGCCAAGCCGCCCCCTTTCACCATGGATATATGCTTGCGTATTGCATTGATTTCATGAATGGTGGCCCCGCAAGCCAGAAGGATCTTGGTGGTATCCTGCTTGTCCCCAAGGCTCACACCTTCAACCGGCAGGGGAAGAAGGGCCGAGCCCCCGCCTGAAAGCAGACAGATGATCAGGTCTTGCCTCTGCGCCCTGGAAGCCATGTCAAAGATAGCCCGTGCCCCGGCCTCTCCCGGCTCATCCGGCACAGGATGACCCGCCTCGATCAGTTTCACCCGCCTCAAGTCGGCGAGGTGACCGTATTTTACATTGATCAGACCGGCCGTGATTTTCTCACCTATCATGTCCTCCAGGGCCTTGGCCATGGATGCCCCGGCCTTTCCGGCACCGATCACATAGGTGTTTTGAAATGCCCTTAGGTCATAGACCCTCTTGTCCACTGTAAGACGGTTACCTTGCACCTTACAATGCCGGCGAACAGCCGCCTCAGCCTCCACCTCTTGAACACCCGCCCAAAAGATGTTCCTTGCGTCTTTCTTCATCTGGGCAATATCTGTGGCCGGCATAGGATCCTCTTCAATGGATATAAGGTTGCCCGCTTCGAAACGAGTCTTGGTCATTCATTATCGTTCACGTAGGACATCTTGCGATTTCGTCAAGATGACCGGGCTGCTTGCCGCAAGCCCCGACCTTTGGTCAGAGTCAAGGGAATCTATATGAAAATGGCCTCATACCTTACCGGGAAGCCCCGACCTTTGGTCGGGGAGCTTCACCCGGGCATGATAAAGTAGAAGTTATTCCCGTACTGGGTCGCCTCGTAGCCGGCTACCCCGCCGTGTATCTCCACAGCGTTTTTTACGAACGTGAGGCCATGGCCGGTTCCCGGCGTCTTTGAAGCACTGGAACCTCGATACCCCTCTTCGAAGATGTGTGCCCGGTCCTCAGAAGAGATGTGTGGACCCGTGGTAAATACATTGTACTTGATCCCGTCCTTGCCCGGGCCGAAGTAGTCTTTGAGCCTCTGTCTTCCGTAAGCCACGTATTTCCTCCGCTCGCCGTTCGCCATGATCACCTCTTCGGTGTACTTAAGGGCGTTTGAGAAAAGGTTTGCATAGACCTGGGCCATCAGGCCGATATCTACCACGGATATCGTGTCCTCATCAGGTATCCCGCTGTAGTCATCGTCTATCGCAATCCCTTTGTCGGCAAATCGGCCGGCAAACTGCTCCAACTGCGTGAGAAGGACCGCCTTTTTCATGTTGCAGGCCTTGGTTCGAAGCGTGAGGCGGCCCTCGTCAAAATGGCTCCTACGAAGGAGTGTCTCGAGAAACAAGCTGGTGTTTTGGTAATGCTTTTGAATGCTTGTAAACTCTTGTATGAGCCCGCGGTTCACCTCGGTGAGCTCGTCTAAAAGCGGTCCCACCTCTGCCTTGAGTTTGGACTCAGGTGCGGACATGAGCTGTCTGAGGAGTGTTTCGATCTCCCTGTTTTTCGAAATCTTGCCCCCCAGGCGTCTCAGAAAGAGTTTGTAGATCATGTTCGGCACAATCACGTTGTGTTCCACGTCCCTGACGAGGTTTCGGATAAACTTCACATGTTCGATGTTTTTCTGGAGCACAAACCGAATGTGTAAACTAAAGCCGATGCGATTGGCATATTTTTGAAAAAACAGGGCCTGATGCCTATCGAGATTTCCACAAGGATACACCTCCAGTATCCCTAGAACATCATCCTCAGACGAATGGGGGGATTGCTCCAGCAAGACTTGGTTCCCCCGTATGGTGAGTACCATGGAGGCGTTCATAAAGTAAGGATGCTCAGCGGGTCTCATCTCGCTGGGGGGAGACCCCCCCAGGTTTTCCTGCCCGTCTTGGCTGCTTGAGACGAGGGCCAAGCGGTTTTGCATGGGATCCATGACATAGAGCCGCGCATCCAGGTTAAAGAAGGCCTTGGGTATGGCTGCCGATACCTGGTATACATCCTCTATGCGCTCAAACTCCTGGGCCAGGTCAAAGAAGGTCTTCAAGGCATTGCTTTCCACGCGAGTAAAGCCGTACTTTGTATAATCCGTTTTCTTGTCCTGGATCCTTTTTACAATGTAGTCTGAAATGGTCATGGGTATCAGGGGTCCACAATCAGGTTAGGGAATAACGTGCCTACCTATAGCTCAAAGAGTCCGGAAGTGTCAAATGAAACGTAGCATTTCTGAGTAGTTAGAAACCCACGAAGCGGTTTTCCCAGGCAACCACCTCCTGAACAGCTTCGTAAAAAAAATTTTCAGTCAAGGCTTTAAAACGGCAAGAGATTGTGCCATATGTAGACGCTCAACGGCTGCTCCCCAAGCGTTCAGGGGCAGCGATGCAATAACATTTTCAAACGGCTAAAATGTGACCCAACCAGGCGTAACCCACATGGAGGAGGCAAGTGAAATCTGCTCGAGAGATGACCACAGATGTTGAACAGATGAAAGAAGGCGACAGGCTCGATCAGCTTTGCATCAACACCATACGGATGCTCGCTGTGGACGCTGTGGAACAAGCCCGTTCGGGCCATCCCGGGTTGCCCATGGAGGCCGCAGACATAGCCTACGTGCTTTGGACCCGGTTTCTGAAACACCATCCAGCCAACCCCCAGTGGCCCAACAGGGACCGGTTCGTCTTGTCTGCAGGCCATGGTTCCATGCTGCTCTATGCCCTTCTTCATCTCACGGGCTATGAGGTTTCTCTTGAGGATATTCGGCAGTTTCGCCAGTGGCATAGCAAGACCCCGGGGCATCCCGAGTACGGCCTGACCCCGGGTGTAGAAACCACGACGGGGCCTTTGGGGCAAGGGTTTTCAAACGCCGTAGGCATGGCCATGGCCCAAGAATATCTCGCTGAGTATTTCAACCGCCCGGGATACCCCATTGTTGATTATTTCATCTATGCCATGGTGAGCGATGGAGACATGATGGAGGGCATCTCCTCAGAATCGGCTTCGATGGCCGGCCATCTCGGCCTGGATCGTCTGGTCTACCTATATCTGGACAACCACGTGACCATTGAGGGCAGTACTAGCCTTGCTTTCACGGAGGACGTTGGAAAGCGCTTCGAGGCGTACGGTTGGCACGTACAAGAGGTGGACGGCTATGATCTTCCTCAAATCGCCTCAGCCCTGGTTGCCGCAAAAAAAGAAACAAAGAAGCCCTCGTTGATCATTGCCCGCACCCACCTGGGCTATGGAAGCCCCAACAAACAGGACAAGGCATCGGCCCACGGTGAACCCCTAGGAGCAGAAGAAGTGCCGTTGGTCCGAAAGCGATTCGACTGGCCTGAAGCCCTGTTCCATGTCCCTGAGGAAGCCCTAGCCCACCTTCGAAGAGTCATGGAAACGGGCCGGCAAAAAGAGGAAGAGTGGTCGTCGCTCTTTGAGTCTTACGCCAAGGATCACCCAGATTTGGCCAGCCAGTGGAAGGCCTTCCACGACAAAGATTGGCCTGAGGGCTGGCAAGAAGGCCTGCCGAACTTTGAGCCCGACCACGGCCCCATAGCCACGCGGAGTGCTTCGGGCAAGGTCCTTGAGGGGGTGGCCCCAAAGCTGCCTGCCCTGTTGGGCGGCTCGGCAGACCTTGCCCCCTCCACGAAGACCTACGTGAAAAGTCTTGGCGTTCTCAAGGCCGATCCTTGTGGAAGAAACGTCCACTTTGGCATCAGGGAACACGCTATGGGCGGAATCCTGAATGGCATGGCCCTGAGTCAGGCCTTGGTGCCTTTCGGGGCTACGTTCTTGGTGTTTTGCGATTACATGCGGCCATCCATACGCCTGGCAGCCCTCATGAGGCTGCAGGTCATCTATATATTCACCCACGACTCGGTGGCCGTGGGAGAAGACGGGCCGACCCACCAGCCCGTGGAGCAGGTCGCAGCCCTGCGAGCTATACCGAATCTGGTGGTGCTGCGGCCCGCCGATGCTAACGAGACGGTCTTTGCGTGGCGGTTTGCCCTGAGTCGCAATGACGGCCCCACGGCGCTAATTCTGACTCGTCAAAAGCTCCCGGTGATCGATCAGGGTCGGTTTGCCTCACCTGAAGGCCTCCTGCGTGGCGGCTATGTCCTGGCCGAAGCCCCGCAAGGCACACCGGAACTCCTGATCCTGGCCACCGGATCAGAGGTCCACATAGCCCTGGCTGCTTATGAGCAACTCGTCAAGCAAGGGGTTGCAGTGCGCGTAGTCAGCATGCCCAGCTGGGAGATCTTTGAGGCTCAGGATGGGAGCTATCGGGATGAAGTCTTGCCGGCCAGTGTCAGGGCCCGGGTGGCTGTCGAAGCGGGTGTACCCATGGGATGGGAGCGCTATGTGGCACCTGGAGGCAAGATCCTCGGCATCGAACGCTTTGGAGCGTCTGCACCTGGGGGTATTATCTTAGAAAAGTTCGGTTTTACGGCCGAGGCCGTCATGGCTGCCGCAAGACAGATGCTTGGGAAGTCTTAAAGGAGGAAAAGGATAAACGCCTATGTCACGTCACAAGAAGATTGAAAGACGAAAGGAGATCGACCGCCGACGGAGGCGTCGGCAAAAGAGAAGGAAACTGCGGGCGAAGGGTTTGTTGACCGAAGAAGGTAAGAAAAGCAATAAGTCTTAGTTCGCCTCTCCTCATATGTGGCTGACCCGCAAGCAAGAGGCTTGTTCCCCCCGTTCCACAGGCCCCGACACCATGCCGTTCTCTATTCTTTTCGAGCGAGAGTTGTACTCTCAAATGCTCATCACAACTTTCTTGGGCCCTTCAAGACTGGCGATCAATGCCAGAA
>DAOUZN010000077.1 GCA_030665585.1 Deltaproteobacteria bacterium | reverse complement strand
TTGCTGGGCCAGGGACCTTTGGCCCGGCCAGGAAAAAGGGTTTCTTCCCAGTCGACATCGCATAGACCGTCTTTCATCTTGCCGGTAAAGACCCTTTCATCTTCTTTGTCCAGCGTGCCATTACGGTTGCGATCCTGGTAAATTCCTAACGTTTCCTCGTGGGGCAAGGCCCCCTTAAGAGTGAGGCGCTCTAGCCGGGCCGCGACCAAACCGTAGGCGTCAGCCCGCAGAACCCAGGGCTGCCCTTTCTTCTCAGGCTTGGTAAGATGCAAGGAAAGCCGGGAATCCGCCAGCATGTTCCTCAGAACCTCGTTCCGACCCGCCACAACCCTTGTCAGCCTCTTCACCTCTTTTTCCCATTTCCTATGGCCATAGCCTCGACGAAATTGCCAAACACTTCCACCCTGGTGGTGCGCCTTTGCCATATCCAGGCGTACCCCGTTTTTCATTCTTGCGGACGTCTCGGCAATGAATGCCGTCTGATACTCAGTGCGGGCAGGACCCTGAAGGAGTTCGTGGATTCGGCGGTAAAGGGTGCTGACCCACGGTGGAATGCGATAAAACCGATCTGCGAGGGGGGTCAAGGGGTGCTCATAACGCCTGCTCGCATTGCCATGGCCGTAGAAGTCCCAGACAAAGTGCTCCAACTTGAGAGAGACTGTGTCCAGGTACAGTTTCTGGTTGTGAACAGCGCTGGGTTGGTAAGTTCCCGAAAACGTATGGAGGGCCAGGAAATCAATGTAGTTTTCCAAGTCCACAATGCGAGGCAGTTGTTCGCAAAAATCGACCAAGGGGAGTTCCAAATCCCCTACTAGATTGAATAAGGCTTGGAAGTGCTGAACGCCTTTTTCCGGATTCCCAACCCTTGGCACGTGGTGATCCCAACGCTCGGCTTGTAGCCAACTCACGGCCTTGACTTCCCCATAGAAGATGTCCCCACGGGGTAGGTGCCATCTTCGAAGGAAGTATTCGTCCACCTGCTCGGTAAACAGATAGACCCCGTGATACTTGCCATTGACGTACAATGCGCAGGGGACGCAGTCAGGGGCTTTCAAGCCGAACCGGGGCGCCAGCCAATAAGACATAGGATTCCGCAACATGTTTCCGGATTTCGGATTGACGAAGTTCAGACGGCGGTATTTCCCATCAATCGTTTCTCCTCTGCGCAATTTTACGCGCCAGGATTTCTTGGCCATGGTCCAGTGGCCTGGACCGTCACCACGAAGACGGGCCTTCACCTTGTAAATGCGTCCCCTGAATTTGAGCGTTCCCGGTTGGTAGTTCCTGGCGCTTGCAGGGAGATCACTTGTCAGACGCTCAAGCCCCCCCCCGGGTACGTTCAAATGAAACTGTGGAAGCTCGGCCGCAGATGTATGGGAATACTTCGAGGCCTCCAAGAACCCCTCGCCGGTTTCCCAGAAGTGATCGTTTAGTTCCTCATAAAACTTCGTGTCCTTCACCAGCGGTAGGATGTCATCTCTGAAGGTAAAATGTGATTCCGCGGATGCACCCCGTTGTGTGTCGAACCAGACCCCAAAATTCCGATCGGCTCGGAAGGCATTCAAGGCGGTCACGACTGTGGTACCCAACCCTAGCGCCAGGAAAGCCAGCGGCGGTAAGACAAACAGAAGGTCCCGACGCCGAAGGTGAAGCCTTTTTCTTTTTCCCAATCGAATCAGCAACCCGATGTCCTTTCAGATTTGCCCTTGCGGTGTGGGAAAGGGAAATACACCCAGAACGGAAAAATGACGCTAACACAAGGTTGACAAACTCGTAAAAAGTATTTTGCGAACGACATTGAGCATTTTGGGAGAGAAGCACTTGAGATGTTCAGCGTTGAAAAATGCTAACTGTTTGAGGGTGTTAGCCCGAGTTTTAGCATTTTAGCTGAGCATCTTAAGGGCGCCCAAAATGTTCACGGAGTGAGTAAAATCGACTTTTTACGAGCTCATCAGCCTTGGCGTTTCAGAACCAGCTGAACGGGCTCAACCGGCCAAGCTATTTGGTGATGTTAAGTGCAACAAAGCCTGTTCTTCTCCTCACCAGCAGGGAAACCGTCTCGCCTTTTTTCACTTCTCTCATGAGCGCATGGTAGTCCTCAAGGGTCGTTATGGACCTGCGATCTATCTCCAGGATGAGATCGCCTTCTTGGACCTCGGCCTGGTCCGCGGGGCCGCCTTTCTCCACGCCCACTACCACAACGCCTTCGGTCTCAGAGATATTGAATCGCCTGGCCAGTCGCGGCGTCAGCAAAGCAACAGTCATGCCCACATCAGTCTTGTCCCTGGGCCCTTTCATGGCAAGCGTTTCTTTCTCATCCGTGCGTTTCATGATCTTGACACGGAAGGTACGCTCTTTGCCTTGTCTGAGCACTTTGATCGTCACTTTCTTGCCTACGGGAACCTCTGCAACGGTGCGGGAAAGGTCCCTGCTGTCTTCAACCTTTTTGCCATCCACTTCGATGATAACATCTTTTGCCTTAATGCCTGCCTTGTCAGCCGGATCTCCTTCAAACACTTCACCGACGAGGGCCCCCTTGCTATCCTTCAAACCGTAATAGTCAGCAAGTTCCGCGGTGAGGTCCTGAATGCTGACACCAAGCCAGCCCCTTGTGACGGACCCCGATGTTTGAAGCTGCTCAATGATCCCCTTAGCTAGGTTGGCAGGGATGGCAAAGCCGATTCCCACATTACCACCACTTCTGGAAACAATGGCCGTATTGATGCCCACCACTTCTCCATGCATGTTCACAAGGGGCCCACCACTGTTTCCGGGATTAATGGATGCATCCGTTTGAATGAAATCGTCGTAGGGCCCAGAGCCAATCACGCGGCCCTTGGCGCTGACAATCCCTGCGGTGACCGTGTGTTCCAGTCCAAAGGGGCTTCCGATAGCCACTACCCACTCCCCGACCCTTACGGCATCCGAGTCACCCAGCTTGACAGTCTGAAAACCTTTCAATCCTTTCGCCTTGACCAAGGCAATGTCGGTTTTTGGGTCGCGTCCAACAATTTCAGCGTTGTACTCTTTACCGTTTTTCAACTTCACCTTGATCTTGTCGGCGTTCTCTATCACATGATTGTTGGTGACGATGTGCCCCTCTTTGTCAATGATAAAACCTGAACCGAGGCTTCGCGCTTTAAACTCTCGCCGGGGCCTATCTCCGAAAAACTTTTCAAAGAAATCATGAAAGGGGTCCTCCTCGCCAAAAGGACTTCGAAAGTGCCTGAAGGCCGGTCTCCCCCCTTTGACCACCTTTTCCGTTCGAATATTCACCACGGCTGGACTAACCGCTCTTGCCACTTCCGAAAAACTGCTTGGTACCATGATCGATAGAGACGGGTCCGAGGCCGAGGTGTCCTTGGTAAGATCAAGACCCGCGGTCAAGAACATGCCTGCTATGATCAAAGCCACCACAATGGCTGCAAAGCCCACGCGCCATGTGCTCGTATGAGTTGGCTTGATTGCGTTCATTCACATTTCTCCTTCCATGATAGATTCGGAGACCTAAACAAGAAAGACCTACGTCGTCTCCCTGACATAACGCATCCTGAGATCGTATAGGATGTTCTTGAGAAAGTCGCTCTCATCATCGGTGAGATTGCCTTTGGTTTTCTCTTCCAGCATGCCTAAGATATCAATGGTTTGTTTGGCCATGGGCAGATTTTTTTTCTTCTTGCCGCTTGTCGGGTCCGGTATTTCACCAAAATGGAGGATGGCTGATGAGCTAAGCGAAAAGACAAAGGTGGAAAAATTCACCTCAGGAAACTGGGCTTGCTCTTCGGCCGCTGATTCAGATTCAGAAGGGGGGGCTTGCTTTGGCCCAGCCTCCTCTTCGGTGGCTTCTTCTGGCCCTTCTGGCCTGGGTTCTCCCGTTTCCGATGAAAACGTTCGCTTATCCTTTATGACAAATCCCTTTTCTTCTTCTGCCATACTTGCCTCCCTTGCCATCCAAGGCCTAATAGGAACGGGTTCGAACAGACTGCTACATTTATACGTACTGGGGATTATGTTGTCAAGACAGTGGTGGCTTGTGGGTAGGTCGACCCTTTCTTAAGGGTCGGCCATGGGCGGGGGTTACCCGAACAGTCAAACGTTCTGAAGAAAGAGACGTGTTACGAGCATGACAACTCCAGTGGCGTGACCGATTTTACCAGAGGGAGGGCCCGGAGTTCGTCGAGCGTCTCAGGGGGTGCGGGGGTATCTGTGTCCAGGAAGATGACATTTCGGCCGCCATCCTTTTCCTGACCCACATGCATCCGGGCAATGTTGATGTTGTGTTGCCCCAGCACGGTTCCAATGCTGCCAATAGCGCCCGGCTTGTCGATATTATGGATGAGAAGAAGGTGACCTTCGGGCACGACCTCGACCCGAGAGGTGTTCACCCGGACAATTCGTGGTTCGTGCTTCCCAAATATGGTGCCGGAGACCGTGTTGGACCCTTTAGCGGCGGTTGCCTCGATCGTAATGAGATTGGTAAAATCCTCAGCCTCCACACTACGGGACTCGGTGACTCTAATGCCTCGTTCCTTGGCAATCACGGGGGCATTGATGAAATTCACGTCATCTTTGACAAACAGGGCCAGCAGCCCCTTCAAGGCAGCCGTGGTCACGGGGGTCATATCAAGGCCCAGGAAATCTCCCGAATACTTGATGGTGACTGCCTGTACGGCCCCTTCAGCCAGCTGGGCCTGGAGATAACCCATGCGCTCGGCCAGGGTCAGATAAGGCTGGAGTTTGGCCAATAATTCACCGGTCACAGATGGGACGTTGACGGCATTGATGATCGTTCCGGTCTGGAGGTAACGGATGATCTGATCTGCCACTGCTACGGCCACATTGCTCTGGGCCTCGGCCGTGGAGGCCCCAAGGTGAGGGGTGCAAATGACATTATCGAATTCAAAGAGGGGGGAGGGGCCTGGAGGCTCCGTCTCAAAGACATCCAGAGCGGCGGCGCCCACTTGTCCGGACCGGAGGGCATCGGCCAAGTCTCCTTCGTTTACGATACCGCCACGGGCGCAATGGATGATCATCACGCCGGGCTTCATCTGCTCAAAGGCTTTTTTGTCGATGAGGTTGATGGTCTCTTTCATTTTGGGCACATGAATGGTGATGTAGTCGGAACGCCTGTAAAATTCTTCTAGGGAAACCAGGGCAAAACCGGCCTGTTCTACCAGGTCCTTGTTCGCATAGGGATCGTGCACGATGACCTGCATCTTGAGTCCCCGCGCCCGGTCCGCCACTATACTGCCGATGCGGCCATAGCCGAGGACCCCCAGAGTCTTGTTAAAGATCTCTTTGCCCTGCAGATTTTTCTTTTCCCAGCGCCCGGCCTTCAAGGATGACGTACCTTGTGGGACATTCCGAGAAAGGGCGAGCATCATGGCAACCGTATGCTCAGCGGTGGTCACCACATTGCCCTCTGGGGTGTTCATGACCGCGATGCCCTGCTTGGTGGCTTGGGGGATGTCCACATTGTCCAGCCCGATGCCGGCTCTTCCTATGACCCTTAGCCGAGTGGCTGCCTTGAGGAGATCCTCGGTGACCTTCGTAGCACTCCTTATGACCAGTGCATCATAGTCCTTGATAATGGCCTTTAACTCTTCAGGCGGAAGGCCGACCTTCACGTGGACATCAATATCCTCGGCTTCTTCGAACATCTTGACGCCAATAGCTGCCAACTTGTCGCTCACTAAGACCTTCAATGTTGCTTCTCCTTCAACGGGTTTTTGAGTGTTCCAGAGGTGCTTTTTTACTGCTAACATAGAGGGTTTGTCAAGGGGCTTAGACCCAAATCGCCGGTTTTCCCCTTGACACCCGGGGCCTTTCTCTATAGCTTGCCCGCAAAATCCAGGAGGTTGAAATGAAAGGAAGAATCCATAATTTCAATGCAGGGCCGGCAGCGCTTCCCTTGCCGGTGTTGGAGGAAATTCAGGCAGAACTTCTGAGCTTCAGGGGCTCGGGGATGTCGATTACGGAGGTGAGCCATCGGTCCAAATGGTTTGACGAGGTCATTGAAGACGCCGTGGCCCGCGTGAGACGTCTTATGAAGCTTCCCGACAGCTTTCGCGTGGTTTTCCTCCAAGGTGGCGCAAGCATGCAGTTTTGCATGATCCCCATGAACCTATTGCCCGAAGGCCGGACAGCCGATTATATCAACACGGGCACCTGGGCCACCAAGGCCATTAAAGAAGCAAGGATTCAGGGAAAGACAATCCAGGTTGTTGCTTCCTCGGAGGACAAGAATTTTTCCTATATTCCAAAAAACATCTCTTTCGGCGCAGATGCTGCCTATGTTCACCTCACCTCAAACAACACCATCAAGGGGACCCAATGGGCCTCTTTTCCCGACACGGGGGGGATCCCCCTGATTAGTGATATGTCGTCGGACATCCTGAGCAGGCCCTTTGATCCGTCCCCTTTTGGTCTCATCTATGCGGGGGCTCAGAAAAACCTGGGGCCGGCGGGCGCCACGCTGGTCATCATTCGCCAGGACATGCTGGAACGTGTGCCTGAACACCTGCCCACTATGCTCAAGTACACGACCTTCGTGGAAAAAAATTCTATGTTCAACACCCCCCCCTGTTTTGCCATCTACACGATTCAACGGGTGCTGAAATGGCTGGAGGAGACCATGGGGGGCCTCCAAAACATGGCAGAACTGAACCGGCAAAAGGCAGATCTCCTGTACCAGACCATTGACAGAACAGGCTATTATGTGGGCACCACCGAAAAGGAAAGCCGCTCTGTCATGAATGTGACCTTCCGCCTTCCCACAGAGGACCTGGAAAAGGTGTTTGTCCAGAAGGCCTTAGAAACTGGCATGGGCGGACTCAAAGGGCACCGTTCCGTGGGAGGCTGCCGGGCCTCCATCTATAATGCAACCCCCCTGGAGGCGGTCAAGGCCCTCGTGGATTTCATGGAGGAATTTGCCCGCCGGCATGGCTGAGGTCGCCTCTCTATCTGTTTCCAGGAACAAATATCATCCACAGCCCCAGCACCACAAAGAGCACCCCGGCACCAGTCTTTACATAATCGGTTGGAATCACCTTGCTCAGTCCGGCGCCAACCAGGACAGTGAGCAAGGAAGTCCCGACCAATGCAGCCGCAGACCCGACGAACACGGCAAGCCGGGATTTGCTTTCGGCAGCGAAACAAAGGGTGGCTAGCTGGGTCTTGTCTCCGAGTTCGGCAAGAAAGATCATCCCAAAAGTACTGAACACTACCTTGAGATCCATGGCTCAACTCCTATATGAAGATCGTCATTTGATTAACCGGCGATGCATTCTGAGAATGGCTAAGGGGAAGAAGAAGAGAGAAAAAAGCAATAAATAACCAAGACCCCACAACAGGTCAGGGGTCATCAAGCCGAGGCTAAGAGACCGGGTGAGGTTGACAAGGTGGGTCAAGGGAAAAAAGAGGGCCAACCTCTGCGCCCAAAGGGGTAGGTTCTCAAGGGGGAAAAAGGTGCCGCTGAAAACAAACATGGGCGTAATGAACAAGAAAATCGGCAAGTTGAACATTTCTATGGCCCGCACCATGCCGGTAAAAAACAGACCGATGGACCCAAAGGCAATGCCGGCCAGAAATGCCAAAGGGATGATCAAAAGCCCCTCTGGATATTGGACGAGACCAAACAGACTGATGACGCCCTGCATGATTGCCGTAGCGATGACCGATTTGGTGGCCCCCCAAACGATTTCGCCGGTCATGATTTCTTCCAGGTTAAGGGGCGTAGCCATCATGGCGTCAAAGGTTTTTTGATAATACATCCTTACAAAAGACGCATAGGTATTTTCAAAGAAGGCGCTCTGCATCATGTTGATTGCAATCAGGGCCGGGGCAATAAACTCCACGTAAGACACGTCAGACCCATGATAGTGGATGGCTCCGACCAAAACGCTCAATCCCACCCCAAAGGCCAGCAAATAAAAAATTGGCTCAAGGATCGGTGGAAGCAAAACCACCTTCCAGATCTTTTGGTACACGGTCAGGTTGCGTTGCCAGACCCTTATGAAGCGTTTTGAGATACGAATCGAGGACCTGGGGCTCATTCTCTTAGTTCCCTGTCGGTTAGTTTTAAGAAGACGTCTTCCAGGGTGGCCATTCGCAAAATGCAACCCTCTTGACAATATTCGTTGCTTATCTTGCGGAACAGCTTCTCGCCCTCCTTGGCATAGATGAGCAGGCGATGACCCAAATCCTCATATGGGAGACGCTCGGTCTCCAGGTATGTGCGCACTTGACGGCTGGGGGCGGTCACCTCGATGACATCGTGTCCCACGTGTTTTCTGATGAGGCCTGTTGGTTCTCCTTCGACTAGAATACGACCCCGATCCATGATCACCAGTCGGTCGCACAGACGAGACGCCTCATCCATGTAGTGGGTGGTTAACAAAATGGAAAGACCTTTTGACCTGAGTTCTTCCAGCCGTTCCCACACTTGGTGACGGGACTGGGGATCTAGGCCCGTTGTGGGTTCGTCCAGGATCAGGAGATCCGGATCGTTGATCAGCGCACGCGTCAGCACTAATCGACGCATCATACCCCCTGATAGCTCGGTCACCTTAGCGTTCTTGCGGTGATGAAGGGCAATAAATTCAAGCAGTCTTTCTGCTCGTTGAGACGCCTGCTTTTTGGGAATGTCGAAATACCTGGCGAAGACCTCTAAGTTTTGCTGCACAGTTAGGTCAGGGTCCAGGTTGTTTTCCTGCTGGCAGACACCGATGCGGGCTTTAATCGCGCGCCATCCTTCGGATATGGGGAGGCCGAAGACCTTGAGGCTGCCACCACTCATGGGCGAGAAACCATATATCATCCGGATGGTGGACGTCTTTCCGGCACCGTTAGGCCCTAAGATGCCAAAACATTCTCCACGCACAACATGAAACGAAATCCCATCAACTGCAACCAAATCACCAAAGGACTTCCTCAAGCCTTCTGCTTCAATAACATACGCCACGGGAGAAACCCTTCTTCGTAACCGCTTGCTCTTCGGACCTGCATACCAAAGATCTACCGAGAAACCTTTGCATAACCCCTTCTCACTCGTTCGTATGAGCCTTTTGACCCTTCTCATTGATATGCATAACGGCAGGCGCCGTCAACCGATTTGTAGCGGCAGGTAACACACAGAAGCTCATCGCCTCTGTCCTTGTAATCATCTCTCCCGGGTGGCGCAGCGACCACAAATATGGTAGTAGAAAAATCTGTGATAACGACGATTGAAGACATCAAGGCCTTTGCCATGACGCGTTTCTCCAATGCCCGTGGCAGCCACGACTGGGATCACAGCCAGAGGGTGCACAACCTGTGCATGCATATCGGCCAAGTTGAGGGGGCGGATTTAGACGTGTTGGAGATTGCCGCCTACCTGCATGATGTGGGACGGTCCCATGAAGACGCTGCAGAGGGTGGGATCTGCCACGCAGAAAAAGGGGCGGAGATCGCTCATGAGCTGTTGGCAGCATACCCCGTTTCTGAAAAACAGAGGGCCAACATTGTCCACAGTATTCGATGCCACAGGTTCCGCGGAAACCACCGGCCGGAAACCTTGGAGGCCAGGGTCCTCTTTGATGCGGACAAACTGGATGCCATCGGAGCCGTAGGCATTGGCAGGGCCTTTCTCTTTGCGGGCGAGGTCGGGGCCAAGCTTCACAACCCCTGCATCCAGCTGGAAGATACAAAGCCGTACACCAACGAGGACACGGGATACAGGGAGTACAAGCTGAAGCTTTCCAAGATCAAAGACCGCATGCTCACCAAAGAAGGCCGACGCCTCGCTGAGGAGCGACATGCATTCATGGAGATGTTTTTCCAAAGATTTACTCAGGAACATGAGGGACACAAATAGCAAGGAACAGCATTGACACCCACCAGGCAACAATGTTTTGAGTTGATCCGGCGATACGAGATGTTGCCCCATATCGTGCGGCACAGCGAGCTGGTGGCGGACGTGGCTTTGCTCATTGCCCGCAAGTTGAACAGCGGTGGAGAGCCCCTTGACCTTGCCCTGGTGGAGGCAGGGGC
>DAOUZN010000041.1 GCA_030665585.1 Deltaproteobacteria bacterium | reverse complement strand
CCTGTGTTGTTTGTAATAGTTCTCTCTCCATTCCTTATAGAGTTCGAGGTCTTTCTCTGAGATCGTCTGAATATCCTTGTGGTTGAAAAACTGTGTCAAGAATCTCACGTTGGACTGATAGTCCGTCAGTGTGTTGGGTTTCACCCTTCCCCTTTTGAACTCGATGAACTTTCCACACAGTGTCTCAAACTTGATTCTTTTGGGAACTAGACCCTCTTTGTCCCTTACATACATGTAATCCCTGATCGAAATCTCCCTCCCCTTCTGAAGATTGGTTGTTCCACAGGACTTCTTGAAGGTCTTGTTTCCGTACCGGAAATAGTAAAACCATCGACCGGATTCCCTCGGAAAGAGGTAGATTTTGTCGTCGAAAATGGTTATAACCTCTTGAAATTTGCTCTTTTTTCTGTTGATGGACTCGGTCATTGTGACACTCCTTGAAACATTCGGATTTCGATACTTATCGGGAAAAAATCGGGAAAACTTTAGAGACGGACAGAAAACCCAGATATTTGCAAGTAATTGAATTTACTAGATAAGAGTTGATCCGTAGGGGGTCTGAAAGTAAGGTATGACAGGGGGTCAGGAATTGGGTATTTCTTGAGTAATTTAGGGGAGTTAGGTCACTTCTGGGGTAGTTACGAATCAGTTGCTCTACCCCTGAGCTACGCTGGCCTCAGATTTAGGTTTTTTTATTGCATTCACGCTACAAAATCAAGAGAGATTTATGCGCCACGGTCTCTGTGTGCCCTCACCTTCTCTTGAACCCGTTCGCGTTCTATCCTATATGAGGAGCGTTGCGGATCGAGGCACCTTTCGCGCAAAGGCACTGAAACACCATATGAAATTGTTGGGTCATTCCATTGGTGATCTATTGACGATGCTCCAGGACGTCACGGGGCGGGTGAACTGCGCGGGCCTGTCCGGGGCGGAACAGGGGTACCTGGTGCACCGACTGTACGGTGAGCTCAAGCGCCCCCTCTTTCTGCTGTGTGCCACAACAAAAGAGGCCGAACGTCTGGCGCAAGACATCCGTTTTTTTTCGGCAGAAACAGACCCTGCGGTCATCACCTTCCCGCCTTACGACATTCTTCCTTTCAAACCTCTCTCCTATCACCCAGCAACGGCATGTCAACGGATCGAAGCCCTCTACCGGATGATGACCGCCCCTGAACCCTCTATCATCATCACGACGGTTTCTGCCGCACTACAAAAGGTGATGCCCAAAGAGACGCTCGCTCGCTTTGCCGAATATTTCTTGCCTGGTGAGGAAACTGACCGGGAGGTCTTGGTGAAAAAGTTGATTCAGGGCGGTTATCAGGAGACTGTCCTGGTAGAGGAGCCCGGCGATTACGCCATTCGAGGCGCCCTGATCGATGTTTTTCCGCCCCTTTATTCGGATCCCATCAGGATCGAGTTCTTTGGCGATTCCGTAGAATCCATAAGAACATTCTCTGCACAAGACCAGCGTTCGCTCAAGGCCCTGCCCGAAGTCACACTCCTTCCAGCAACGGAGACCATCCTTGAGCCCAGCGAGATCAACACGATTGTGGCCCGCATCCGCAGGCAGGGCGACATCCTGGAGATGCCCGGCATGCGTGTTGAGGAAAGGGTTGAAAGCGTCAGAGCCCAGGATCAGTTCCCTGGCATCGGCGGTCTCATCTCCCTCATCTATCCCACTCTCGACACCCTGTTTGACTATTTCCCTAAGCAGACCCTCCCTGTCCTGATCGATCCCGCAGCCATCGAGAACCTGGCCTTTGAAACTGAGGAAACAGTGACCAAGAACTACCTTTCTGCCGCAAGTGACGGTCACCTCTGCGTGGAACCCGACGCCCTGTACCTGACCTGGTCCGAAGCAGCGGCTCGGTTCAGTGACGATCTCCACCTTGCCCTCAAGATGGTTCCAGTGACAGACGGGGCGGCTTCCTGCAACTTGACGGTCGAAAAGAACGACCTGATCACCCACGAGCTGAAGGCTCGCGGCGAACCCGAAGCATTGCTCCGACCGTTGGTAGAATGGATCAACCATGCCCTTCAAGACGGTTTAGCTCCCTATCTCCTGTGCCGCAACATAAAACAGGCCAAGCGATTGGAAGGACTCCTCGTGCCCTATGGTCTGGACCTTCGCTTCCTCGAGACCTTCCCGTCACGGGGAAATGTCGAGAAGGCCCCCACGATCTGCCTGGGCGAGCTTTCTTCCGGCTTCATCTGGGCCAACGAAGCCCTGGCCATCATAACGGAAGACGAGGTCTTTGGCCCCAAACACCGGCTGCCCCGGACGCCAAGGAAGGAGGCAAGAACACCGTGGGTGGCCTTTGAAGACCTGAAGGCAGGGGATCTTGTCGTTCACATGGAACACGGTGTCGGCCGATACGGTGGCCTTATCAAGCTGGAAGTGACGGGCCTCACCAACGACTTTCTTCTCGTAGAATACAGGGACGGCGACAAGCTCTATGTCCCGGTGGACCGAATGAACGGTGTCCAAAAATACGTCGGGGTGGATGGGATGACCCCCCGTTTGGATAAGATGGGGGGCAGATCATGGGAGCGGGTCAAGGCGCGGGTCAAGAAATCCATCCGGAAGATGGCCGGGGCACTACTCAAGCTCTATGCCTGGCGAGAGGTTCAGAAAGGACACGCCTTTTCCCCACATGACCGGTACTTTCGGGATTTTGAAGCGGGTTTTGAATACACAGAGACACCGGATCAGAGTCGCGCCGTAGAAGAGGTGATGGCCGACATGGAATCTCCGCTGCCCATGGACAGGCTGATTTGTGGTGATGTGGGGTATGGAAAGACCGAGATTGCCCTGAGGGCCGCCTTTAAGGCGGTCTGGGACAACAAGCAGGTCGCCTTTCTGGTCCCAACGACCATACTTGCTGAACAGCATTTTCAGACCTTTAAGAGGCGCTTCGGGCCGTATCCGATTGAAATAGACACCCTCAGCAGGTTCCGCTCTCCAAGCCAGCAGCGGGCGGTTGTAGAAAAACTCAAGAAAGGGCAAGTAGACATTGTCATAGGGACTCATCGTCTCTTGCAAAAGGATATTGCCTTTAGGGATCTAGGGCTTCTCATCGTTGACGAAGAGCAGCGCTTCGGTGTGGCCCACAAGGAAAGGCTGAAGCAACTCCGTCGTAGCGTGGACGTCTTGGCCCTTACGGCCACGCCCATACCCAGGACGCTCCACATGTCTCTGATGGGTATCAGGGATATGAGTGTTATTGCAACACCGCCAGAGTACCGCTACGCCATTAAAACGTATATCTGTCCTTTGGACGACACCGTGATCGCGGAGGCCATTCATAGAGAGCTTCAACGGGGGGGGCAAGTATTCTTCGTCCACAACAATATCCACACCATCTGGGGGATGGCCCGTCACCTTCAAGGGCTGGCAACAGGTGTTCGCATCGGGGTGGCCCACGGGCGCTTGGACGATGAAGCGCTTGAAAAAGTCATGTTGCAATTCTTACATCACGAAATCGATCTGTTAGTATGCACCACCATCATAGAATCAGGCCTGGATTTCCCATCGGCCAACACCATCTTGATCAATCGGGCCGATAAGTTTGGACTGGCCCAAATCTACCAGCTTCGAGGGCGTGTGGGACGAGGGGACGAGCGGGCCTATGCATACCTGTTCATACCCCGTGAAAGTGCCCTCACCAGGGATGCCCAGAAACGCCTAAAGGTTCTCATGGAACACAGCGATCTTGGATCCGGTTTTCAAATCGCCATGAGTGACCTGCAAATACGCGGAGGCGGGACTATTCTCGGACCCACCCAGTCCGGGCAAATTGCATCGGTCGGCTATGAGATGTACCTGCAGCTCATGGAACGTACGATGAGTGAACTCAAGGGCGAACCTGTTGAACCGGAGGAAGAACCCGAGATTATGGGAGGCCGCTCAGCTTACATCCCTGAAACCTATGTATCGGATATTGATCAGCGCCTCACGATTTACAGGCGGTTGACAAGGCTCACCGACACCTCTGACCTTGAGACTTTTCGTGAAGAACTTCGAGATCGCTTCGGCCCCCTGCCAGCAGAGGCCATGGCCCTGCTGGAAAAGATCATGCTGAAGGTCCTGTGCAGGAAAATAGGCGTCCAGCGCCTGGACTTGGGCCCCCAAAGTACGGTGTTCACCTTTTCTGAAAAGACCCGTGTGCGAGCCGAGCAAATAACGCGCCTGATCCAACAAGACCCTCAGCGCTTCCGGTTCAGGCCGGATTATGTGCTGGAGGCAAAGGTGCCGTGCGATGGAGCCACTGACGCCATGGACTTGACCAAAAAGGTCTTGCAAGAGCTCCTTTGACGTGCTACCGAGTTTCTGCCCAGAAATGGCCCAAATTGATGTCGGACAGGACGAGTTTGCTTCAGTAACCGGCTAAAATGAGAAATTCCAAAAAAGCGTCGATCGTCTCCTTTGTCCTCCTTCTTGTTTCAGCGTGTTCCGACACAAATAACACGGGAGCCGAAGGTCAAGCCGTCATCCAGGTTGATGACCAAGTCCTGACCCTAGCAGAATTCAACGAATTCTTTGAGCCCCTCAGAATGAGCTATACCGAAGAGCCAACCGGTACCGGCCTGGGTCTGCGGCAGGCTCGTCTCAGGTTCCTGTTGCAGCTCCTTGAAGAGATGATCGTTCTCAGGCGGGCAGGGGAACTCGATTTACATATCTCCGCCCAAGAACTCGAAGAGACCGTGAAGGATATTGAACGGGATTATGGAGAAGGAAGCTTCAAGGCCATGTTCATGAAGCAGGCTGTCTCCTTGGAAGCATGGAAGGAAAGGCTTAAGAGGCAGCTCCTCATCGAGAAGGTTACGCACAAAGAGCTTTTGAAAAAAATCTCTGTTACCCCGGAAGAAATAAGGGACTACTATGAACAGCACCGTGAAGAATGGGCCCACGGAAAACAGATCCGCGTGCATCAAATCCTGCTCCCTGACAGGGAACAAGCCGGCCGTGTCTTGAAGCGGCTCAAAAAAGGGGAGGGCTTTGCTACGCTGGCCCGTACCTATTCCATCGCGCCGGAGTCTGAACAAGGTGGGGATATGGGGTACGTGGTACGCGGTCAGCTCCCGAAGTGTCTTGAGGACCCCTTGTTCCGTTTGAAAAAGGACACGGTGAGCCCTGTCATCAAAACACCGTATGGCTATCATATCTTTAAGGTCACAGAAAAAAAGGACGCCGGCCAACCAGACATTGATGACTGGATCGAAAAGATCAAGGCACGCATCCAGCAGGAAAAGCTGGAAGCAGCCTACGGCCCGTGGTTGGCCAAGCTGCGGTCACGGTATAGGATCACGGTAAACAGGGATATGATCTAATGGAGAGACAAACGGTTGCAATGAAGGCTTTTGTTAAAGCGCTGATCCCGGTTTGCTTGCTCTTGGGGGCTGCGACAGGTCGCGGTGAAGTGATAGATCGTATTGTGGCCATCGTCAATGAGGATGCCATCACCCTCTCAGAGCTGAACGAGGCGATCGAGCCTTATGCCAAGAAAATCCGCGATGCCTTTTACGGACCAGAAGAAGAACGCATGATGCTGTTCAAGGTACGGGAGGACATCTTGAACAAGATGATTGACCAGACGCTGACGGATCAGGAAAGCCAGAGGCTGGGCATTTCGGTTCTTGAAAACGACGTGGATCAGAGACTAGAAAAGATTAAGAGCGAGAAATTCTTGACGGAAGAAGACTTACAGAAAGCCCTTGCGGCTGAAGGTTACACCTTAGAAGAATACCGCAAAAAGATGAAGGAGCAAATGCTTCGAATCAAGCTCATCAATGTGGAAGTCAAATCCAAGATTGCCATTATAGAAGAGGAAATGCGAGATGACTATGACAAGCACAAAGAAGCATATCAGGAGAAGAAGAAATATCACTTGCGGACCATCCTCATCAAGGTCCCGGATCTGGCAACGGCCGAGCAAAAGGAAGACGCCCTGACAAGAATGAAGGCCATTGTCGAGGAATTAAAGGCCGGGACAGCCTTTGACGAGCTGGCAAAGCAGTATTCCGACGACATCACGGCCAAAGAAGGCGGGGATCTAGGTCTGTTTTCTCTTGAGGAGCTCTCAAGTCAGTTCCGAGAAACGGTCCGCTGGATGAAGGACGGCGAGATCAGCCCGGTGTTGGAAACCCCACAAGGGTATCAGCTTCTAATGCTTCAGGAGGGCCAGCACACACCTGGAAAAACATTCAAGGAAGCCAAAATAGAAATTGAAGAAAGGTTGTTTCGGAAGTTGGTGGACGAAAAGTACGCCGAATGGTTGCAGGGGCTTCGCAAACGATCGTACATTAAGATCATCCAGTGATTTCCTGGCGAGTGGTTCACCGAAGAAGAACCGCTCATCTGGATGCATCCCTTGGATGTTTCCCCTAACGTTTCAAGAAAGGATGAGCCCATGACGGAACGCAGAAGAAATCCCAGATATGAGGTTGTCTTGAAGGTCCGCTATGAAACAGATGAGGCGTTTGGAGATACTGTGATTCAAAGCCTCAGTTCGGGTGGGCTCTATCTTTCCACCCAAACCCCTTTTAATGTTGGCTCTCAATTTGCAATAGTCGTTGATTTGCCTGGAAAAGAAGAGTGGATCAAGGGCACATGTGAGGTCGTATGGGTCAACGAGATTGACACAGAGAATTATCCCAAGGGGATGGGGGTCCGGTTCATCCAGCTGGCCCCGGAGTACACAAGCCGCCTGAAGGCCTATTTGGCCGACATGAATGCCGGAAAGAATTGAGTCTTCAAAAGGTTTAGGAAAAATAACACGCTCACCGCGCACGATGAGCAGGAAAGAAAGGTTTTGCTGTGGTCAATAAAGAAACCAGAATCCTAGTCGTTGATGATGATCAAGAATTTGCAGACAGCCTGGCTGAACACATGTCGGGTTTAGGGCATTCGGTCAAGGTGGCCTACGATGGCCACGACGGTCTAGACAAGTTTCGTCCGGGTGCCTTTCATGTGGTTCTCACTGACCTCCAGATGCCAGGCATGGACGGCATAGAGCTGCTCCATGAGATCAAAGGGCTGGACAAGCGCTGTGTGGTGGTGTTGATCACTGGGTTTGGAACTGTCGAATCAGCGGTTAAGGCCATTAAACAAGGCGCTTACGACTTTATCACGAAGCCAGTCAAGCTTGATGAAGTCGATGTGGTGGTTAATCGCGCCTTGGAGAAACGCCATTTGGTCAAGCAGCTCGACTTTTTTAGGGGACTGACCCTGGCAGTGCTTATTTCCGTCCCCCTTTGGCTGATCCTGGGAATCATTCTGGCATCAAAGATTTTTTGAAGATTCTTCAATTTGCTTGCTCACCGCCCCGGCCTTGACCATGTCAGGGGAACCATCCCCTTTCCGGGACTGCTTGACCGGCTGTATCCATAATTGACGACTGCAGCAGGAAATAATATAAAGGTCTTTAGCCTCAGCTCTTGTTTGCAAGCCACTTTAAACCCGAGGCATTGGTGATGCCTTAAGAAGAGGTAGTTGATGCCCGTTGATCGTTCCAAAATCCTCTTAGACACTGCGAAGAGACTCCTCAGGCGAGGCGCCACGGGTCACCTTCACAAGATCGTCAATAAGACCCACGCCGCAGACCTGGCTGCCGTCTTCAGATTTCTCACGATCCGCGAGCAAGAAGCCCTTTTTGACCTCTTGGACACGGTGGAACAAAAGGCCCTGTTCTTCAGTGCGTTGGAGGAAGAAATACTCCTAAAACTCATTGAAGATATGCCGGCCGAAAAGATTGCAGAAATCCTGGAACAGATGCCCAACGATGACGTGGCCGATCTGCTCGGGAAACTTTCTGATGAGCGCGCCAAGGCCCTCCTTGATCTCATGACCAAGGAAGGGTCTGAAGAGGTGGAAGGACTGCTGAGTTACGATGCGGAAACCGCCGGCGGCATCATGCTCCCGGACTTTATTGCCTTAAAGGAAGAGACCACGGCAAGGGGGGCCATCGAGGCGTTGCAGAAGGAGTACGTGGACATCGAGATGCCTTTTTATCTCTATGTGGTCGACGATCACGACAAACTGGCGGGCGTTATCTCCTTGCGGCAACTGGTTGTGGTCCCCCCTGAAACAAGGCTAGAATCGATGATGGCCACTGACGTTGTGAGTGTGCAGACCGACACGGACCAAGAAGAGGTCGCCAAAATAGTGGCCCGTTATGATATTCTCGCGGTGCCTGTCGTAGACGAGATCAACACACTCGTGGGCATCGTCACTGTGGATGACGTCATTGATATCATCCGCGAGGAGGCCACAGAAGACATCTTAAAAATGGCGGGGGCAGGTGAGGGCCTGATCGAAACCCAGTCGCTCTTTAAGAGTACCCGAATCCGACTTCCCTGGCTTTTGGCCAGCTGGATCGGGGGCGTTATCGCCTTTTTTGTTATCGGTCATTTTGAGAGCAGTTTGAACAAGCTTGTCTACCTTGCAGCCTTCATACCGATTATCATGGGAATGGGTGGAAATATTGGGACCCAGTCTTCCACCATCGTCGTTCGGGGACTCGCCACTGGTCAATTAAACTTAGGGCAAATATGGCTTGTCGTCTCTAAAGAACTAACCATCGGATTTCTCCTCGGCTTTGTTTACGGGCTGCTCGTTGGATTCGTTGTTCACTTACGTTATGATTTATGGTTGCTCGGAATAACTGTAGGGCTGGCTGTTTTAAGCTCTATGACGATTGCAGCCTTGGTGGGTTCTCTGGTTCCCATGGCCTTTGCCCGAATCCACATTGACCCGGCTGTTGCCACGGGGCCATTTGTCACCACGTCCATCGACATCCTGAGTGTGTTTCTCTACTTCCAGATCGCCACCGTGTTGCTCCACCTGTAGCCCCCATGCCACACCTGTCTTCCCCTGCCATTGTGCTCCGCGCCATCGAGCATGGCGATGATGACAAAATCATCACCTTCTTTACCGTGAAGCGAGGCAAAATCTCCCTTATAGCCAAGGGGGCTAAAAAGAGCATCAAGCGTTTTGCCGGGATCTTGGAACTCTTTTCCGTCTTGAATCTGGACTGGGCTTATGGCCGGGGCCGGGGATTACCCATCCTGCAGGAGGCCTCGATAGCGCATGCTTTTGAGCGCATTCGAACCAATATTGCCAAGACCGCTTATGCGAGTTACTGGTGCGAGTTGGTCTATCGCTGGATGGAGCAAGGGCAAAAGCAGCCTCCCGTGTACGAACTCCTGGAGTATACATTGGATGAGCTCAACGCCGGAGACCTTTCCGAGGAGACCCTTCACATTACTTTTCAGCTTCGCTTCATGGTTATCAATGGTTTCAGGCCCGGCTTTGAGCATTGCAGCATCTGTCGCACGCCTTTCGAGGAGTTTGGGAGCAACTCTGTTGCATTCGATGTAAGACGGGGAGAGGTAATATGCCCCAAATGTCACTCCCAAAAACCGGGCCGTCTCCATCTTTCCAAAGGAACGATCAAGCTTCTCCGCTGGGTCTTGAACGCACCCTTAGAAAAACTCCATCGAATCAGGTTTTCCAGGCAGGCCACTCAGGAGAGTCTTGCCATGCTTGAAGCCTTTGTGTCTTACCATCTCGGCAAAGAGACAAAGAGCCTAAAGTTCCTGAAGCAATACAGTGCCACCTTGGCCCATTGATCCTTTACAAATGAAGGGTTTCATTGTATCCATGGCGCAAAATCGAGCCGGAGAGAACAACATGATGACCTTCCAAAAACTCATCCAGGCCCTTGAGAATTTCTGGGCGCGACATGGCTGCATCCTGCAGCAACCTTACGACATCGAGGTCGGGGCCGGGACCTTTCATCCGGACACCCTTTTGAAAGTGCTCGGCCCTGAACCCTGGCGGGTGGCCTACGTGGAGCCCTCTCGCCGACCCACGGACGGCCGCTACGGGGAGAACCCCAACCGGCTTCAACACTACTACCAATATCAGGTTATCCTTAAGCCTTCGCCTCTCAAGGTCCAGGACATGTACCTGAAAAGCCTGAAGGCCCTTGGTCTCGATCCCCTGGCCCATGACATCCGCTTTGTGGAAGATGATTGGGAATCGCCCACGCTGGGCGCATCAGGCCTTGGGTGGGAAGTATGGCTTGATGGCATGGAGATCACCCAATTTACGTATTTTCAACAGACGGCAAGCATTGAGCTCGACCCCATCTCCGTTGAGATCACATACGGCCTGGAAAGGATTGCCATGTATCTTCAGACCGTGGACAACGTGTTCAACCTAAAATGGAACGACGCCATCAGCTACGGCGCCTTATGCCACCAAGCGGAAGTAGAACATTCCGCCTACAATTTCGAACACGCCGACGTAGAGATGCTGCTTGCCCTTTTCGATATGTATGAGGCTGAATCCCGGCGGATCGTTGCCCGATCTCTGGTGCTGCCTGCCTATGAATACTGTCTGAAGTGTTCCCACACCTTTAACCTCCTGGATGCCCGTGGCGCCATCAGCGTGACTGAAAGGACCGGCTATATTGCTCGTGTGAGAAACTTGGCCCGCGCTTGCGGTGAGGCCTATCTGGAACAGCGAGAGGCCATGGGGTTCCCTTTGCTCAATGCATCGCCAATGAAGCGTTGACCTTCTATTTCCTGCGAGCCTTGGTGCCTTTCAGGTAACGAATAACAACTCGGGAGACTATGAAGACATTACTTGTTGAAATCCTCACAGAGGAAATACCTGCAGGATATATCGTGCCAGCCCTTGAGGCCATGGCAGCTCTTATGGACCAGAAGCTGTCTCAGGCCCGCATCGAACATGGGCCCACGGAGGCTCTTGGGACCCCCAGGCGTCTGGCCCTTGTGATTCGGGATGTGGCTGACAGGCAGGCGTCTATCACAAAAGAAGTCTTTGGCCCCCCTAAAGCCGTGGCATTTGATGCCGAGGGACGTCCCACAAAGGCGGCCGAAGGCTTTGCCAAGAGTCAAGGTGTTTCAGTGAACCGCCTGGCCACAAAGGCCACGGCCAAAGGCGATTATGTGTGTATCACCAAGGTTGAACGGGCACTGGCGTCTCGGAGACTCCTTCAAACCATTATCCCGGAAGTCATTACTGCAATCCCTTTTCCCAAGTCCATGCGGTGGGCGGATCTGAGCCTCACTTTTGCCAGGCCCATTCACTCGATCCTCGCCCTTCTCGGAGACCAGATCATTTCTTTCAAGCTGGAAAACATCAAGAGTGGACGACGAACCTTTGGACATCGCTTCATGCATCCAAGATCAATCCGCATCGGAAACGCTTCCGAATATGTCTCTGCACTCCGATCGGCCTTTGTTTTGACAAACATCGCCGAACGGAAGGAGATGATAGAAAGGCAAATCGCAAAAGCAGCAAGCCATCTGGGTGGTCACATCCTTCCGGATGATGATTTGCTCCACACCGTAACCCATCTCGTAGAGTACATTGCTGTTTCGGCAGGGTCCTTTGACGAGGGCTTTCTCAAGCTCCCCCGGGAGGTCCTCATCACAGCCATGCGGGAGCACCAAAAATACTTCGCCGTGGTCAGCTCAAACGATCAATTGTTGCCGTGTTTTGTCGCGGTCAACAACACGCCTGCTCAAGACATGGCTCTGGTCACTTCGGGACACGAACGGGTACTGAGAGCCAGGCTTGCAGATGCGCGCTTTTTCTTTGAGACGGATGTGAAGACCCCCCCCAACAAGATGGTGGACAGGCTCAGGGGCGTGCTATTCCAAGCGAAACTGGGCTCTGTGTTTGAGAAGGTACGTCGCGTGCAAGCGCTGGCAGAGCACCTGGCAGAGTTGACGGCCCCTGAGATGAAAGCCACGGTATCCCGGGCAGCATGGCTGTGCAAATCGGACCTGCCAAGTCAGATGGTCAATGAATTTCCGAACCTCCAGGGGGTGATGGGACGTATTTATGCGATCCGCTCGGGGGAACCCGAGGCAGTAGCTCAAGCTATTGAGGAGCACTACCTGCCGGCCTATGCCGGCGGTCCGCTCCCTGACACAGATGTCGGTGCGCTCCTGAGCGTGGCTGACAAATTGGATACCATCTGCGGCTGCTTTGGAATTGGTCTCATGCCAACCGGCACCACAGATCCCTATGCCCTGAGACGACAGGCCGCTGGCATCATCCAGATCATTTTGGCAAGGGCTCTCGCCGTTTCTCTGAAAGGGCTCATTCACAAGAGCCTTCAGCTTTTAGACGATAAGATATCTGAAGACCCGGCACAAACGGCCCGGAAAGTCCTCACCTTCTTTCAGCATCGCATAGAACATTGGTTGGCTGAACAGGGATTTGCCAAAGATCTGATTGCGGGCGTAGTCAGCACTTCAATAGATAACATCCCGGCAGTCTTGAAACGAACAGCGGCCTTGGAAGGCCTGAAGGCCAAGCCGGATTTTGAGCCCTTAGCCACGGCCTTCAAACGTGTGGTGAATATCATAAGAAAGGCCAGGCAACAGGGCGCAATGCCAATGGACGGGCGGCGGGCCGAGACGGACCCTGGCCTGTTTCAGGAACCGTGCGAGAAAGGCCTCTATGAGGCCCTTCAAGAAGTGAAGCAGGAGATAGCTGAAGATATAGCCGGCGGGGCTTTTGATCGTGCCCTACTGACTGTTTCAACTCTGAAACAGCCAGTGGATGGCTTTTTTGACGGGGTCATGGTCTTAGCGGAAGATCAGCAACTCAGACACAATCGTTTGGCCCTCCTTGGAGAGATTGCCGATCTTTTTGCCGTCTTTGCAGATTTTTCCAAGATTTCCACCTGACTAACGGAGGCATCTGTTCACGATCTTTTTAGCGAGGCCAGCCAAAGGCCTGCTATGGTCTTTGCGTCTCGAATCTCACCCTGGGTGACCATGGCCAGGGCCGTGGGCAAGACCGTAGGTTGAAGTTCCAAGACCTCGTCATCCTCGAGCTTCTGCTCGGCTGGCCTCAATCCGGTGGCCAGGAAAATGTGGATATGCTCATCCGTGTATCCAGGGGCGGGCAGGATTTCAGCGAGTTTCTCAAGCCTTGCAGCTTCATAGCCGGTTTCTTCCACTAATTCTCGTCTGGCACACGCCATGGGGGCTTCATCCGGCTCCAAGGTTCCGGCGGGAATCTCCCACACAAAATCCCCCACCGCATGGCGGTATTGCTTGATCAAGACCACTCTTCCGTCATCAAGAAAAGGCACCGTGGCAGCAGCGCCGGGGTGACGCACGATCTCCCTATGTTTGACCGCCCCGTTTGGCAAGGTGACTTTTTCGAGGACCACATTGAATATCTTTCCCTTGTACAGGTTCGTTGTCTTGTGCACCTTAACAGACATGCCATCCTCCTTTGGGCGGAAATCATTCAGAATGTGAACGTTACCACAGCACGGGTGGGCCCGCAATCCGCATGCATCCAGATTCACTAATGTCCTTTCCTTTCTCAAGCGGGGATGTTAATTTTGGATCGGCAGACGGCAGATCTTTGTGCTTCTTACAGGGTGAGGCCTCACAACGCAGGCGAACCAACAGATCCGATAAGGCCAGGGCAGCGTGCCCTAGGCCTCGCCATTGTCCAGATAAACGCAGAAAGATAAACGCAGAACGTCGCATGAGCATCATAATGGAACCCATCGGTCTTGTGCAGACAGAGGCCAAAAGGATTCCCAGGCATTGGAGTGTGTCAGATGTGGAAGGGACACTAATCATTGATGAGAAATACCTTGAAGGACTCAAAGATGTCCGTGCCGGGCAACGCATCGTCGTGATTTTCCACTTCCATCGAAGCCAGAAGTTTACCTCATCCTTTCTCACCCAGACACCGCCACACCGCGGGCGCAACTTGGGCGTTTTCAGCATCTGCTCTCCGATCCGGCCCAACCCCATCGGCATGTCGGTCTTAGAGGTCCTTGGCATCGAAGGGAACCGGATTTTGGTGAAAGGACTGGACATGGAAGACGGCACACCTATCCTGGATATCAAGCCCCATGTTGAAGACAAACACAGTTGTCCCAGTTTTGAAGGCCGGCACCGCCCCATCACGCCCTGACTCAAGTCACGGTAGGCTTGCCCCTTACACAGCTTTATGATAGTTTCCTATGAAATTCCAAGATGATACACAAAAGCTTCAGGTGTCAGCGCGAACTGAATTTCCGGGAATCTCGTCTGTGATGAAGCGGGGGGCGTTGGTATATGTTCGGAAAACCGACATCAGCAAGGGACAGGGGGCAAATCATGGAATGGGTCAATGCTCTTGTACTGATAGGGCTGCTTGTTTTCGTGTTGCAGCAGAAAAAACGGCTAAAGCGTTTGGAAGAAAATCTTCCTCTACGGAAAGGTAAGTTGTCTTCACAGGTAGACATGTCGCCTTTACACAAAGATATGCTGGCTTCATACAAAGCGCTACTGGCC
>DAOUZN010000042.1 GCA_030665585.1 Deltaproteobacteria bacterium | reverse complement strand
TGAGTTGCGGGTTGCGAGGTGAGAACCAGATCAGCGCAACCGACCAAAGACCCTGCCGTTCGTCATCTTCTCAAGTCTCACCTCAACCACCTGATGGCACCATTCGTCAGTTGCTTGGACAAGGACAGGGATGTAGTTTTTCGTGAAGCCTTTCAGATACCCGAAGACCCTGTCTCGCTTTCCCTCAATGAGGACTTGCTGTGTAGAACCGATGTTGCTTTCGTAAAACTTCCGGCGCTTGGTCTGCCCAATCTTACGGAGATGTTGACATCGCTTTCTAATGGTTTCCGGCGAGATGCGATCTCCCAAGCCCTCGGCCCGCGTTCCCTTCTGTAACGAAAAGGGGAAAACGTGAAGGTAGGCAATGGGGAGTTGCTCAATTAAGCCGCAGGTTTTTTCAAAGGCCGTCTCGGTCTCTCCTGGAAACCCTGAGAGAACATCAACGCCTATGGCGGCATCAGGTATCTTGCGGATGATGCAGTGGATCAAGTCTCTGAAAAATTTGGAGTTATAGGGTCGGTTCATCCTCTTAAGCACCTCATCGTCGCCACTTTGGAGGGGGATATGCAGGTGAGGACAAATCTGCTCTGAGGCTGCCACCTGCCCTATGAGGTCTTCTGACAGCTCTGCCGGTTCAATGGAGCTCAGGCGCAATCGTTGAACGCTGCAAGGGCAGTCGATAGAGCGTAGGAGTCTTGTGAGTGAGGTGCCTGGGATGAGATCTTGACCGTATCGGCCGATATGGATGCCGCACAGGACAACTTCAAAGTAGCCGGATTCCTGAAGCCTCGTTATTCTTTTGGTGACTATTTCCGGGCTCAGCGACCGACTTCGTCCCCGTGCATGGGGAACGATGCAATAGGCGCAAAAGGCGTCGCAACCATCCTGGATTTTCACAAAGGGGCGGGTTCGATCTCCGAACCGGGTAATAGGAAGATCTTGAAAGAGCCGGGGAGCCGAAAGATCTTCCACGAGAGTGACGCTAAACCTGCCTCCTTTGTGTGGGCTGGCCAGTCGTGCAATCTGGTCTTTGAAGCTGTGGCCAACGACATAATGGACACCCGGGGTCGAAGCGAAGACCTCGGGTGCCACTTGGGCATAACAGCCCGTGACCACCACAAGGGCGCCTGGATGGCTGCGGACGAGCCTTCTTACCGCCTGCCTGGACTGCATGGCCGCCTTCCCAGTCACTGTGCAGGTATTGACCACACAAAGATTGGCCTTGGCTCCTTTGTCCGTCAGATGCCATCCTTGATCCGTAAGCTGCTCTGAAATTGCTTCCGATTCATAGCGGTTGACCTTGCATCCCAGGGTCATGATGGTAAAGGCGTTCATAGGGCCATCCCTGTCAGAAGATCACGGTCGTTTGCCCTCTGAACCGTTACAGGCAATCCAACCACCGCCTAACACCCTTTCGCCTTGATAGAAGACAGCCGCTTGGCCGGGGGTGATCGCATACTGGGCTTTCGCAAAGCGAACCCTGGCTGTGTCATGGCCAAGAGGCGTGACTATGGAGTCTGCCTCAAGGTGGCGATATCGGATACGGGTTTGCACGGATATGGGTTTTTCTGGCGGTCTCATCCCAATCCAGTTGATATGAGTGACCGTACATTCATGAGCGGCCAGTTCGGATTTGCTCCCGATGACCAGGCTGTTTTCTTTCTTGTCGAGGCGAATGACATAGTAGGGCTCGGGCCCAGGTATGCTGATCCCCCGGCGCTGTCCTACCGTGTAGGCGTGGAGCCCCTGGTGTTTTCCCAATACATCACCGCTGGTATTGACGATCGCTCCGGGCTCACACGGAAATCCCCCCAGGTGAGAAAGAAAGTCTTTGTAACTCGGATGCCGAACAAAACACAGCTCTTGGCTTTCTCCTTCCATTGAAGAACTGAACCGCCACGTCTTGGCTATCTCCCTGATTCGTTTCTTCCTGCAGGTCCCGAGGGGAAACATGGCCTGGCGCAACTGTTCTTGGGTCAGGCGAGAAAGGAAGTAGGACTGGTCTTTGGTACAATCCACACCCCTGAGGAGAGAAATCCGCCCGCTGGGCTCCTGGCGTTTTCTGGCATAGTGACCTGTGGCCAGCGCTGAAGCACCAAGGGCCTTGGCATGCTCCAGGACAAATGAGAACTTGATACGCTGGTTGCACACCACGCAGGGATTTGGCGTCTGTCCTGACCGGTAGGTATCGATGAAGTAGCCCACGACCTCCCTTTCGAAAACCCGGGAGCAATCGATCACTTCAAGGCAAATGCCGACCTGCTCTGCAGCCCTTTGAGCGCGAGTATAGGTTTGGGGCAATCGCGTGGGCGAGGTTGTATGGCTGGGAGAAACTTCATAACCCGTTTGAAAATAAAGACCAATGACTCGGTAGTTTTGTCTCTTCAGAAGGGCCGCTGCAAACGCGGAGTCGAGGCCACCGCTTAAGGCCACGGCCACGGTCTTTTTCATCTTGGGACGGCGCTTCCTACCGTGCGAATCTCCATCACCCTGGGGGGGCAAGCTGGAACACAAAGGCCGCATATGCTACATCTCTTCTTGTTGAACCCAACGGTCATCTCTGGCCGCTTGACAAATAGAGCCCCCGTGGGACAGACCGCTGTACAGGCCCCACAGTGAGTGCACTTTGTCCTGTTTTGCTTGATCTCTTGACCAACGGGCTGCACCTGTACGCCATGCTCTTTCAGGTATCGAACACCTCTGTTAAAGTCCTTTCGTGTTCCCGATAGCTCCATGACCATGACGCCTTCCTTGCGGGGCAATATGGTCGCCTTCAGGATATTGAACGTCAGGTTGAAATCACTGGCAAGGAAACAGACGATCGGCTTTTCCACCTCTGTCTTTTGGAACTGAAGCACAAGCATTCTAGAATACATTTGCACACCTCTGGTTGTTTGGATACCGCATGTCCCCACTGTCGCGGGGGGCCTTCATCTGATGAGTCGCTTAAAACAAAACTGACCCAGTTTGTCAATAGGCGGCCCTCTGGGTGCTTCCTCCCTTTTGCAAAGGGCCTGGCACACGTCTAGGGCAGCCGTGGAAACCGTTCAGGCAGTGACGAATCCCGGGAAACTAAAGACAGCTACTGATGGAGTGATTGCCTATAGACGTGGAACATCCGCTGCAAGGCAGTAAAATTTGTCAGAAAGGCAAGGACACCGAGCCCGATGACAAGTTGTTCGGTAAGCAGGGTGAGGGCCAGGACGAGGAAACGCTCTAAGCGAGTAAAAAGTCCCACCTTGCAGGAGATGTTCAGCCCTTCCGCCCTGGCTCGGGCGTAGCTGACCATCAATGAGCCTGCCAGGGTCAGGAAGGTGAGAACAACCAAGGTGTGACGACCGTGGAAGGTGGACCAGCACAGAAGGCCAAACAGGACAGCTGCCTCTGAATATCGGTCAATGAAGGAATCGAGGAAGGCCCCGAATCGTGTCTCAAGGCCGGCCGTCCGGGCCAAGGAGCCATCCAAAGCGTCAAAAGGGCCAGACAAAAGGAACAACCAACCACCGTGAGAAATATGGCCTGCTGCTACTACCGCGCCGGCAGCACAGGAGGCAAAGAAGCCGATCATAGACAGGACGTTGGGTTGTACGCCCAAGCGTGCCAGGAGACGAGAAACAGGGTCAAGGAGGAAACCTGACCAACCCCTGGCCCAAGCCGTAAGTGTCCAGTACTCACGGTCTATCTTTGACGATCTTTGTTCTTCCATCCTGTTTCTTGACCTGTCCAACCTGGATCCTCAGACAGCCTCAGTTTCAAATTCATGGGTACATCACCAGAGCGTTTGTCTTCCGTCCTCATGAAGCAGACCTGATTGTCGCGTTGTCATGGCACATAATCACCCGGGCCAACAGCAATCTTCGTCTTGGCCATGCTTCCAACCTCCTTTTCACCGGGCAGACCTAGGTGCACGATGCAGGTGTGGTGGAAGACAGCTGAAATGAGCGCGTTTTTAGCACAAGATGAAGGCCATATCAAGACCGAAAGACTCTGCCTGGCCGGGTGTCCTGTTCGGCAAATAGGCGAAATGTCGATGCCCTGGCAGGAAGGATCAAGTGGGAGCCCCCCTGCCCTCCCGGGCTGGCTGTCACAAAATGCGGAGAACCTCTTCAGCCCAACCTTTAGGGCCGGGTTCCGCTGATTGGACAACTGAGCCGATCCCCTGGAAATGCTCCCATTGGCCGGTTTTTTTTCTGATCACAATGGGCATGTCTACCTGCTTGAGCATGGAGCCATCATTGGCACTGTCTCCCAGTCCAACAGCCCAGAGCTTCGTGTCGGGATATGTCTGAGCATAAAGCCTTTTCAGAATTTGAACGGCCTTTCCCTTGTCGTTCTGTCCTAGGAGATGGTAAAAACGGCCTCCCTTCGTCATCTGTAGCCCCCTCTCTTGTAAGAGGCTCCCAAGGCGCTGGAGCCGATCGGCCGTGTCGGAAAATACGAATGGTTCTGAATATTCACGCATGGCAGCCAATCGGGCCTCTTCAAAGGGAAGACCCGTACGGGCACTAATTTCTTCAACCGTCATTTCGGAGAATCCTCTCATGCGAAGTTTTTCTCTATTCTTGATCGCCTCCCATGTGTTGCGCAAAACGCCATAAGGGACCCCCAATTCCAGGACGTGGTAGCCCCCCCTTGCGACAAAGCTTTCTCCTTTCAAATTCAGCATGTCACGTGGGATAAATATGGCCCCGCCGTTTTCGACAATGAAGGGTGCCTTGAGGCCCATGCGGCGGCGACACACCTCGATTTCAGCGCGTGTCTTGCTGCTGCAGATGATCACCGGGATGGATTGACGTCTGAGCTCCTCCAGGGTCGACTGGGCGTCTTGGAACTCATAGGTATCATGATCCATTAAGGTGCCGTCTAGGTCGGTAAAAATCACAATGCGTCGCATGTTCAGAAAGGGGACTTCGTTGATACAGATGTTGACAAATTCGTTAGCAAATCCGCTCGCCAAAAGTTGACCTATGTTACAATATATAATATAGATATATGTGAAAATACCATGTTTTTTTGATTTCCAGGTGGCTTTGGTGTCTCATCAAATGCCACCGATGTTTAAAGGGAGAAAATGATGCCGATAGAAGAGAATCCGCATGGTGTTCAAGCCGCTGACCTGATCGTGGGCATACCGTCGTACAATGAAGCCAGCCTGATTGCTTACCCCACCCAGAAGGCAAGCGAGGGTCTCATCAAATATTTCGGAACCAAGAATAGTGTCATCATTAACTGTGACAATCATTCAACGGACGGTACCCGTGAGACCTTCATGAATACCCGGACAGAAGTCCCCAAGATATACTTGTCAACCCCGGCAGGTATCAGGGGGAAAGGAAACAACTTCAAGAATCTCTTTGAGAAGAGTTGTGACTTGGGTGCCCAGGCCATTCTGGTGGTGGATGCGGATCTTAAGAGTATCACCCCCCGGTGGATCAAGAACCTGGGGGAACCCCTATTTGAAGACTTTGGGTTTGTTGCACCCCTTTATGTGCGCCACAAGTATGACGGCACCATTACGAACAACATTGCTTATCCCATGACGCGTTGTATCTACGGCCGCAGGGTCCGTCAGCCTATCGGCGGTGACTTTGGCTTTTCGGGCGAACTGGCCGAGGTTTATCTGAGGCAGGAAGATTGGACGCCGGCCGTATCGGAATTTGGTATCGACATCTGGATGACGACGACGGCCATGTGTCACGGCACGCCCATTTGCCAGTCCTATATGGGACGGCCCAAAGTCCACAAACCTAAGGACCCCGGGGAGTCTTTGGGTCCTATGTTTTTGCAGGTGGTGGGAACGATCTTTGATATGATGATCAAGCACGCTGACTTCTGGAAAGAGGTACGATGGAGCAAGCCGACAGCCATATTTGGCTTCGGACTGGGGGAAATGGAGATGCCGCCCCCGGTTGATGTGAACATCGCGCGACTTTATGACAAGTTTCAGGCGGGCTTCGCCGATTGGGAGTCGCTTTGGAAGGACATCCTTTCAGCGAATCTTTTCGAGAAGCTTTCCGAAGTGAGAGCCCTCCCATTGGGCGGTTTTGAATTTCCCGCCAATCTGTGGGCTGAAATCCTCATTGATTTTGCAGTGGCTTATAGGAATCGTATCAATGAAAAAGGAACACTCATGGAGGGCTTGATTCCGCTTTATTTTGGCCGAACCTGTTCGTTTGTGACCGAGTCGGAGCCCATGACGATTCAACAGGCCGAGGAACTCATAGAAGAACAGTGCGAGGTGTTTGAAACCAGCAAACCTTATTTGCTTAACAAATGGTCTGAATAGACGGCAATGGAGGGCCTATGAAGAAGATTCTCATTGTGGACGACGAAGAGGTTATTCGCATGCTCTATGGCGAGGAGTTGGAAGAGGAAGGATATGAGGTGATCACCGCAGGAAGTGGTCACGGCCTGATGGAAATGATTGAGCGGGACAAGCCGGACCTTGTTATCTTGGACATCAAGATGGCTGAGCACGACGGGCTAGATCTGCTACAGGAGATCAGAAAGGACTTCTACAACATTCCGGTGATTCTCTGTTCTGCCTACTCTTCCTTTAAAGGGGATCTGAAATCGATCGCAGCAGACTACTACGTGGTAAAGAGTGCCGACCTGAGTGAGTTGAAACAAAAGATCAAAATGGCATTAGAAGGCCAAACTCCACCCCAGCCCTCCTTGAAGTGAGCCTGGAGTTTGTTCCTTGTTGTATCGATTGGCTTTCCACATTTTCAGCACCCCTGCCAAGTCTCAAGAAGCACGGGGAAAGGGAAAGTTTTTGATCCGTGGCCCTCGATTTGTGAAGGTCGCGTTTTGGCTTTTTTGACCAGAAGTTCTTGAGGTTTTCGCGCATTAAATGGGATTGCTCCATGCTATGCTCCTGGGCGTTGTCCAGGGGCTAACTGAATTTCTCCCCGTCAGCAGCTCGGGGCACCTGGTGCTTTTTCAATCCCTTTTTGGGATGAAGGAACCAGAGCTCTTTTTTGACGTCTCGGTCCACATGGGCACTTTGGTAGCGGTGTGTGTTTTTTTTTATCAGGATCTTAAGGAGATATCAGCCGCCCTTCTTTCCACGTCCACTTGGTCCCCAAGGCAGAGCGGCCGCTGGCAGCGATGGAGCCGAATGCCAGAGATGCGATTGTTCGGCCTCATCCTTGTTGGCACCGTGCCCACGGCTTTGCTTGGATTGATGTTTCGCCCTGTGGCCGAGATGCTTTTCTCCTCCGTCCGGATGGTTGGCATCATGCTTTTGGTCACTGGTCTTTTGCTTTGGCTGACGCGGAGGGTGAGACCGGGGGGACGAAACACGGGTAAGCTTTCTTTGTGGGATGGCCTGTGGGTGGGTATGATGCAGGGCATTGCTATTTTGCCTGGCATATCTCGTTCTGGGGCCACCATTGCTGTGGGTTTGTTCAAGGGCCTAGATCGTGAAACAGCGGCTCGCTATTCTTTTCTTTTATCGATTCCGGCAATCCTTGGGGCCATGGCCTGGCAACTGCTTGGTGCCCGGACCTCAGCCCTCCCCCCCCTTGGGCCAATAGCGCTGGGAACCTGTGTGGCTGGGACCGTGGGGTATGTTGCCCTAAAGGTCTTGATACGTTTGGTACAAAAGGGAGACCTTTACGTATTTGCATTTTACTGCTGGCCCGTTGGGGTCGTCGCCATCGTGTGCTCATTCTAGCCGGACACCACCTCGGGGTGGATGGACCACAATCACATTTTCAACGGGCTAACATGTCACAATTTATGGAGGTGCCGTGAATCCTCAAATCTTTAGGGAATATGACATCCGCGGGGTTGTGGACGAGGACATCAGTGAAGAAGATGTCGTGTCGATTGGAAAAGGGGTGGGCACCTACCTGCGAGCCGAAAACCGCCCCCAGGTAATCGTGGGCCGCGACTGTCGGTTGAGTTCAGACCGCTACGGGGAGCTTTTGGTCGAGGGTCTTCTCGCCACAGGCTGTGACGCTCTTGACATCGGTGTATGTCCCACGCCGGTTTTCTATTTTGCCATCAGACATTTCAAGAGGCATGGGGGTGTCATCATCACGGCCAGCCATAATCCGCCTGAATACAACGGGTTTAAGGTGTGCAGCGGTTACGACACCTTATTCGGAAAGCAGATACAAGAAGTCCGCCGGATCATAGAAAAGGATGATTTTACCAAGGGCGCGGGAAGGGTTGAAACCGCTGACCCCGTTACACCTTATCGGAAGTTCTTGCAACACAATATTAAGCTTTCCAGGTCGATGAGGGTTGGCATCGATGCCGGGAACGGCACTGCGGGCGTGGTGGCAGTGCCGATCTTAAAGGAATTGGGTTGTGAAGTCTTTGATCTTTATTGCGACATGGACGGCAGTTTTCCCAACCATGAGGCGGACCCCACGGTGGTGGAGAACATGCGCGACCTGGTCGCATTGGTCCGGGAAAGGGAACTTGACTTAGGCATCGGCTTTGACGGCGATGGGGACCGAATCGGCGTCATTGACGACAGGGGCAACATCATATGGGGAGACCAACTCATGATCATATATGCCAGAGAGATCCTTACTCGAAAGCCGGGGGCCGTATTCATTTCAGAGGTCAAGTGTTCGCAAACGCTTTATGATGACATCGAAAGACATGGCGGGCGGGCGATCATGTGGAAGACGGGCCACTCTCTCATCAAACAGAAGATGAAAGAGGTCAAGGCGGAACTGGCTGGTGAGATGAGCGGGCACATGTTTTTTGCTGACCGCTACTTTGGCTATGATGATGCCATTTATGCCTCGTGCCGCCTCTTGGAGATTTTGGGAGCCACGGGCAAAACGATTTCCGAACTTTTGAGTGATGTGCCGAAGACTTATACCACACCTGAGATCCGCGTGCCTTGTCCAGATGATAAGAAATTTGAAGTCGTCAAAGACGTTACTGCATACTTCCGTCAGCGGCAGAAGATCATTGACATAGACGGGGCGCGTGTCCTTTTTGAGGGCGGCTGGGGATTGGTTCGGGCCTCCAACACGCAGCCGGTGCTGGTGCTGCGATTTGAGGCCTTTTCACCAGATCGGCTCTCTGAGATCCGATCGCAGGTGGAATCGATCCTCACCGACATCCAGAACCGACACGTAGGGCACTAAAGTGCAGCGAGACTTGAGGCCTCATTTTCTGAGAGGCATCTGACGTGAAAAATGCAGAGATGATGGTTTCGTAAAAAGTCAATTTTACTCACTCCGTGAACATTTTGGGTGCCCTTAAGACATTCAGCTAAAATGCTAAAACTCGGGCTAACACCCTCAAACAGTTAGCATTTTTTAACGCTGAATACCTCAAGTGCTTTTCTCCCAAAATGCTCAATATCGTTCGCAAAACACTTTTTACGAGTCTATCAGAGATGACTTCAGAGAAATTTTCCTTGACTTTTCAGAATTTTATTATGTATTATTACAGTATCTTGCAGAGGATGAACCCGAAACAGCGGAGACGGAGGGGTCATGAACAAATCAGGTCTCGTAGACGCTTTGCAACAAGAAGCCGTCATTAGCAAGGCTAAGGCAGAGGCTGTCGTTGACATCCTTTTTGGCACTATGTCCGACGCCTTGATTTCAGGTGACCGGGTGGAAATCCGTGGTTTTTGCAGCATTTTTATAAAGGATTACAAGGGATATGTTGGAAGAAACCCGAAGACGGGGGCTCCGGTGGAGATATCGCCTAAGAAGCTTCCATTCTTCAAGTGTGGAAAAGCACTGAAAGAACGTGTTGATGATTGAGTCTTGTCGGCGAATGTCTCCCGCATCTGTGAGTCAGACTTATGAAGAAGCAAAAACCTGGCAGCCTTGAAGCCCTGTTAGAGTTCGCAATAGATCATTTCAAGATTCCAACAAGAGCGGAAATAGACGGCTTGATCAAGAAGACCGAGCAGTCCCTGGTGCGCTTAAAGATGCCCACGAGAACAGAATTTAACCAATTGATAAAGCGGGTTGAGGCGTTGGAAAAGGCAGTCAAAGGCCGCAAACAGTCAACAAGAAAGACCGCCAAGCCCGGGAAAGCGAGCAAAAAGGCTGCCGCTAAGAAAAGGCCTGCCTCACGGCCGAAGTCTCAGGTAACAGACTCAGAAAAGGTCTTGAAGATGATCAGAAAATACAGGGCAGGCTTGGATGTGGGCACACTTAAGGCTCACACCGGTTTTGAAGACAAGAAGCTCCGCAACATCGTCTTTCGGCTTAGCAAACAAGGCCAGATCGAAAGGACTGGCCGCGGCGTCTACAAGGCCAAGGCGTAATACCTTTCCCCCTTCTCTTTTCAGCCTCTCTTGCCTCCAGTCCTTCTTTAGTCCCTCGTAGATTACAGTTCCCTCCCACGAAGGAGCCGTTTCATGTTTTCCGCATGGCGAGCAAATATGAGTAATGCCATGACGAAGGCACATCCCGTGATAGGGACAGAGTGCGTGGCAAGCCAGATAGCGCCGGGCAGCACGGCCGCCGCGGACAGGGAACCGGCCGAGGAAATTCCTGAACTGCAAAGGACGAGCACATACACCAGCACACACACCAGGAAGACGAGGGGAGAGATGACCAGGAAACAACCGGCCGCAGTGGCCACCCCCTTACCCCCCTTGAAGCCTAGAAACAGAGGGAACAGGTGGCCGGAAAATGCCGAAAGCGCGACCAGGCCGACCGACAGTTCGCCTTTCCAGCCGGAGATTTCCAACCAATGTACGGCGGCCAGCACTGGAATCGCGCCCTTCAACAGATCCCCAAAAAGGGTTATTACACCGAGCTTTTTGCCTGCGACGCGATAAACATTGTAGGCACCGATATTTCGACTTCCTACCTTTCGAATGTCCACACCGCTAAACAGGCGCGTCAGAATCACACCCCAGGGCACAGAACCCAGGAAGAAGGCACATGGCAACAAGACGATGACTTTGGAAATCATGCTGGTTGGCAACACAAAACGACTATTTTGCCGCGTGAGGAAGGTTTTCGATTCTTGTCTGACACAGAGCGATATGCTGAAGGGCTTGATAGTGAACACCCACGTCGGGATAAGACTTGAGAATCGTCTTGAACCGTTCCAGGGCAGCCTTGTAATGTTGAGCCTTATAGTAAAACATCCCTACGTAAAGCTCATGTTCTGCCAGATTCTTGTTGCAGACCCTAAGGTGTTCTTTGGCCTGGCTGGCAAAAGGGCTATCAGGATAACTGCGGATGAGCCTTTCAAAGCTTTGGACGGCCTTTTGAGTGACGCTTTGGTCCCGATCAATGACCTGACGCCGGTCAAAATAGCAACGACCTGTCTGGTAAACCACGTAGGGCACGGCCTTGTTTTTGGGATGAAGGTTTTCGAATTCTTCGTAGGCCGAGACGGCGTCCTCGTACTCCTTGCGGTGGTAATGGGCATCGCCAAGTCTAAGCTCAGCAAGAATCGCATATTCACTGAATGGATACCAATCCCTCAGTTTTTCGAAAGCTTCAATGGTTTTCCTGTAATTCTTGTCTCTAAACGCCTCCATACCTTCGTCGGCAAGCTCTTTGGCCGTCTGCTCCTCCTTGGTCTGAAACCAGGCACAGCCGAAGAGCTCAAGGGTAACCAAGAGCATAATCGTAATGTGAAGGCTCTTTTTCAGGCACATGACAACAATGTCCTTTCCCTCTACGAACGGGCAAGCCTTTTCGCGTATTTTGCCGCTTCCATGCCGGCCACACACCCCTCGCCGACCGCCTTAGCTATTTGCCAGGGCTGGCCGGTAATATCACCAGCGGCATACAGGCCCGGAATATTGGTCTCCTGCTTCTTGTTCGTCTCGATAAAGCTAAAGGTCTCTGCATCGAAGACCACCCCCAGGTTCGCTGCCAGCTCCATGGCGCCCTTTGCTCCCAGTTCAACAAAGACACCGTTCACCTTGAGGACGTCACCATCCGTCAGCAACACCGCTTCCACCTCAGTGCCTCCCCGAATCTCCTTGACCCAGGCATCTCGGATGATTTTCACGTCGCTATGGTTGAGCTGCTCATGAAGCAGATCGGTGATGGTGAGCTTCGGGCAGACCAGATAAACCTTCTTCGCATAGCCCAAAAGGGTTAAAGCCCCGGCAGCAGCAGCGCTCTCGTTTCCAACGACTGCCACATCCATGCCCCGGTAGAAGTTGGCATCGCAATCCACGCAGTAGCTGACGCCTCGACCCAGGAGCTCCTTTTCTCCTTTGACCCGGAGCTTTTTTCGAGCGATGCCCATGGCGAGAATGACGGCTATGGCGCTAAAAGTCTCGCCGTTTTCTGTGACCAGCCTGAAGCGATTATTCTCGCTCTTTGTTTCAATGATGTCCTGTTCCACAAATACCGAATCAAAGCTCTCAGCCTGTCTCTTGCCGGCCTCAAGGAGTTGCTTACCGCTTACGATCTCTTCAAAGCAGCAGAAATTGGCCACATGGGCCTTATAGAGGCTGCTCCTTTCCGGCCTTCCAAAAACAATCACCTTTACTTTCTTGCCGGCAGCATGGATGGCCGCCTGAAGCCCGCCCGGGCCCCGGCCGATGATGGCCACATCGCAAGCATCTTGGGGCATTTAGAGAACCTTTTTCACAAATGCTTCCAGGTGAGATTTTGGCACGGCGCCAACGACTTGGTCAGCCACTTTACCATTTTGAAACAAAATGAGGGTGGGAATAGCCCGAATGCTATATTGGGCTGGGGTATTGGGGCTGTTATCGACATTGCACCTGGCAAAAATAATGCTTTCGCCGTATGTCTCTTCCAATTCCTCCATGACCGGGGCGATGGCCTTGCAGGGGCCACACCATGGCGCCCAGAAATCCACAAGAGCCGGCTTGTCCGCCTTTAAGATCTCCGATTCAAAGTTACCGTCGTTCACATCTAAAACACCTTGCTCTGCCATAACCTGCTCCTTTTCTTGTGTTTGAGAACCAGTAGCCCCGTTTTCTGTGGGTCCTTTATAAACACACCTGCAAGGTTTGTCAACTTCAACAAGGGTGAAACCAGATTGTGATCTGCCGAATAAACGCGCCGGAAGACAGCGTTCTGACGGGCCTTTGCCCTTGACACCTAGCAGATATGGTACTATGACAGGGCGCAATCGGGCCGTTAACTCAGTCGGTAGAGTATCTGCCTTTTAAGCAGAGAGCCGCTGGTTCGAGTCCAGCACGGCCCACCAGGGTCCCCATCGTCTAGTCTGGCCCAGGACACCGGCCTTTCACGCCGGCAGCACCGGTTCAAATCCGGTTGGGGACGCCAAGGCATATAGGGGGATGACCTTCTCTGAGGTTAGCCCCTTTTTTGTGCGCCAGACTTCTCAAAGACAACCATACTGTGCCGTCCAAGCATTACCAGAAGGAATATTCCCAATGACAAAAAAGAGGTGGGATTCCAGATAGGATTGATTTGGATGGAGACGAGAATGAAATGAGCCAGCTACGATCAAATCTGAGATTTGGCATTTGCAACAGCCGCAGTCACGATGGAAACCGACAGACAAACGGGTGCCTGGCTCTGTAATCCACCCTTTATTTCAGTTCCTTACCAGACTTAACCTGTTTCAGCACAATGAAATAAAGCATTCCGGGATGGTTCATATGACTTGCTGTGACTTCGGCATATGGTCCACTGCCCCAAAAAACATCTGCCCTCCCTGGCCCTCGGATTGCTCCACCAGTATCTTGATTGAGGACAAACCTACCAAAGGTTTCCCAGGACTGGATGGTCCCATCTTCTCCC
>DAOUZN010000088.1 GCA_030665585.1 Deltaproteobacteria bacterium | reverse complement strand
GACGACGAACCGAATATGCGGCACATGCTCACCGCGCTCCTGGAAAAGGCCGGATATGGCGTCACGGGTGCTGCAGACGGCGTAGACGCCCTGTCCATCCTGGAAAGCAAGGCTTTCGACCTCATCCTGTGTGATCTGCGCATGCCCAGAATGGACGGGCTTTCCTTCCTGAAACAAATCACTGCGCAAGGGATCAACACCACAACTATCGTCATGTCGGCCTATGGCACCATCGATACGGCTGTGGAAGCTATGAAGCTTGGGGCGGTCGACTACATCTCCAAGCCTTTCAAGGCAGATGAAATCCTTGTCAAACTGACACAGTTCGAGGAGAAAGACCGATTGCAGGAGGAAAACCTTAGGCTTCGCGATGCGGTGCAGGAAACCTTTTCCTTTCAGAATATGGTCGCCAAGAGCCCGGCCATGGGCACCATCTTCCAGACGATCCGGAAGATTGCCGACTACAAGACAACGGTGTTGATCACGGGCGAAAGCGGTACGGGCAAGGAACTCATCGCGAGGGCGATTCATTACAATGGCGTACGTAAACATAAGCCCATGGTGGCGGTTAACTGCGGGGGCTTGCCCGAAAACCTTTTGGAAAGCGAACTCTTTGGCTATGTGAAAGGGGCCTTCACGGATGCGGTTCAAGACAAAAAGGGGATCTTTCAGGAAGCCAGTGGTGGGACCTTTTTTCTTGATGAGATTGGTGAGCTGCCCTTGTCACTTCAAGTGAAGCTTCTTCGGGTCCTGCAAGATGAAATGGTTCGGCCTTTGGGAAGCACCGAGGCGGCCAAGGTGGATGTGCGAATCATTGCAGCCACGGCAGCAAACTTGGCTGAGGCGGTCAAGGAGGGGACTTTCCGCGATGACCTATTTTACCGAATCAACGTGCTCCTCATCGAGGTCCCACCCCTGCGCGACAGAAGGGAAGATATTCCATTGCTGGTCAATCATTTTGTGGAGAAGTTTGACAAGCGCCTGAGAAAAGAGATCACAGGGATTGAACCCGAGGCCCTTAGGGCCTTGATGGCCTACCCCTGGCCAGGCAATGTCAGAGAACTTGAAAACGTGATTGAGAGAACCATGGTCCTGACGGAGCGATCCCATATTCATGTCGGTGAACTGCCCGACGAAATACGGGGTGCCCAGGCAAGCATAAGCCCCGCTTGGCCTTCTCAGGAGACTTCCCTCAAGGCGAATACCATGGTGCTGGAAAAAGCCTTGATTGAAAGGGCCTTACGGGAGACTGACAATAATCGCACACGGACAGCAAAACTTTTGGGCATCAGTCATCCCACACTTCTTTCCAAGATGAAAACCTACGGCATTTCGTAAGACGCCTGTGCGCATAAGCCCATATTTCGGGTGAAAAAAGACTGTGGCCCTGGGAAACCATAGCGGATTGTCGCTCCATGAAGAAAAAAGTCTAAAAAAATTTATTATCCGGTTGACATCCCAGAAATATCAATGTATGGCAAACGGCAGTCATGGTGGGGTGTTACGAGAGGATTCATTCAAACCTAAGGAAAAAGGGGGGAAGTGAGCATGACAAAGGCAGAACTCGTCGACAAGATGGCAAAGGATGCAGGCATTTCTAAAGCGGCCGCCGGGACAGCACTCAACTCTTTTGTGACCACCGTCACCAAGGCCTTGAAAAAGAAAGACGGCAAGGTGACCTTGGTGGGCTTTGGGACCTTTTCAAAGGTACGGCGCAAAGCCCGCAAGGGGAGAAATCCTCAAACCGGGGCAACCATCAAGATCAAGGCCTCCAACACGGTCAGATTCAAGCCAGGCAAGGCTTTAAAAGACGCTATCTAAGTACGGGCTTCAGACCAATGGCATTGGTTGGTTCCCATCCGGAAACACCTTCTTCGAATGGGAACCAACATCGCTCTATGCAAAGGTAATCTCAAAGGTATCAAACTCGCCAGCGTAGGGCTCCCATTCGACGGTCGTTTTTGTGACATGGGCAAGGGGGGGGCCGAACTCGCACCATTTGAGCATAGACGTTACGTCAGCCTCCTTCCCTTCAAACACCGCCTCCACCCGACTGTCAGGTAAATTCTTCACCCACCCCGTCAGGTTGCGCTCCAAGGCCGCACGCCTTGTATCCATTCTGAAACAGACTCCCTGGACACGTCCGTCAATACGGACATGACATCTGACATTTTTCATCCTCCTCACCCCTACAACGATTGCCCTTCTTCTACGAAACTATCTCTATGAATTGTGCTTCATTAAGAATCCTTAATCCCAGCTGCCTGGCCTTGTCAAGTTTGGATCCCGGACCTCTTCCAGCCAGCACGCAGGTCGTCTTTCGACTCACAGAGGCGCTCACCTTCCCGCCCAAGGTCTCAATGCGGGCCTTGGCTTCCGGGCGGGTCATGGACTCAAGGGCCCCGGTAAGGACAAAAGTCATTCCGGCCAGCGCCTGGTTTGCGACCGCTTCCTCGGTCTTTGGCATGACCCCGGCTTCCAGCATCCGCCTAATGTTTCTCTGATTCTCAGGGTTCTCCAAAAACGCTCTCACGCTCTCCGATACCCGGGGCCCTATTTCATCTATGGCCATCAACGCCTCGGCAGTTGCAGACATCAATGCGTCCAATGACTTAAAGCGCCGAGCCAACACATGGGCGATATGCTCACCCACATGGCGGATGCCCAGGGCATAGAAAAACCGGCCAAGGCTGATTTGCTTGCTTCTGGCTATGGCGTCCATCAGGTTTCGGGCCGATTTTTCCGCCATCCTATCAAGCCCCGCAACGCTTGCCTTGTCTAGAAAAAATAGGTCCGCATAAGACCTTAGCAATCCTTTGTCTACCAACTGTCCCACGAGCTTGTCTCCCAGCCCGTCAATGTCAAAGGCCCCTTTCGAGGCAAAATGTTTAATGCGCTCCTTCACCTGGGCCGGGCAATTGGCGTTGACGCATCGCGCTGCGGCTTCACCTTCCAGGCGAAGCACCCGGGAACCGCACACCGGACATGTGGCAGGCATATGAAAGACGCGCTCAGTTCCTGTGCGTTTCGTCGTGATCGCCTTGACGACCTCCGGAATCACATCACCCGCCCGCTGGATCAGCACGGTGTCGCCCGCGCGGATATCCTTCCTCTTGATTTCATCCTCATTATGCAGGGTCGCGCGGCTTACCGTCACCCCCCCGACAGAAACAGGCTCCAAGAGGGCCACGGGCGTTAAGGCCCCCGTTCGGCCCACCTGAACGTCGATCTTAAGCACACGGGTGGTCTCCTGTGTGGGTGGGAACTTGTAGGCCAGCGCCCACCTGGGACTTCGGGACTTCTCGCCCAGCTTTTTCTGCAGGGCCAAATTGTCCACCTTGATCACCATCCCGTCCATCTCGTAGGAAAATTCATGGCGACGGTCCAGAAGTTTTTTGTAATAGATCAGGATCTCCTCTATGCCGGCCTGCGGCTTGATGTGGGGGTTCACCGGAAACCGCAAGGCCCTGAGGGCCTCAAGCATTTTCCAGTGTGAGGCAAATTCAAGGCCGGTCACTCTGCCCACGCCATAGCAGAATATGTCCAGGGGGCGCTTGGCCGTTATCCTGGAATCAAGCTGTCTGAGGGAGCCCGCAGTGGCATTTCGTGGATTGGCGAAGGGTGCCTCCCCTTGGTCAAGGCGGCCTTTATTCAACTGCTTAAAGGCCGTCAGGGGAATAAATACCTCTCCCCTGACCTCCAGGCGAGAGGGGACGGGTGCCAAAGGGGTGTTGACAAGGGCCAGGGGCACCGTTTTGATGGTCCTGATATTCAACGTAATGAGCTCGCCCGTGTATCCGTCGCCCCTCGTTGAGGCCTGTCTCAGAAGACCATTTTCGTAAACCAGCTCTACGGCCACACCGTCCATTTTTGGCTCGGCCGTGTAAAGGATCTTCTCATCTGCTTTTAGAAACCGACGTACCCGCTGATCAAAGGCCAGCACTTCTTCTTCATCAAAGGCGTTTTCCAGGCTCAGCATTGGGATGGTATGAGCCACCGTTTCAAACTTTTCAAGGGGTGGCGCCCCCACCCGCTGCGTAGGGGAATCAGGCTCGACCAGTTCCGGATGGGCCGTCTCCAGGGCCGTTAGCTCCCTCATGAGGCGGTCGTATTCAGCATCCGAGACCTCCGGCTCATCCAAAACGTAGTACAGATAATTGTGCCGGTGAAGGGCCTGTCGTAGCTCAGCGGCTTTCTTCTTAAGATCTTCATTCATGACAAAATCACGAAGGGTTTCTTCTGAAGGATTCTTGTAAAACCGTCACCCATCACCTCGTCAGCTGCTGACATGTGGTCCGCAACACCTGTGCAGCTATCTCGCGGGACCTCTTGAACTTCTTCGTTCTAAACCCGGGCTTCCAGCTCAGCGAGCCGAGTTCGTCGGACACGACAAGCAATGCCCCTATTTCCACTTGTCGGAAGCTGGCTACCGTAAACAGGGCTGAAAGTTCCATCTCAACGCCGATCACCCCTTGCTGTTGAAACAAAAGGACCTTCTCTTTGGTCTCTCTGTACGGGGCGTCTGTTGACCAAACAGCGCCTTTCTGAAACGCGACGGACTGTCGCAAAAGGCTTCCCTCAATGGTCTTGACCACAGCTTCTGATGGTCTTGGGTATGAATCGTGCCCTGGATAGTGCGCAGAGGTCCCCTCTTCGCTCATCCCGCGATGAGGGACCACGAAATCCCCGATGCCCACCCTTGGCTGAATCGAACCACACCATCCAAAAAAGAGTATCTTTTGTGCCCCCAGCACGATCAACTTCTCCAGAATCATGACCGCGTAAGGGGCGCCCATCATGGGTCCCACGACAGCGACATCTTCATGGTCGCACCGGCCTTGGTATAACTTGCTGCTGAGAATCTTCCATGCGGGCTTTCCCGCGATCTGCATGGATCGACGCATCAAGACCAGGTCTGTTTCCATAGCCACCATGACAACCACAGACGCAACGGCAGGGTCCTTTTTCCCTCTAACAGGATAGACAATCTCATCTCTCTTCATTTGCCCAATTGATTCACGGGACATGCTCATGCCTTCCCTGCATCGGGGCTTGCCCAACAACCTCACGGAGGAAGGGAATCACCTCGTTTCTGCAGATGACATCCCATACGTATTTGCCCATCACATTGCGAAACATCCTGCAGGTGTCCGTGCGCCCGAGATATTCAATAATCCGCCCGGAAATGAAGAGCGGCGGCTCATCGAGCCGAAAAAAGCAAACCCCCTTCCCCAGTTCTTTGAACGCCGGAATGTCAGAGCAGGCAATAGGCAGCTTGATCATCCCCGCCTCCAGCAGGGGCAACCCGAAACCTTCATCCTTACTCGTCATCAAAAGCAGATCCGCCATGAGATAGAGATCGCGGATGAAGACACGGCCCGGCACCAGCTTTTTCCTGTCTCGAAACCTGTATTCCGCAAGGATAGCGATGTTTTCCTTAAGTCCGAGTTCTTTAATCCAGTACCTGAGCCTTCGGTAATACGCCACGGCCCGTTCTTCATGGGGATCATAAGCCCCTGTGAGGAGAAAAAGGACGTTGTAGCCCAGGAGCTTGATGCCGCGGATGATATGGATGGAAAGCTCCAGGTTCTTCCGAGGCGTGATCCTGGAAGGCTGAACCACCACCATGTCACGGCGAAACAGATCAAGTTCTTCTGCCAGCCTCTCGGTCTTCGCATCAAGATAGAAAAAGTGTGCCGGATCGATCCCGTTGGGCAGAACCTTCCAGGAAACGTCGTCCAGGTGTCTCTCAAAGGATGTTTTTCTGGATTCCGAGATGGTGACATAATGAATATTCCTATGGGGACGACGAAGGGCCACCCACGGAGGACGATCCAGGTATTTTGGGTGGTCCGGTTGCAAATACGGTGAGTCGTGGGCCCAACTCACCATGGCAGGCGCATTTCTTGTGGCCGCCAGGCGGCGCAAGGCCAGGGTGAGAGGCAGGTTGAACGGCATATGCAGTACGTTATGGGCAAGGATGATATCAAGGCCCCGGGACCACTCTGAAAGCATCTTGTAAAGCCTGTTGACGGGTCGCCTCAACTGACTTTGGTTTCCCTGCCTGGACTGCTCATGGGCCTTGATGATCCGAGCATTCTGAGAGCCCAAGACACGCTCTATCCGTACCGGGAAATCCTTGGTGAACACCTCGCCCATACCGGCCAGTACGGAGACTGAGTGGCCTAGGCGGTGAAAAGTGTCCGCCTGCCGGCTCAGTATCTCCTCGACGCCCCCCACCACCGGCGAACAAGAATAGTGTAAAAGCCCAATCCGCAAAGGTGTATCCATGGTCTTCTTAGTTCCTCAGTCGTAAAAAAAGCCCAAAGAGACATTTCTCTTTTTCGTGTCTTCGTGCTTTCGTGGTGAATTTGTTTCCCTTTCTTTGGTTTCGGCTTGGCCGGCTCAGGAATTATACAAGCCGTTCGTTTACTGAAAAGACTCGATCAAAGGCAAAAGTTTCCTCTGCAAGACCTCGTATGAAAAGTACCTCTTGCCCAATTCGTAGTTCTTCTCAACGATCCATCCCAAATTGCCGGGACCCAGAAATGATTTGATGCGGTCAACGAGCTCAGAGGTTACAAAGGACTCAAATGAAATCACCTCGAAGCCGTACGGTTCAATATCTTCCACAAAGATGGAATACCGATTCACCACGATCGGCTTTTTGAAATAGATCGCCTCCAGAAAGGCATTTCCAAAGCCTTCATAGCCTGAAGGGTAAGTCACCAAGTCCGCGTTCAGGTAGGCATCGTCAACAGTATATTTCTTGTCACACCTGGCCTTAAAACACCGGGCCGACCCTATTTTGTCGCCCACGTACAGGATCTCCACGCCGAGACGGTGGGCATATTCCAGGACCCTGTGCGCATAGTGGTCACCCTCATCACCCGATTCATGGGAAACCACCAGTCGTGGCCGCCTTAACTTCATGAGGCTTACCAGTTCAACCGCCCGCTCAATCCACTTGCGCGGCACAATCCTGGTGGGCTGAAGGACAAAGAGATCATCATCTTCAAAACCGAGTTCATGGCGGAGCGACTTGCCGTTTGGAGGCAAGGCAGGGGGCGTCGTGAAATCAAAGACATTAGGAATCACCAGATTGCTGATGCCCGTCCGGTAGCTGAGTTGCCGCGAAGCCGCAGAATTTATAACCACATGACGCAAAGACCGGAGATTCGGAGGGAAGGCGCATTGGAGGTAGTCCTGCACCGCATTAATGAGGAAGCGTTTCCGTTCCCAACTGAAATCGTGGTGATGGGCCACGGCGGGCATCCCTGTTTCAGCGATCAGTTCCGTGAGGGCTAATCCCAGAGGGATATTCATGGGGATGGCTAGGGCATTTTCCGGAATCAGAAGACCAACGCTAAACCGGCCGCAAAACTCGTAAAGTCTTGACTTCAGATGATCCTTCAGGTCCTGAATCTGTGCGGAGAGCGAGGACCTCCTGGTGGTCTTCCCAAAACATAGGGAACTGGTTTCCAAGATCTCAGGGTGTCCGAAATAGGCCTTGGGCTCCAGAAGGGACCGCTCTTCAGGGGTGTCGAGTTCTCCGCCAAAAAAATAGCATTCATATCCGTTTCGTTCCAAGACCTGATGCCATTTGTAAGTCTCCAGCGTGACGCCGTCCGTACCAGCAATGCGTGTGGATACAAACCCAACTCTCTTCATCAAGAATCCTCTCCTATTTGGTATCCGGCAGGGCCCTAATGGTTCTTAAAATGTCGGCAACATACCATATTTCGTCAAGGTTGACTATTTCAAATCCATGCGAACAAACCATGGATCTGCACAAGCGGGAAAGAACATAGGCTGGATGAGAAACAGTGTCCAGGAAGGCAAGGAGACCTATCTCTTGGATGAAACTGGCACGCGCGGGAATGTGACCAATGCAAGTAGTACCCTAATTGAGTCGAAACTCAATTAGAGGGGGGCGGGGTTCAGGCTTCAGCCGCCCGTATGCAGATTAGCTGCAGGACGTCTTTGCTTTCGTGCCACTGCAGCTGGTTTGGGCCCCCTCAGGCTTCTGTTCGTCCGTCACGGTGCTGCCGCTACAGCTGGTTTGGGCCCCCTCAGACTTCTGCTCCTCCGTCATGGTGCTGCCACTGCAGCTAGTTTTAGCTCCCTCAGGCTTCTGCTCGTCCGTCATGGTGCTGCCACTGCAGCTAGTTTTAGCTCCCTCAGGCTTCTGCTCGTCCGTCATGGTGCTACCTGCACCAGATTGACTCCCCTTTCAGCCGCTTCAGCTAGTCTGGCACCATGCATTCGAAGCTGGAACCGTTAGGCCAGCGCCCGCCAGCAGACTGGCTAGGCTAAGCCTTGCCAGCATTTTCTTGAACTGCTTGTTATCCATTTTCGCATTCCTTTCCGGTTGATTGTTAGATTTCGTTCTACTGAGAAGGTGCGTGCAAACGTAAACTTGCAAATTAAATTGTCACGTGCTAGCGCAAAAGTCAATAAGGTAAATCCTGTATTTTTCAAAGTGCAGGACTGTATACATCTCGATAATTCAGAACCAAGGGCAGCGCTGTGGGTGCTTGAGCAAG
>DAOUZN010000136.1 GCA_030665585.1 Deltaproteobacteria bacterium | reverse complement strand
CAACGACGATAACGGCAAGGTCCGCGCCGGTACGTATCAGTCGGTAGTATACGGGGATAAAACCTTCGTCGCCTTTGGCCCGTACCACGGTCACGCGGTAACAGCAGAGGGTCGGACTTGCAAAGACTGCCACAATAGCGACCGGATGCGGGAGTTACGCGACACGGACAAGATCGTGATGACCCGGTGGGACGCCAATAAGGGCAAGGTGGAGCACACTACGGGTGTGATTCCGTTTGTTCCCGACAAGTTCAAATTCCAGTTTGTGACCGTGGACAGACAAGCCTGGGTTCCACTCACGAAGGAAGCTGGGCAGATCCAGTATAAGTTCTGCGCTCCGCTGACCGGAAAGCAGCTCTATTTGTTGGGAGCCAAGGGTAAGCCACGGGTCAGGCCCTGACGCCACTCCGCAACTTGCTCAGGGACGGTCGCACCAAACGGCTTTTCGACCCGCAAGGCCACACATATTCCAGAACTCATCATCGACCCGGCATACTCGCAGCTCCCTGAAACAGAGTATTGGCTTCAATAGGTTCTATCCGATCATGCGTTTTGAGGTCATACAGCAATGGTGCCCCCAAAACCGGTGAAAACCTCGCTCCTTTCGCAAATGTCCCTGGCACACAATAGTATCTGCGCCCCTCAACGATCTTCGTCTGCCCGCAACGTCTCCCTCTTGTTTCGATATTAGAGATGAGTGCCCATGTGAAAACGAGCACAATTTTCGCTTTACTGCTATGACAGCTCACTCCACAAATCGAATCTGAGAGTACAGATCTCATTATTCTGCCGCCGGAGGATCAGAATCCCGGCGCAGCAGATCTCATTTGCACATCTCGACTCAAAAAGCGAATCCGCAGATCATCATGGCAGGCAAACCTGCCTACCTCTTCTCTTTTTTTCTGGATCGTGTCTGCTTTTTGCCCAGCCACGATTCGAGAAGCTATCGCCCGCGGACGTGTTCCCCCTGAGTCCCTACCCCAAGAATCTGCACTGATGCAACTGGGAATTGCAATCATCGCCTTGTCCTCAACTATTCTAAAAGGGAGGTGGGCTCCAAAAGAACCTTGAGTACGCCTGGCCGGCTTGCATGTTCAAAAGCAGTCAAGCCCTTTGACAGCGGATAACGCGAAACGATCAATGGCGTGGGGTCTACGGTACCGCTTGCTAACAGGCGCAAGGCTGATGCAAAGGGGCCACACCGCGAACCCACGAGCGTGATTTCATTGACAACGATGGATGAAACATTGACTTCAAGGCTTCCCCGGTAGGTGCTCTTGAGGACAATCTTGCCGCGTGGGCGCACAGCCTGCAGCGCCAAGGCAAAGCCCCTTGGCGATCCGGTGGCCTCCACAACCAGATCCATTTTGTGGCAAGGCACGGCATCTTCTGTGATCGGGGTAATATTGCATCCGGCAAGTAACGCCTGCTGGGTTTCATGGCGTGCTACGACTTGCAAATCACACCCTGTTAGAGCCAGGACCTGAGCGATGAGCTGTCCCAGACGACCGGCTCCAAGAATCAGCACACGATCCGTGGGACGGACTGGCACCTGGTGCCCGATTTGGAGGGCAGCGGCCAAGGGTTCTGTGAATACCGCTGCTTCGTCCGGAAGAGATTGAGGCACACGGTGGAGGTTTTCTAAGGGCAAACTGACATATTCTGCAAATGCACCATCGTGGTTCACCATTCCTAAGACAGCGCGTTCCTCACAGTGGGCGCGAAGCCCGGTGCGGCACGCCGTGCATATGCCACATGCGATATTGATCTCACCGACCACCCGGTGCCCGATCCAGGAAGACCGGCCCGGGGCTTCAACGACCTCTCCCACGAATTCATGGCCTGGAACGCCCCGGTAGGGATAGTACCCTTTGGCCAATTCCAGGTCAGTGCCGCAAATGCCAGCTAAACGCACCCGTACCAGCACCGAGCCAGGGGGCACGGAGGGCACGGGGACATCGTCCCGAAAGGTCAACGTCTTGTCTTCGAGCCACAGCGCTTGCATGAGAAACCACCCGTTCCGTGATTGTTCCTGTGCGGACGGCATGTATTGAAAGTGGAAGGGTGACCGGAGTGGATGAACATCTGTTTACAATAAGATTTTGGGTTGATGCAAGAGAGAACTCAGGGGGTTTCTTTCAATCCCGCCTTCTGTTTTGTGTTTCTACTTACTTTCAATCCTCACAAGTGGCATCTCTTTTCTCAATTGATAACATCAAGTACCCAATGCTGACGAAATAGTTTCCACGGCACTATTGGATAACTAGCTAGAAATTCAACCATTTGTTCCGTCAGCGTCGCCTGGCACGGTGCTTGAAACGTTGCCTTGTAGACAGCTCCATTCCGGAGGCAGGAGGAGGACATGAAACTTTTCCTAATCGCCTTATTGTCTGTGTTGGTCGGTGTTCTTATCGGAACATTGTTGAGCCAGGGCGTGATAAACCTATTCCTCCCCAGCACAGAGCTCTTAACGATCGCTGACGACTACGTCTTTCTAGGTTAAGGGCGACGAACTGACATGGACATGGGTCAAAAAATCCCTTTCACGTAGTCATGACGACCATTCTTCACACCCAAGAGCTTTATACTTGAGGTGTGGGTTCTTCTCTACCACACGCGCTTGAGGCGCTGAACCCGAAAATCTCCCGGGGCCAATCTGACGCGAACGGCCTTACCTGTGTCCTGTCCGAAATACTCAAAGGTAGCCACGAGCAAATAGTTCACCAGGTCTCTCAGGTCACTGCTCTGTTCCTCACTCACGGTATCTGCTACCCAAACCACTTTGTCTTGCACTCCATCACCGAATCTGCGGGCATCGATCACCCTGACGTGAAGTGAATGGGTGTAATACTGAACGGAATAAGGTTCATAACTGTCGACCGTTTCATAGGTCCACGTCTCTAAATCAGGATGATATACTCTGATCCTTTGAGGCCTCCGAATAGACTCCGTACGCAAGGAGCCTCGATCTGTCCCATAGGTGAACACCAGGTGAAAATCGGCGAACTCTGAGGGTGACACGCGATAACCCTTTTGTGTGAGCAGGTTAGCCATCTTTAAGGCTATTTCCTTATCAAGAAGGGGGTTGTCGGCTTTCGGATTGCTCATAATATATACTGTTTTCCCGGGCATAAGAGACGAGGGGCGCGCCGGATCCAAATAGCCGGTCACGTCAATGCAGTAAGTCGCACAGCTTGCAGTCCCGAGGATGACGGCGATCAAAGGGACAAGCCTGAGTGAGAATCTCATATGTTTATGCCTCGCAGTGCTGGTAACCACCGGTAAGTGGAGGCTGGGAGAGGTCAACGATTGTTTTCTCAGGCCAGAACGGTCCGTTTAACCACCAAATCATATGTCCCTGGAGGACCTGAACCCTTGGGCTGCTGAATGGGTTGAGCTTCGTAGGCCCATTTGATGAGTTGAAGCGTTGGCCTCTGATTTTCAAAGGTGATCTCAATGCCGGTGATACACCGGGGATGGACACAAGAGCCCGTATTGAAATACGCGGTGTCAGTGCGACGTTTTTTCTTAATTCCGCGCGGTCCAACCCCCAAGTCTTGGAGTTTTCGCTCGGCAAGCGAGAGGTTTTCGAAGACCGGCCGGTGGGTGTGGCCTGCAATCACCGTATGAATGCCGTCGTGATTGGCTTTGGCCCACTGGTAGAGCCTGTCATCAAGCTCATTGGACTTGCCGGGATTGTTCGCGGCCCTTGTCGGATCCTTGATGCCACATCGCTGAAGTCTGCCCCAGAAGTGGCGAACAAAGAACTTGCTCACACGGCTGCCCGCACCATGGCAGGTCGGGTCGAATTGATGCCCGTGCAACAGAAGAAAACGGGATGGGCCGTTGAGTATGGCGCACTCATGGATTTCAATGCCGGGAAACAGATCGTCTAACAAGGGCTGGTTCTTCTTGTCTTGCCAGAGCAAATCGTGATTGCCCCATATTTTGATGTAGCGGGTGCGATCGGGGTTCGGATCGTGAAACTCTTTTAGCCTGTCGTAAATAGACGTATGGGTGATGTAGATCTGAGCAAAGGCCTTATTTTCCCACAGTTCCTCAGCATCGCCGAGTTCGATAAAGGTGAACTTGCTTTCCAGATAGTAATCCAGGGCGCACTTGAAGATAAGGGAATTGTGGGCAAAGTCGTCCGACCCTGTGCCGTCACCACGGTGCATGTCGGACATCACCACGATTCTTGTCTCATCAGAAGGCGTCAGCTTCTTCTTTCTTACGGGTATGGCGAACGGCGCGGGTTCAGACACTTGACTTCCCCCTGAGTCTGCAGGTTTTTCAACCGGCCCAGGTCCCACATTGGCCTAAGCTGGGAATTCCGTACAGAGACTCGCTAAAGCCGGGTAGCGCTCAAAAGACCCAAAACAGCACCTTCAAATTGGCTCAAAGATCGAACATCGTTTCAATGACCCCACAGGCTTCACTTGGCGTCACAATTTGGATACCATTCCAGGCTATCAAAAATCAATCTTCTTGGATGTCTCTTAACGATTTTTCCTCACGCCCCTATCGACAGGATGCCTTTTGACAGGAAACGAGAGTTGATTGAAGTGTGATTCGGTGGTACTGATCTGGAGGGCAAGCCACATGCCGTCTTTGTTAGAAGGCTGGGGGGTTAAGAGGTCTTGGTAGGGGGTTATGAGTAACCAAGGACTCGCGAGCTG
>DAOUZN010000022.1 GCA_030665585.1 Deltaproteobacteria bacterium | reverse complement strand
ACCCAGATTGTGGGAGGCATTGTCTTTGCCGTGGCCTATGAGGTGGAAGGCAATCTCATGGTTCCCATCACCATCCATGTCCTGGGCAATATGGCCATTTTTGCCCTTTCCCTGGCCTCATGATGGACTGTCAAGACACAACAACAGGAGATGGAGTGGAGGAAATGTAAGGTTGAGGGCCATCTACCTCAAGGAAAATTTGACGGGCACCATGACCCATTGTCTCATGTTCTTGCCGTTTTCTGTGCCGGGCACAAAGGTCCAATCCCTGACGGACGCCAGGGCCGCCCGGTCCAATACGTCAAAACCTGACGAGGTGGCGATTTCTATGCGTCCCACCCTGCCGTTTCCAAGAACCTCAACCCGAAGGAGCGTCCGGCCCTCATAGCCCCTTCTCCTGGCCATATTGGGATAGTGGGGGCGAGGATTTTCTTTGTATTTTGGTGTGGCATACGTGATGATGCCTTCTGTTGATCCGTATCCCTGAGGTGTTTCTATGTCTTTCCCCTTGTCTTGAGGGGTGTGATTAGGAATCGACGCGGTTTTGAAGGGAGACTCGCCGTCGATCTTTTTGTCGGGCCCCTCCGGGACGTGGCTAAAAGAAGGCTCCGGCACGGATTCAATCTTGTCTTCCGGGCCCAACGCCGGTTCGAGTCTTGTGACCTCTCTGAGCCTGTTTACCTTTGCCTCCCTGTTCTTGATGGCCCGCCTGGCCGCAAGGTGTTTATCTCGGCCTCGCTTTTTCTTGGGAATAAGGGTTGGCTTGCTTCCCGCCTCGCTCTTTGGCAAAAGATGAGGCTTTAACCCTGTTTCAACAAGTTCCGCTTTGGGAGAAGGACTAACCGCGGCCTTTGAGGGAGGAACGATAGACAAGGCGATCGGCTTATAGATGTTCCCGTGCGTATGCATGGCCTCCGGCAGTGCTGCGCTCAAGACGGATATGTGCACAGCAACAGCAACGGTGGCCGATACGATGACATCCCTTTTCATTTTTCCAACTGCCTGGGCACTGCCTCCATGGAGACCTTTTGGAACCCCGCCAGCCTGACGTCATCAAGGACATCCACGAATGTCCCGTAAGGCGATCCCTTGTGTCCTGAAATAATGGCTGTCTTTCCTGGAAAAGCTGCCCGTTCCTTATTCAAGCGGGATAGGAGTTCATCGCCCGGAACGAATCCTTGATCCACAAAGACATCTCCCTTCTCATCAATGGTGATGACTAACGTTTCCCCCTTTTCCGTTTCCAGGCTATCGGCCACAGGCAACACAATCGGGATGCCCCGGTAAACCACCATCGAGAGCATGGAATATATGAAGAACACCAGGAGCAAGAATATGATATCTATCAGGGGGATGAGTTCGATGCGGGCGCTTTTGTTCTCCAGCTTTAACCTCATTTTTCCTGGTCTCCCCCATGGAGGATTTCCAGAGATGTGGCATATTTTTCGATACGAATCCCTGCCTTTTCTACCTTGGACATGAAATAGTTGTACGGAAACAGTGTAAAGATCGCTATGAGTAGCCCCGCAGCCGTCGTGAGCAAGGCCTGGGCGATGCCCGACGTCACCGCGTGCGGATCCTGAATGCCTGCTTTTCCTAGCATATCAAAGGAATGGATGATTCCGATCACCGTACCGAGTATCCCCAGCAAAGGAGCGGCGGTAATCATGGTGTCAAGCACCGGAAGGTACCGTTTCATCCGCTTGATCTCTTCTATGGCTGCCATTTCCATGGCCTTGGAAAGGGAGTATTCTCTGTGAACCAGACCGCAAACGAGCACCCTGACCACATAATCGGCGGACCCATGGGTACGTGTCTTGATCTCCTCATATTGTCTCGTGCGAGCCAAGTCCAACACGTGACCCACGAGGCGACTGTCTGTGTCTCTTTTGCGACGTATCCAAAAAAGCGCCCTTTCCAAGATAACCGTCAGGGAGATGACAGAACAGGCAATGAGGGGATACATCACGATTCCCCCCTTCTGGAACAGGTCAAACATCATGAATCAAACTCCTGTTGTCTATGTAAGCATTTCGCCATGGGCCAAAAAGCGCTTTTTGGCCCGTAGAACCAAAAAACCACAACACATGGGATAACCTCGTATAATCGATGCTTGATGCTGAAAGATACCAGTGTAGATGATCCAAGTCAAACAACCCGAGACAGGCGTGAAGCGTATGAACAAGGGAGTGCCCATCCACGAATCGGAAAAAATCAATGGGAACGAGCGTAAGTTTCCAATTCATAAGTGAGCAATTTTTTCTCTGAGCAAGGCCGCACAAGGGTTTGCGCCGAGGCGTACTTTGCGTACGTCGCAGGCGAAAACTCACGGAGAACGCCGCTCAGAGGAAAAAGGGCCATTTATGGATGGAAACTAGGGAAGGGTATGGTCGGGCGGCCTTAATTCCGCTGTTGTCTGAGGTTTTACTGGAAAACAAGTTGAAAAAACTTCGTTGATTCGGCAAGATAACTTTAACCAAGAACTCAATCAAGCTCCCTGTAACCTACAAACTCAAGTTGTGCGCTTGAGAGTATTTTTCTGGTGCGTGCAGTATGATAAGAATAGAGCGACTTGATTTCTTGATCGGTGAGAAACAGATCTTGAAGGACATCTCGGCTGAATTCGGGCCGTGTAAGATCCACGGTATCATTGGCCCGAATGGCGCCGGCAAGTCCACACTGCTCAAGAACATCTGTAGAATATGGGAGCCTCAGGCCGGCACGGTTTTTATTGACGATAGAGATTACAGAGACATTTCCCGAAAAGCCTTAAGCACGATCATCACGATGGTCCCCCAGAATGCAACCATCGGCTTTCCCATCTCGGTTTATGATATCGTCTCCATGGGACGTCATCCCCATCTCGGACGCTTTCAATCTCTGACGCGCAAAGACCGGGATATCGTAGAAAAGGCATTGAAAATAACCCAGACATACGACCTGAAGGATCGCAATATTAATGAGCTGTCCGGGGGGGAATGTCAGCTATCCATCATGGCCCGCGCTTTGGCCACCGAGGCCTCCTTCATGTTACTGGATGAACCGACCTCGGATCTTGATGTCAAACATGCACTGACGATCATGGAGTTACTTTGTGACTTAAGACAGGAGGGTAAGACCATCCTGGTGAACATCCATGATCTAAACATGGCCAAGAGGTATTGTGACACCATATCGATCATTCACAAAGGCGAGTTATTCTTTGTGGGCACCTCGTCTGAGGCGTTTTCAGAAGCCAATATCCAACAGGTCTTCGGTGTGAACATGAGCGAGGTAAAAGACGATTCCAGGAGCTTCCTTTACTTTTATCCATAAGAGCCATCACGGAATAAGAAAAGAATCATGAAAAAGGCCACCCTCGTATTTGGCTTTGTCTTCATTTATCTATTCATGTTCCATCCATGGGTCAGCCAATGCTATGAAGATGGATCGCCTAAAATGCCTTTAGATATGGAGACCCTGCAGGACAGCTTGAGCTGCGTGAGAGGTGAGACCAAGTCGGATAGGGGCTGGCCGAGGGCCATAGAATACGAACACGAAGTATACGATTTTCGAAAAGACGCCCTTCATCACGAAAAGAAGATATTCGTCATGGCAAGTAAACCCGTACGCATTATTCCTCATGCTGTTGGGGTGTCTGAGATCTTGTGGGCGATCTGTCCTAGAGAAAGACTCATCGCCTTCAATGAATTCTCCGCTGATCCCGAATTTTCCTTTATCGCCGATCTTGTGAAGAAAAGAGGGCCTATTTTTAGGTCCAAACAGACCGAACTGGTCATCGGCTATCAGCCCGATCTGGTTTTTACTGTCTTCTATTCAGGTGCTGACTTCAAAGAAAAGCTAAAACAGGCCAAGATATCTTACTTCGACCTGGGATACTTTGGCACCATTGAATCCATAAAAAAACAGGCGTTACTGGTTGGCAAGATTATAGGGGAAGAAGGGAATGCAGAGGCCCTGGTTAAAACCATAGATGAGACGATTCAGGGTCTTAGAAAAAAGCTGCCAAGCACCACTAAGCCAATAAGAGTTCTATATTACGACGAAGGCGGATATATTCCTGGAAAGTCATCTAACTTCGAGTCCATATGTAACATCATCAGGGTCATCAATGTGGGAGCCGAGCAAGGAATCAAATCCTGGTCTCAAATTGACTATGAAGCCTTGTTGAAGTGGGACCCGGATGTGATTATCGTTCCTCAGGAAAGCCATCTTAGGGAACAATTGATAGCCAATGAAATACTTTCCCATGCAAAGGCCATTAAAAAGGGGAAAGTCTGTGAGATACCCGGTGTCTATTTAAGTGTTGATTCTCAATATATGATCTTGAGCGCCAACCTGTTGGCCGGCATTTTATATGAAGAAGCATTTTAGTTTTCTTCTAAGGAAAGAGACTGTTCTATCAGCAGTCCTGGTGATTCTCCTTTTGCTGGGTGGTTTTTTTGCGGTCTCTTGTGGATCGTGGGACATTGAGACCGATCAGGTATTGAAGGTGCTCCTTGTAAAGCTAAGACTTTTATCCGGTGGCGTCAGTGACGTGGAAACGACCATTGTCTGGGATGGCAGAATGCCCCGCCTTATCGTCGCCTTTCTGGTCGGTTTTTCTCTGGCAGCAGCCGGCTGCATTATGCAGGGCCTATTCAAGAACCCCATGGCAAGCCCTGGTGTGATCGGTATCAGTTCAGGGGCGGCCTTGGGAGCGGTTATCGCTATTTATCTAGGCTTGGCAGCGAGGTCTCTCTTTGCCCTTCCTTTGTCGGCCGTGGCTTTCTCTATGCTCACACTGATGATGGTTTTTGCCATTGCCACATCAAGGGGGTACACGTCCATCTCAACGCTTTTGTTGGCCGGTATTGCCATCAATCTAATCTTTGGGGCATTGACGTCTTTTGTCATTACCCTAAGCACACGAGAGTTCGACGTGGGTCGGGTTATCATAACCTGGCTGATGGGAGATTTGAATAACCGTTCCTGGGATCACGTCCACGTCGTCTTTTCAACCACCCTCTTGGCCTATGTAGGAACCCTCTTCTTCGTGAAAGATCTGAACATACTGATGATCGATGAAGAAACTGCGGCTAACCTGGGGGTGAACATCAAGTTGGCAAGAAATGCACTCCTTTTTCTTTCTTCATTACAGACGGGCGGGGCCATTGCTGTCTCTGGTATCATCGGTTTTGTGGGGCTTGTCGCCCCGCACATTGTAAGGGGCCTCATCGGACCTGATAATAGGAAACTGATCCCTATAGCAGGCCTTCTAGGTGCGGTTCTTGTCATCTATGCTGATCTTTTTGTCCGACTGGTTGTCAAGATGGATCTAAAAGTCGGCATTCTGACATCATTAATGGGCGGGCCGTTCTTTCTCTATCTGCTGATTAAACACCGGAAGAGGTTTGAATATCTGTAAGAAATTGAAGGCGTGTTACTGCAAAAACAGATAAGATCAACGCGGTCCTGGCGTTGATTGAGAACAGGGGGAAGACAATGGATTTCAAGAAACACATTGTCAGGGCCTGGGAATTGACTTTGCAGTTTATAGTTTCCCTGGTCTTGATGACGCTGGTCATGTCTGCCGTTGCAGTTGTGACCCTTGGCATCCTTGCGCCTGTAACGATGGCAGGTTACATGCAGTCTGTACTTCTAATGATCAGAGAGGGTCGGGAGCCGAAAATCCAGGACCTGTTTTCGGAAATGAAACTGTTTTTCCCGTTGCTTGCGTTTGGATTAGTCAGCTTCATAGCCGTTGCCATAGGTTTTATGTTGCTTGTTATCCCAGGGTTCCTTGTTATCATGGCCATATCGTTCAGCTGCCTATATATGTTGCCACTTATGACTGATAAGAAATTGGGATTGGTTGAAGCTATCAAGGAAAGTTACTCTATGGCTGTTCGGGATAACATGCCTGAGCACCTAGTCGTGGCCATCTTGTTTCTGGCAATTTCAGGCATTGGAAGTTCGTTTCTCATAGGATTTCTTTTTACACAGCCTCTGGCTACCGTCTTCCTTTTGTCAGTTTATGACGAAAGGACAAACTCGACGAGTGTGACCGGCTCGCCCCCCGTCAACCCTATTTCTTAGCGCAGGAGGCTTCAGAATTCGTGGAGATTGCCGTTTTTCGGTCGAAACCTCGGTCATTAGCCGCCATTCACACTTTGGGGACTAAGGTGAATTTCTATACGGCAGGCGTTCTCACCTGTGTTGCGGTCTTGCTCCTGGCTTGTGGGTCAAAGGAACATGAGCCATCTGAACAAGAGTGGGAACAGAAGGTCAGAGGCGTCAAGACCAGCCTAATAACTCGCTATAACCCCACAGAGTTTCCTCCGAGAGACTTCACTGAAAGAAAAGTTTTTACCTGTAATTTGCAAGAATTACTGATAGGACAAAATGGGAAGCCGATTTTGTTTGAGGGATTTCTCGACGATATAACAAAGGACGGAGAACAGTTTGCAGTTCACTTCACCTCACGTCTGTCTCACGATTCCTCAGACGACAGGACAGTCAGGTTTCACCTCAAATGTCAATACGGCGATGTCAGACGCCTTATTGAAAAACCGCCCAAGCATCAGCGTTTGTCAAAGTATCTTTTCCTAAAAGGAATACGAAAAGACTTCCTTGTGGTTTGTCTAGTCACAGATGTAAAGAAAATCGTAAATTATACCGTGATGGGCCGCAGTAGCGAAGGGTCTAAAGAAGTTGACCTTGAGGTGACATCGCCGGACACCTTCAGCGTACATGGCAAATTATTGGAAATGGTGAGGTACTCGGACATTCTTCTGGATGGACAAGAGAGACATCCATAATATCGGTTACAGCTTTTTTATAGAATCGTCTGGTTGGCGATCATGAGTCGTGGCTATCCGTGAAACTGAAGCGCTGATTAGTATCGTCAATCGATTGACCAAAAAAGTGGAGATATTTTCTTGACCTTTCAGGAACTTGTGTTCTATGAACTGAAGCGTTCTTGATGAGACCTTTATTAACCCACACCAAAGGAGGAGTGCACGATGACAAAGGCAGAATTGGTTGAAAACATGGCAAAGGATGCGAAGATTTCAAAGGCTGCGGCTGGCAAGGCCCTGGGCTCGTTTAGTGACAGTGTCAAGACGGCCCTGAAGAAGAAGGATGGTAAAGTCACGCTGGTGGGTTTCGGCACCTTTTCCAAGGTCAGGCGCAAGGCCAGAAAAGGCATCAATCCCCAGACGGGTGAAAAGATAAAGATCAAGGCTCGCAACGCCGTGAAGTTCACCCCCGGCAAGGCCCTGAAGAACGCTATCTCATAGCTGTTGCACCCGGTTCCAGCAAATATATAGTTAGTTTGCAGTTCTTAATGCCAGGCTCGGGCTGAGTAATATAGAGATTGCCCTTGACCAAAGCCATCGGGGAAGCTGCCCCTTTTCGGGGTGCGTGAACCGACACCTTACGCAGGAGTTGTTAGGGGGCGCAAAGCCCCCTGACTTCGCTGGTAGACAAGCCTCGGAACAACAAGGGTAACAAAGATGAATAGCCAGAGAAAAAGGGATGCTCTTTTGAAGGTGCTTTTCCATTCTTCCTTTAAAAGGGGGAAATTCAAGCTTTCCTCAGGTAGAGAAAGCGACTTCTATCTGGATGCAAAACAGACAACCCTTGTTGGGGAGGGCTCTCTATTGGTTGCAGAGATTTTACTTGATGAGGTCATAAACGCCCACATCGACGCCATAGGGGGGCTGACAATCGGAGCTGACCCTATCATAGGTTCCGTTCTCACGCTCAGCGCCATGAAAACTCATCCACTCAGAGGATTTATTGTAAGAAAGGGAGTGAAGGAGCACGGAACCCAGAAGCTCATTGAAGGTCCAATAAAGACGGGGGACCGGGTGATCATCGTTGAGGATGTCATGACAACAGGGGCCTCCGCTTACAAGGCTGTGAAAGCAGTGGAAGATATCCAATGTAAGGTTGTGAAGGTGATCCCGCTTGTTGATAGAGATGAGGGGGGCAGGGAGTTCTTTCAAATGAAAGGATACGATTGTTGTCCCCTAATAACGATGAAAGAGATTGTCAAATTCGAAAAGGCACTCCGGAAGAAGCCCAAGAACAGTGTGTCTTCTAGTTCGGGCCCATCCACGAAACGCTATCCAATCAATGGGCACAGGCGTCAGTTTCCAATTCAGAAATGAGCATTTTTCGCTCTGAGCAAGGCCGCACAAGGGTTTACGCCGAGGCGTACTTTTCGTACGTCGCAGGCGAAAACCCGCGGAGAACGCCGCTCAGAGGGAAAAAGGCCATTTATGGATGGAAAGTAGTTCACACCCAGAACACGGTTCAACAGCCACGGCATTAAAGACTTCTCAACCCCTGCCTTAGGCCTCGGCATTTTCCCCATAAACCAAGCCCTTTGCTAAATGCCCCGCTTGTGCCAAGGCCCTTTTTCTTGTTGATGGGACTACCACAATGTGGTATTAAGCGTGAAGGGTTTTTCATGAGCATATACACAAAAGCTTCTTGGGATCTCCAGTGGACGGTAAAGAATTCTTGTACTTCCGAAGGAAACTGAATAAAACGCAGAAGGAGATGGCGCAACTCCTCGGGATCTCTGTTAAGGCTGTGCACAGCTACGAGCAGGGATGGCGATCCGTGCCGGGCTATGTTGAGCGGCAGGTCTTATTCTTGGTTTCCAGAAAGCGAGGTATTGCGAAGGGCCAGAGACCTTGCTGGGTCATCAAGAAATGCCCGCCCCAACACAGGCAACAATGTCCGGCATGGGAATTTAAGGCCGGTCATTTATGCTGGTTTATCAATGGGACCATCTGCAAAGGCACCGTTCAGAAGGACTGGAAGCAAAAGATGAAGGCTTGCCGAGGCTGTAAGGTCTTGAGCGCTCTGATGTGATGCGGTTCATTTCCGGCAACGATAACCATTCATGGGGAGGTGTTGGTCATGGTTTTAGATGATGTCGTCATTTCAAAATCTATCATAGAAGCCTATCAGGAGAAATTCCAGGCCCATCTGGATGTGGAGGTCGCTTTGGTGGGGGCTGGTCCCACCAATATGGTGGCCGGGTATTACCTTGGCAAGGCCGGCGTGAAAGCGGCTGTTTTTGAATCCAAGCTGGCGCCTGGTGGAGGCATGTGGGGTGGGGGCATGATGTTCAACGAGGTCGTGATCCAGGAGGATGCCCTCCATATTACTGAAGACATTGGCATTGTTTGTCGGTCCAAAGGCGATGGGTATTATACCATGGACAGCGTGGAAGCTGCCTCCACCCTCATTTCCAGTTGTATTAAGGCAGGAACCGTGATCTTCAATCTCGTGCGCGTGGTGGACGTGTTGTTCAGGGAAGAGGCCGGCCTGGCCAGGGTCGCGGGCCTTGTCGTCAGCTGGTCTGCAGTGGAAAAGCTGGGGCTCCATGTGGATCCCCTCGGTATGAAGGCCTCCTATGTTGTGGATGGGACGGGTCATCCTGCGGATATCTGCCGAATTGTAACTCGGAAGATGGACGCAAAATTGAACACAAGAACCGGAGACGTGGTGGGGGAAATGCCCCTTTGGGCGGACAAGGGAGAGCAATTTACAGTGGCCAACACCGGCGAAGTCTTTCCCGGGCTATATGTCGCGGGGATGGCGGCAAACAATGCCTTCGGAGGGCCACGGATGGGTCCCATTTTCGGGGGGATGCTACTTTCCGGGAAGAAAGTGGCAGAGATTCTGGCCGGAAGACTGAAGTCGTAAATTCAGGTAAACCGGTTACCCCCACCGCCTTGCGGAGCAACCAATCATCTCTTGACGGGGCCTCAGCCGATGAATATTGTATAGTATATAAGTATAGAATCCTAACTCGGATAAACCGGAAATCCGAACTACCGGACTAATGTGGGCCTTGTCTGATCAAGGGAAAAGATGACGGGCAAAAGGCGTAGAGATTTTATCAGGACGGCCTTGTGTGCTACCTTTGGGGCTATGTTGGGGTCGCTGGCGACAGTAAGCGGGGGGACATCGTGTCAACTCCATTGATTCTTGGCCAAACCGTGGATTTTATCACCGGGCAGCCGATCGTCGATACCCTTGATGAACGTGCCAGACAGAAGATCGCCCGGCTGCTGGTAGAGGATAAAGGCTATTCCAAAGGGGACATTGAAGTGAGGAGAAAAATACCGCTGACTGTGGACGGCAACAGGGCGACCGCCAGGGTGGACTTTATCATCAGGCTGGAGGGCAGGGCCTTTGCCGTCATCATCTTCGGGCCTGGTTCCCTGGTGAGCCGGGAACGCCCGGCACTGGCTGCGGCGAGGCTCGTGGAACGTTATGAAGTTCCCTTTGCGGTGGTCACAAACGGCGAGGACGCTGAACTGCTGGAAACAAGATCCGGCAGGGTCATTGCCGAAGGGCTTGATGCCATCCCCTCAAAGGAGGAAGCCTTGGAAAGGATCGGGACCCTGACTTTTGAGGAGCTTTCGGAAAAGAGATTGGAAAAGGAACAGAGGATCCTTTACGTATTCGATGTTCTGGCAGAGCGGGAATGTGATGAGTTTACCTGCAGTCTGTATTAACCGTCAATCCAGGGGAAGTCACAACATGAAGATTGTCTCTATTGCTATTAGCAAGAAAAAAGGCACACGCAAAGCCCGGGTTGAGGAGGCATGGCTCATTCAAGACCATGGCTTTAAAGGAGACGCCCATGGCGGACCCTGGCATCGACAGGTGAGCTTCCTTGCTGCAGAAAGCATCGACAAGGCTCGCCAGGATGGGCTGGATGTCACCTTTGGGGATTTCGCGGAGAACATCGCCACGTCGGGCATTGACTGGCATAAGGTCCCTGTAGGCACCCGAGTGAAGTTGGGGAAATCAGCGCTGGTGGAGATCACTCAGATCGGCAAGGAATGTCACAACAGATGCGCTATCTACTATCTGGCCGGGGATTGTATCATGCCCCGGGAAGGGATCTTTGCCCGTGTTCTGGCGGGAGGAAAAATACGCTGCGGTGATACGGTCGCTATGATACGTTAACGTTTTCGTGCTTTCGTGTCCCTTCGTGCTTTCGTGATAATGTTTTTTCTTGGTTCCGGCTAGTCCGGGCTAGGTTTTGCAAACCAAGTGACACGTTCTTGAAACCAAACTGACAAAGGGGGGCTATGATGAAATCCATGAAGGTGAAAGATTGGATGGTGGCCGTAGACGCGTATGGCATTGTTTCTGAAGACGCCAGCCTTTACGAAGTGATCATGGCATTGGAAGGGCCTCAAGGGCAGGTCGATAAGATGCGATTCGAACCCCGTTCGGTCCTCGTGAGCGATTCAGATAATCACATTGTGGGTGAGTTGACGCAGTGGGATGTATTAAGGAGCCTTGAACCGGGATATAGTCGTATCGGAGATCTAGGGGCCATCAGCCGCTCTGGCTTGAGCCCTGACTTTACCAAGGCTATGCTCGATAACTACGACCTCTGGAAGAAGCCTCTGGCGGACATATGCAGAAAAGCTTTTGATATCAAGGTGAAAGACATTATGTACACACCTACTGTGAAAGAAACTATTGAAGAAAACGCGACCCTGGACGAGGCTGTACACCAACTGATCATCGGGAACCGCGAGGCACTCCTGGTCACTGGTGGCGATGGAATCGTAGGTGTGTTACGACTTTGTGATGTCTTCTCGGAAGTGTGCACCCGTACCAAGGCTTGTGCGATTTAAAGAAGTTGTAGTCTCCGAAACACATATAGGAAAGACTGGGCGTCGTTTGCGTGTCGGAGACACGCTAGTGTACACACCTATGCTTTGCAGAGGCCCTTCAGCGATCACCATCATCCATTCCAAGCTCACCTGTCAGAGTCGATCCCAGCGCGGAAAGACTGTCCCCGTCCTATCCTGAACCCCCCTAATACGTATAAAACCCGGCCTTGATTGCCACGGGCCGTTTTAACGTCATGCCATGGCCCCATCAGTTGACCGCCATGCACTCTTTTGATAAAAGATTTATGGCGTCATCGGTGAATAGTCAATCTATCAGGCGGCCTCAACGAACTCAGGAGGTAATCACATGGAAATCTATCTTATGCAACACGGTCCTGCCTTGCCCAAAGATCAGGACCCAGAGGAGGGCCTAAACCCTGAAGGCGAAGTCAGGATTCATACCAGTGGTCAAGCCCTCAAGAAAATGGGCGTCGCCTTTGACGCCATTTTGTCAAGCCCCAAGAAACGTTCAAAGCAGACGGCTGCTATTGTGGCGGAGGAAGTGGGATTTCCTTTGGAAAAGATTGTCGAAACAAAGAAGGTCAAGGCCATGACCCCACCTGAAGAGACCGTTCAGGTGCTGTCCGAACTTTCGGGGGCTGAGCGGGTACTGATTGCCGGCCATCTTCCCTCGGTGGCTGAAGTGGCCTCCTTTTTGCTGACAGAGGGCTCCAAGGCGGCCGTTCAGTTTGAGATGGGTGGGTGCTGTCGGATTGATGTTCAGGAACTGCCCACACACTCTGGCCGCCTTAGATGGTACCTGATCCCTGATCAACTGCGGCTGATCGCCCCTTAAATGCCTTTCGCTAGCGTCAATGAACATAGGCTTGCCTACCGTCTGAAGCAAGCCGGAGCTGGGAGTTTCGTCTTTATCCACGGCCTGGGAGCCTCAAGAAATTCCTTTGACCGCTGCTTTGACATGGAAGTCTTCCAGGGTTACACCCTGGCCGTCATGCTTTATCCGTGTTCACCACGGCCGCCACGGTTCAATGAACTGATACGTCCGGGAGAATTACGTTTTTGAAGAGATCCATCAAGAAAGGGCTGAGCTTTGGACTGACCTCGGGTGTGATAACCACACTGGGTATGATGGTTGGCTTGAATGCCAGCACCGGATCAAGGATTGCGATCATCGGCGGGGTCATGGCCATTGCCGTTGCTGATGCTTTTTCAGATGCCGTAGGCATCCATATTGCAGAGGAATCGGAAAACAGGCATAGTGAAAGAGAAATATGGGAATCGACTTTCTCGACTTTTGTTTTCAAGTTTCTTATTGCATCGACCTTTGTCGCACCGGTTTTGATCTTCGAACTTTACATGGCCGTTGTCCTGAGTGTCATTTGGGGCCTGGCCCTGATCATGATATTCAGTTACTACATGGCCACGCAGCAAGGTGTAAATCCATACAAGGTCGTGTTGGAGCATGTGGCCATTGTGGGTCTAGTGATCATGATTACCCACCACGTGGGAAAATGGATAGGATCCCTTTGCCATTGAAGGAGGCCTGCCGCTGTGTCCCTGAACGAAAGCCCTGATTGCCTGATTGAAAAGGTCATCCGTGCAGACGCGAATGAGGTTTTTGCGCTGGTTTCAGCGCGCGTGGAAGATGAGCAGATGCAGTATTTCCTGCGCAACCAAGATTGCCTGACAACAGACCTGCACAGCACAAAGGCCAGGCTGGGCATCAATCAGGAGAAGGTGAGTCCTTTTGAACTCAAGGGCAACGAAATCTCCTATGAAGCCAGGTTCTGGTTTTACATCCCCGAATATTCGGCAGGCCTTACCATCGACCAGTTGATGACACCAGGGCTTGAAATAGGCAAGATTTATCTGAAAAACCCTGAACTGAAGTACTCTGCGGAAGAATTGATCAACCTCATTTCAAACCGCACAATCATTGTCCCTAAAGGAACCAAGGTGCTGGAAGAAGGCATTCTGGCCGTGCCGGTCATGCCTTTTGTCCATCACCCCAATCCCAAGGTGTTGACGTCTGATTATTTGAAGGCTGCTGTGCTTAAGAGGATCCCCCGTGAGGATCTCTATTTTGCCCAGCCCGAGCAGAGGGTGGACCAAGTGGTGGTGCCGGCGGGCAGCGGCGTGGTCTCTCACACGAGCCTTTTTACACAACAAAACGAAATTTATATCTTAGACCCAGAGCATACAGACGCCAGGGTGGGGAGCAAACACACCAATGGCATTATCTACCTCGAGCTGATTGGCGGACCCAAAAACATTGTCAAGGAACGGATGCATTTTGAAGTCTACAAGCCGGCTGTGGCGCAGCACAATGAAAAAAAGCGGTTCTATATTGACCTCAAGTCTTCCTACCTGGAGAGACTTTACGGAGACGGGTCGATAGACAAGAACACGGTTGCAGCCATCAGCGAAGCCGACGGGGAAAGATACATTAAGCTAGACAACAAGCACCAGCAACTCTTACGTGAGCTGCAGCCTGGCACATCGCTGATCCTTCAGGATTTCCCAAACCGGCTCCTCGCATCTTATCTCATTGTGGCTGCCGATCTGGGTCTCATCAGGGCCCTTACCTTCAGATGGGCTCCGGAGGAGCAATACTTTTTCAGGTCCGAGGACCTGGTCTTTATGAACACCCTTCAAGATATGGGCGTGGAAATTTACTGGAAAAGCCCCCTGCAGGGCGACCTCGTCCTGTACAAACATTTTTTTATGAGATCTTCGGTCATACCCTCATTCAATGAGGCCTTCAGCTCAAGAAAGCTCGCTGCAATTTATGGAACAGCAGGACATGTAGATGCTGACACCCAGAAAGAAATTGTAGACAGCATCCAGTCCTTTAAGAACTTCCATGGCGGCCTTTGCGGCGTCCTGACAGGCGGAAACACGGGAAGTGTCACGTCCTTTGTGTCTGAAACCACGGCCTCTCTGGGCATGCTCTCCGGAGCCGTGTACTGGAAGATCCCAGGCGTTGACATTGACCCTCATGTAGACTTTGCCGCGTATCTTTCTCGAAATGATTTGCTGGAAAGACAGCAAATTCTGTCTGAAACCACTGAGGCGGACATCTATGTAAAAGGCGGCGTGGGGACCAACCTCGAAAATGCCATCACTTTTGTGAAGAAGAAACTCGGCATCGGGCATTACAAGCCGCAAATCTTTGTGGGTGAGTTCTACAAGCCCCTTCAGGACTGGCTCGATCACCTGGCATCTGAGCGGATGGTGGAGCCCAGCGTCTTTGGAAGTTGTTATTTTATCGAGCATGGGGACGAGGTGTTCGACACGCTGTGTCGGCACTTCGGCTCGGAAGACAAGATGATCCACGAGGTCTCAGTAGGTAGCGTGTAAATGATCACGAAGAAACATATCAGGCAATATTTGGACAAACTGTCTCCTGGCATTCCCGCCAAGCCAGGGCAGGTGTCTGATCATGTGTGGGAACAACTTCACGAATATATCGTGAAGCACTATAAGCGGTTGGACAAAGGGGCCCGCGCCTACGCGGATGAAATCTTTGATCAACTAGACGCCGGTGTGAAGAAAAGGATTGATTCCCTTCCCGAAGGCCGCGAGAAACAGGTGTTGAGCCGGAAGCTTTCCATGGTTCGGGGGGAACGGCCTCCGTTACCCGTGCTCTACCTGGATACCCCTGTCATTGAAAATGTCATCAGGCAGGGCCTGGGACAGGTCGCCTCCCATCCCAAAGCAGGAAATCCCGCGGCATTGCACAAGCAGATCTTGGCCCTGGTTAGCGATAGCAAACTCATATGTCCTGAAGACACCTTTCACCGAGAAGCTCTTCAGATGGGAGACGCCCAGGCTCGTGAGGGTCTGAACATCATGAGGCGGCTCTCGGAAGGCCTGTCATTTCAGCACAGCCAAACCATAGAAGACTTTCAAATCTTCAGGGCGCTTCGTGGCTTCATCAATGGAAACGGCTCGATAACCTACCGGAACTTCTGGAAAGATGCCTTTCAAAAACAAACGGTGAGCGCCATGATGAAGAAACGCTCATCGATTTCATTCGAAGGCCCTTTGGCCCTTGCCGAAACGGCTGGCGTCGGGACAAACCGGCAAGGAGGGCCTGCTTCCCCTTCTACAAGGCTCCGAATCGGGTATGATGAGACCGTACTAAACCATGATCATCAGCTGCAAAAACGATCTGCAAGGCACCTTCGGGACTTGGTCAGGCTTGGCTTGAAGTACCAAACCATCAGGGGGAAGGTACAAGAACAACACCTTGACGGTTTCTGGGCGGGCCAGAAAACCGACCTGGCCGTTGCGCTCTGGAACCACTATGGCGGGAAGCCCGAAGGCCTGAAAGGTCTGGCATCCTTTTATGAATCCGAGCACTTTATGGATGTTCCGGCGATCAAGATTAAACGGGACCTCTGGCATGCTTTTTCGGTGAATCAGGCAGAAGGCTTCAGAAGAGTGACCGCGCCACCCGGCATCAATCTGATTCCTTCTATTCTTCCTTATGCAGATATGATGATTTTGGACTCAGAAATGAGTCATGTGGTAAGAGACAGGCTGAGGCTCAACACGAAGTTCGACACACAGATCTACCGGATGGATGAGGACGATCGGATCATGGCCGCCCTCAAAGAGATGGCTCTCTGGGATTAGGGCTGGACCGAAAACATCGGTTTTCGGTCAGGCACTATTTAATCACCTCCCTCGCCATCTTCGGTTAAGATGACTCCCTCCCCCGGATAGACCTGGCGCTCGTCGTGGGGCGTGGGGCTGGATGGTTCCGGCCAATGTCCAGGCTGCGGCTCAGGCCCTTCCTGTGCCACAGGGGTGCGTTGCTTGTCTCTCATTCTTGGACGTTTTCTGATATCCACACTCGGTACCGGCGCGCTAAACTCGATGGGGATGTTGTTGGGATCGAAGGTGTATATGGAATGAATGAATCCGTGATTAAGGACCTCGGAGACCCAGGTTTCAGCGGCTTCCAGTTTGTCTTTCAGTTCCCACAGATCTCTCTCGGTTTTGACTTCGAATGAAACGTGGTCGAAGACAAAGGGGCCCTTGACAGGCACCCCGTGGTCCTTTTCAAGGGCCTTGTCCACGTCCGGCCACTCGAAAAAAGCGATCAGGTCGTGATCGGATATCTCGAAAAAATAGTGTCTGTATCCGGGCCGACCAAGGCCTGCCACCAGACGCATGCCGAGCAAGTCGCGCCAGAAACGGATGGTCGTGTCCATGTCTCTGGTAGCCATTGCCAAGTGATTGATTCCGCTGTATTTCACCATGTTGCTCCTCCCACGAGAGCCTGTTTTGCTGCCCCGGCCGATCAGTGCCGATCAGTTTAGAAGAAAGGCCCTTCAGCATGTCACGCCAATAGCAACGAGGAGCCCTTCTTTTGTCAATGCAATTGTGATAGTTCTACACCAGCATGTCAAGACAGTGGGACGCCATCGTCGTGGGCGCCGGGGTTGGGGGGCTTTCGGCTGCGGCCAGGCTGGTGAAGGCGGGGCTTCGGGTGTTGATCCTTGAGAAGGCCTCACATCCCGGTGGCACGGCATACGTCTATACCCGTAAAGGCTTCACCTTCCCCATGGGACCTCTAGGGTTCAGCACGCCGAAACTCGTTCGAGAGAACATGACGGCCCTGGGCCAAGGCGATGATCTTCGGTTTCGTCGTGTCCACTATCAAATCAGGGCCTTTGATGTCGTGCTTCAGCTTTCGTTGCCCTTTGGCCGGATGAAACAAGAAATAATAGCACGCTTTCCTGCTGACGTTGAAGGTATAAAGCGGTTTTTCCACGACCTGGACACGATCCTTGACGCCATGCGGTTTCCCAACCGAGCGGCCAACCGCTCACTGCTGGAAAGGGCAGCGAAGACGTCGGCCCAAGACTATCTCCGTGGATTGATCACAGACTGGCGGTTGCGAAGGTTTCTGGGCAGCCTGGGCACCCGGGAGGCTTATGCCGGCCTGCCCCTTCTTGCTGCCACATGGAATCACATGTGCAAGGAAGGGATCTGGTACCCTCAGGGGGGGATGAGGTCTTTCTGTACCAGACTGGCCCAGGCAGTGACCGGTGGTCGTGAGGGCCGCGGAGGTGTTGGTGAGATGAGACTGGGTGCAGAGGTCAAGGAAATCCGGGTGCGACACGGAAGGGTATCGGGCGTCACCCTGGCAGAGGGCAGTCACATCGACGCGGCTGGGGTCATTTCTAATGCGGACTATAAAACAACCTTCATGAGACTGTTGGCATCAGAGTCCGTGCCCGACAGATGGTCTCACGCCGTGACCCAGGCCAAGCAGACCGGCTCTGTCTTTCAGGTCTGCCTTGGCGTGGATGCAAAGCGGGCTGATCTTTCTGCCTTTTCCGAAGCAAGCCGACTGATCTTCAGGCAAGACGGGGGCGGTTCGGTCCAAAACCTGTCAGAACTCGACTGGCTTGCTGCAGAGGTGGATCCGGAAGCCCTGGCCGGACATGAATTGGAAGTAAGCCTCTGGAGCAGAGAGGACCCGAGCCTTGCTCCCCAAGGAGGGGCGGTCATTGTCATTCGTGTGGAGGCCGACCACGCGCATTTTGCGAAATACCGGCCGGCGCCAGGTCAAAGGGCTCCTGCCTACCGCGGGTACAAGATGCGTCTAGGGCAAGCCCTTGTCCGGAAAACGGCTGGTTTCATTCAAGGGTTGGAGCATGCAGTGCTGGTCATGGACGTGGCCACACCCCTTACCTTTGAGGAGCGGGGCGGGAGAAGCCAAGGTGCCGTAGCAGGGTGGTCATGGGATTTTGAGGACAACTCCGATTATCACCCGCTGGAACTGGTGAGAACCCCGATTCTTGGACTTTACATGGCCGGGTACCAGGCCTATTCCGCCCTTTTTTTGGGGGGCATGCCCACAGCGATGGCCAGCGGCCAGAGGGCGGCAGAGACGTTCCTGCAAGGTGCCGAGCCTATAGAAGACATCAGAATCCCAGGTGTCGGCAGCCAAGATGTCTCCTGCCGAAGCGATCCGAAGGCTGCCATACCGAGGTGATCGGTCCAGCAGATAAGAGGCTGTCCCATTTTGTTTCTTTTCAGAGCATCACTTCGTCGAATCGTCACTCGGCTTTTGCTCATCCTCACTGATGGCGGACAACTCGTTCAGCGCTTCACGGATCTCCCGGGCCCCCTTGTCGCAAACTCGGCGCACGGCGGCGTATTCCTGCTTGACTTCCCTGAGGGAAAAACGGCCGGCGGTCTTTTTCAGATAAATGTGCGTCAGGTCACGGACCGCCTGCCAGGTGTCGCGTCGGGTCTGATTCTCTAATGGTGTCAGTTGGTCAAGGTCCCGCAGACAGTTTCGGTGAAAAGCGGACGCAAAGTATCTCAACACTAATGTCATCCATAAGAATAGAACCGCCAACCCAACAACTCCCCCGGCTCCCAGCAGCATAGGCTGACTCATGCCCGCAAATTCACTGGTCGTCATCATCGTAAAAGCCCCTGCACCACCACACAGTAGGCTGAAGAAAAATCCGGCCAGGGCATACTTGATGCGGAACCGGCGAATCCCCCTGCGATAGCTAATCAGGGCTTCAAGCAAATGAGACAGGCGCTCTCCATGGGTCTCAACGAATGTCGCCAGATGATCGAGGCGGTACCGGGGGGCCTGAAAAATGGCTTTTTTCAATTCCTCACGTTGGTTTTCGAGATAGCGCAGGTAACTGGTATCAGGCGCCTCTGATGCGTTGGTGGAACCCTGCCTCGCATGGGGTGAATACGTGAGTCGAATCATCGGGATGTCTTTGCGGCCGGTAATTTGGGACAGGTTCCAGCAAAGGGTTCCGTAGACCCGCAGTAAGTCATCTAAGGAAACGCATTCATCGATGCGGTTCAGTACAAAGAGAATCCGGTCCTCGAAGGTGCGGCTCGGCAGTGTCTCCCTGATGCTCACATAGGCTTCACGGAGGGTTCCGGCCTTGTGGGCGTCAAAGACAACCAGCACCAGGTCGGCAATCTGCGCGAAGTCGCCGATCACTTCCTGGTAGTTATAACCGCGATCCCGTTCGGTAATACTGTCGAGCATTCCAGGCGTGTCGATGACGGCAAGGTTTTCTAAGAATGGTGCGTTGACTTTCTTGAGGCGGAAGTGCGAGGCAAAACGCTCTCCGTGCTTCTTGAGAGTCTCAAAAGGGTACTCGGGATCATTGAGAAGAAACTTGCCGTCCCGTTGCTCAGTAACACGCACGGTGCTGCTATCGGACTCTGAATCATCATAAGTAATAATCGTAAAGGAATCGTCTGTAGGCGCCTGGCCGGTCGCCTGGATGTTGGCTCCAAGGAATTCATTGATCAGGGTTGACTTGCCTGAGGAATAATTCCCCAGGACCAGCACCTGGGGCCGCCACTTGATGTTGGATTCCAGCGGCACATCGCTATACCCGTAACGAAGGGCCACGGGCGTCAAGTAATCCGCAACCATTTCCACCATTTCTGCCCGGAGCGAATTGATATAGTTTTCCCGATACATGCACCTTCCCCACGATTTGCCGACAAGACGCGACGCTTAACAAGAAATAGGAAAGTTACCCTCCAAGAACAACCCTAATCTTGTCATATTTACCCTTTTTGATGACGGGAGTATAGAGAAAGACGGCTGTTCTGTCAAACGAGGCGTCGCAGATCCACGGCGTTGTCCTCACTCCAACAATACCAACCCAAATGTCATCGCACCCTCTCCATGTTGTGATTTGTCCATGACATTTGCAATCTATTGAAATTACAAATAATGGTAAGAAAGTTATAATCGGGTTTTTCATGCTGGGAGTTGTGATATAGTAATGATAATGTCTAAAAAGGAAGGTTTAGGTGCCCATTTCTCATCCGTTGGATTTGATATGGGGAATATCAATTAATTAGATAGCAGGAGGAGAGCAATGAAGCAGGGCATGGTTAAATGGGTTGTTTTTGCAGTTTTTTCTGGTCTTCTGATGATGTCTTGTGCGAGCACCAAGCCAGGGGGCACCAAGCTCCGCACATGGGTGGATAAGGACCGCCGGGGAACGCCTGTATCGAACCTTTTGGTAATAGCCGTAACGGAGGAAGAATGGACTCGGCGATCCTTTGAAAGTAAGTTTGTTGCGCAGCTAAAGGCAGCAGGAATTGAGGCAGTCTCGAGCGCAGATGTCATTCCTATTTCTGCAGATCGGAAATTGGAAAAAGACGTGATATTGAAAGCTGTTAATGAATTTGAAAATGACGCGGTGATCATTACCC
>DAOUZN010000015.1 GCA_030665585.1 Deltaproteobacteria bacterium | reverse complement strand
CGAGCGCATTCCCCGTAGCTTGTCGGAACGAAGTGTAGATCCCGTTCCAGCGGGGCTGCGGGGTTAGCGAGCGTATCCAAAAAAAGTCAGCGTTCCTTACGGTCGAAGATTCCCTGTAGCTTGCTACAGGGAGCTTCAATTCAAGACTCAGGATCTTTAGGCGCGGAATCGCGTTGACATTGAATATGACACGAATAGGATCTAGCAACCTAAGCAGATCAACTTATCGACATCTATGCATATCCTTGAAAAGAAGGGGCTTCACTGTCCTCTGCGGCGGGTAGTTGGGTCGGCGGATTTGACTTTCACTCGGCGCCCTGTGGTGTCCTCGACAACAAAGGGGCTACATCTCACGCCAATGCGCCCTTTCTTCACCCAGAGTCGGACCATGGTCACCGATTCCCCCTCCGGGGTGACAAGGCTGGGGCGTTCTTCAATCCCCTCAATATCGGCGGTCTTGAATTCATAGTAAAACATCTGGGTGCTCAAGGGATCTGCGATCAGGATGATCTTATCTTCATCATAGGGATGTTTCTGAGGCGCCCCGGTAAAGGGCACATGATTGAGGGTCAAGGCCTGTAACTTCTTGTAGGCGCCTACTTCAAACTTCTTGGCTTCTTTCAAGAATTTCTGGATACGCATTTGCCCCCCTTCCCCAGACCAATAGAAAAGACCCCTGAAAACGCCTTTTCCCTGGGTTGCATGGACTTGCTGTTGCAAATTTACAACTTATGAAAACCGTGCTTGCCTGTCAATCCTTGCCAGGCGCTCCCTTTTTTTCTTTTCTCATCCAGTGATGTCGGGGATAATAGATATGCCGTGCCTCTCCAGACCCCGGACCCAAACCATGGTGACGATAAAGCGTCCTATCTCTTTTTCTTTGGTAGGTCGACTCCCACAACCCCTTAAAAACAAAGTGAACGATTCTCTTTAAGAGGCCTGCTCGTTGTTTGCCTTTCACTCACAGACACCGCAGGCCTTGCACTGACCCACGTGGCATTGAGGCGACGTCTCCTCTCGGAGGGCCTTCTGGTATTCCTCAACCAGGAACGCCTTGTTGATACCATGGTCTATGAAATCCCAGGGGAGAATTTCATCCAAGGACCGGTCCCTATAAACATAAAAATCGGGATTGATGATAGAGCCCTTGAGCGTCTTGGCCCAGTTGCCATTGTTCTTGTGGACCCCCACAAGTAATTCGGCTGTACGCCGATCCCCGCGCGAAAGGAGCGCCTGGATGTAGGCCCACTTTGGCAGGTCGGCGTGGACCCGGACATTGGCAACCCGCCTCAACCCATCTTTGACATGCTTGATCTTAGCCTTCAAGCTTTTAACGTCCTCAAAGGGGACCCACTGAAATGGGGTGAAAGGTTTGGGAACAAATGAGCTCATACTCACGATGATCCGGCCGAGTCTTGACATGGCACGGCCGGCCTTTAGAAATCTGTGTTTGATCTTCTTGCAAAGTGCCACGATGGATTCGACATCCAACATGGTCTCCCCAGGCAGGCCAACCATGAAATAGAGCTTGAGGTTGGGTATGCCGGCTGCGACCAGCCATTCAGCTGCTTTCAGTATGTCCTGCTCGGAGATGCCCTTGTTGATCACGCGGCGCATACGTTCCGAGCCCGCATCCGGGGCAATCGTGGCTGTCTTGATCCCGGCTTGTTTGAGGACGTCCAAGAACTCCGACGTTAGAAGATTGGCCCTGAAGGAACTGAAAGACAGTTGAAGATCATGGTCTATGGCCTTGCGGCATACGCTTTCCAGACCCGGAACATCGGACACGGCAGCAGCCAAGAGCCCAACCCTTCGAGCACGCGCCGCGGCCTTATCCACAGCCTTTTCCAACTGGCCCGTTGTTCTGAACCGTGGGGGTCTATAGACAAATCCGGCAGCGCAAAAGCGACATCCGTGGGGACAACCGCGTGCTGCCTCTATTAGACAGGTATTATCAAAAGTTGTATGCGGCGTAAGAACCGTCGTGCAGGTATCCCAGAGAGAAAGATCCTCGGCAATCGCCCGCTTAATCTTGGCAGGAAAGTCGCCCTTTGGGCGGAACGCTTTAATGGTGCCATCCGACTCATAGGTGACGTGATAGAGGGCAGGAACGTAGGCACCTGGAACACCTCTGGCTAGGGCTTCCAGGACCGCCTCTCTCTGGGCGTACTTTTCGTAAATATCGAAAAAGTCGGGCAGAATCGGTTCTGCCTCCCCTATGAGGAAGCAGTCAACAAACAGGGCTATGGGTTCAGGATTCAGCAAGCTGGTGGCTCCCCCTGCGATGATCAGAGCATGGGGGGTATGTCGTTCTGAAGCCAACAGGGGGAGGCCAGCCTGCGCTAAGATAGTCAGGAGGTTGGGATAATCATTTTCAAAGGAGATGGAAAAAGCGATGATGTCAAAGTCTGCCAGTCGCCTTCCGGATTCCAAGGACCGGAGATGTTCATGGTTTCTCTCGCTCTCTTCGGGAAGAAAGGCCCTTTCGCATACCACATTGTCCAGATCGTTTATCAGGCGGTATACCGTCTGAAAACCGAGGTTTGACATCCCAACATGGTAGGTGTTGGGATAGGTCAGCGCAACGGAGATCTTGCCCCGCCAATCTTTCTTGATAGCGCCTGTCTCTGCCGACAGGAACGCTGTGCGGGAGCCTCTGGTCTTGTGTGACATTGAACGAGCGGTGGCTCAGTCTGCTTTTCGTCTCATGAAGGTGGGCACGTCCAAGTTGTCTTGATCCAGGATAATGCCGCGATAGCCTCTAAAGCGACCACCACTTGCCTCGCCAACGGCTTTTTCTTGTCGGATGAAGGTTGGCTCGTCGAGGTCTGACGCCCGCGTAAGGTCTGCCGCCGTGATATCGCGCACCTTCCCCGAGAATCCCTTCTCCCGCCGGTCTGCCTCAGACTCGAGCCCGGTGGCTATGACCGTGACCCGAAGCTCTTCCCCGATACTGTCATCCAGGACCGTGCCCCAGATGATATCGGCATCATCGCCGGCCTCGTTGCAGATACGGTCTGACGCCTCCGCCATTTCGGCCATGGTCAGGTCCGTCCCACTCGTAATGTTCATCAATACGCCTCGGGCTCCGCCAATGGAAATGTCTTCCAAAAGGGGATGGGATATGGCTCTTTCAGCTGCTTGCAATGCCCGGTCCTCTCCGCTGGCTATCCCGGTCCCCATGAGGGCCATCCCCGCTTTGGACATGGTCGTCTTGACATCAGCAAAATCCAGGTTCACGAGGCCGGGCATCATGATCAGATCTGTGATCCCCTTCACGGAGTGGAGGAGGACCTCATCCGCCCTCTTGAACATCTCCAGCATCGTAGCGCTCCTGGATGCCAAACCACGGAGTCTGTCGTTGGGAATGGTGATCACCGTGTCCGCCATATCCTTGAGGGCCTTCATACCGTCTTCGGCCTGGCTCATTCTCTTCTTACCCTCAAAACTGAACGGCGTGGTTACCACGGCTACGGTGAGGGCGCCGGTCTCCTTGCCGACTTCCGCAATGACGGGTGCGGCACCGGTGCCCGTGCCTCCACCCAGGCCGGCGGTAATAAAAAGCATGTGGCTGTTTTCCACCGCACTTCGGATCGTGTCCAGACTTTCCATGGCCGCCTGGCGGCCGATTTCGGGATTGGCTCCGGCTCCAAGGCCCTCGGTCAACCTTTCCCCCATCTGGATATTGACCGGCGCCTTTGAAACTTCAAGGGACTGGACATCCGTGTTGGCCGAAATGAACTTGACCCCTTGAAGCTTTGACGCAATCATGTTGTTGACCGCGTTCCCGCCAGCCCCGCCCACACCGATCACTTTGATCTTGGCCGATTTTTCGTTCTCCACAAAACTAAACATCATGGTCCCCACCTCCTGTTTCTTGGTTGATTCAAATAATCTCCTTGAACCATCTCTTCATGCGTGCCATGACACGATTAAAGATATTCCTGTCTCGAATCCTGAACTTCCTTCTGGGCTGGGATCTGGCGCCATAAAGGACCAACCCCACGGCCGTGGCGTACATGGGATTGTTGACCACATCAACCAACCCCCTGATCCCCATGGGCTTGCCAATCCTTGTGGGAAGATCGAAGACAGACTCGGCAATGTCCACCACACCTTCCAACAGAGAAGACCCTCCGGTGACCACAATCCCGGAAGTGATGACCTCCTCCATACCGGCCCGGTAGACCTCCCGATTGATCAGGTTAAAGATCTCCTCCACCCTGGGTTCCAGGATCTCTGCCAGGATCTGCCTGGACAGCGTCCTGGGTTTGCGTCCGCCCACACCGGCAACCTCGATGGTCTCATCTTTGCCGATATTGCTCGAAAGGCAGGTGCCGTATCTCATCTTGATTTTTTCAGCTTCCCCCATGGGGGTTCTCAGGCCCACCGAGATATCGTTGGTTAGATTGTTTCCGCCCAGAGCCAGCACTGAAGTGTGTTTGATGCTTTTTCCCTTAAAAACCGCCAGATCCGTAGTGCCCCCCCCAAAGTCAATCAAGGCCGCGCCCAAGTCTCTTTCTTCCTTGTTCAGAACCCCTTCGCCGGACGCAAGGGATTGGAGCACAATATCGCACACATCGAGCCCGGCACTATTGGCACACTTGATCAGATTGTGAGCCGACGTGACCGCGCCGGTTACAATGTGGATTCTCGCCTCTAGCCGAACCCCTGACATACCAAGGGGATCCTGGATCCCATCCTGTTCATCCACCATGAATTCCTGGGGAAGCACGTGAACGACTTCCCGGTCTGGGGGAATAGCCACTGCCCGCGCTGCGTCAATCACGCGGTCAATGTCCTTCTGGGTGATCTCGTTGCCTTTGACGGCAACGATCCCGTGGCTGTTGAAACCCTTGATGTGGCCCCCAGCGATGCCCGCGTAAACCGATGTGATCTCACAGCCTGCCATTAACTCTGCCTCTTCTATGGCCCGCTTGATAGAATCCACGGTCGATTCGATATTCACGACCACGCCTTTGCGAAGGCCCACGGATGCATGGGTCCCTATGCCCACGATATCGATCCCATCCGGATTGATCTCACCCACCACGGCGCAAATTTTTGTCGTGCCGATGTCCAGACCCACAACGAGTTCTCCATCCCCTTGCACTTTCATATCTCCTTTCGATAGGACACCCCCAGGAGAGATACGCCTCCCGAAGGTCTCACGACCACGCGTTCTAAATCGTTCAGATCGATGCACTCAACGTCCAACAATGCTTCCCCCCGCCTGAAATAAGTCATCATGTCTCGGAGTCGGTTGAACTTTGACTCGTAGTCCCCGAAACCCAGCTTGATAGCCAGGCCTTTTTCAAAACCGAAAAGGGTCAGCCCCATCTCCGGGTCTGCGTGGATATTATGGATGGCGTCGAGGGGCAAGACACTCCCGTGAAGCCGGCTCAAATGAAGCACCTCCATGATGGCCTTGAATGCACGGGAACCCCCCGGGCCATTCAGATCAATATCTGAAAGCTTAAGTCCCGTCACGACCGGCACCCGTATCCGATCCGATGGCTCAACAGACTTGAATACCTCCCCAGTCTCATCCAGATAGAAAAGCCGGTTGAGCTTCAACATAGCGATGGGTACCCGTTCCCTCACTCGAATATGAATCGAGACGGGCAATTCTCTCTCCACCTCGGCAGCACAAATCCAAGGATCGGCCAAAAGTCTGTGCCGGAGCAACCCCAGGTTCATCCCCAATATATTGTCGTGGAGCATCACCCCACCCTGCTTCAGAATCGTCGCTGTTGAAAGTCTATGGTTTCCCTCAACGGTAATCATCCGAGCCTCAAAGTAGGAGCTCTGAGTCAGGGCATCATGGCCAAGGATAAAGAGCAAGCTTGTCCCGCCCATGGCAATGGCCACAAGCAATATCTTCATGCACACAACACAACGTCTTAGGACCCGCTCTTTTTTTCGTGCACGGCTGTTCTTATAGTAGTTCTTGCGAACCCGCTTCCTGACCAATAATCATCACCTCCGGCTCCAGTTGAACCGCAAACCGATCGAATACTATGTCCTGCACCTGTGCCATGAGTGCAAGCACGTCAGAAGCCTTGGCATCCCCTTTGTTCACAATAAAATTGGCGTGCTTTGTTGAAACTTCTGCGCCCCCCTGACAAAACCCCTTTAGGCCGGCCTTGTCAATCAGCTCTCCTGCCGACACATCTGCCGATGGATTCCGAAACATGGACCCGGCGCTGGGCAAAGACAACGGCTGCGTCAACCGCCGTTTCCTTTGCATGTCCAGGGCCTCTTGCCGGAGGCCGTCACGATCTGATCGTTCCACCAGAAACTCAGCTCGCAAGATGATACCGCCTTCTTCAAGGTGCAGCCCCCTATACGAAAAGTGTAGTCGCTCCTTGCCCATGGTCACAATATCGCCATGCTGGTTCAGGATAGCTACGGAACTCGTGGTGTCCGCGATACATGAGCCCCAAGCCCCTGCATTCATTCTCAGTGCCCCGCCCACGGTTCCAGGGATACCCAGTGCGAAGTTGAGGCCTGCCAGACCGTGGTCAAGGGCATACTTGCCCAGCTTCCGCACCAAGACACCTGCCCCTGCTGTGATCCCCACCCAACCGTTGGGGGAGGGCTCCGAGCCCTGCCGCATGGACTCAAACCCGTTGGCAAGCTTGAGCACAAGGCCCCGTATGCCTCCGTCCCGGACCAACAGGTTGCTTCCCGCCCCAAGGATCATGAGCGGCAGGCCTTTGTCCTGCGCCCATCTTACCAGAGCCCTGAGCTGTTGATCCGTTCTTACGGTGAGCAAGGCATCAGCCGGCCCTCCGATGCCAAAGGTCGTATGCCGAGACATGGATTCACCAAAGGCGACCTGTGTGCCAAAATGATCTGTGAGCCAGTTCTTATTTGATGTGTTCATTTCAGTCCGAGAAATTATTTTTTTTGGCCGGGGCTTCTTCACTGAGCAATCGTTCTCCCACCTGCCACACATCACCCGCCCCCAAGGTCAAAAGGATGTCCCCTTCCCTCAAAATGCCCTTTAAATAAGATACGGCAGTATCGTGTCCATCCTGAAACACCACGTCCTTGTGGCCGTGGAAGCGAATCCCATCGTAGAGGGTTCGGCCGTTTATCTCTTCAATGGGGGGCTCACCGGCAGGATAGATAGGAAGGACCACCAGGCTGTCTGCCTGGTAAAATGATCGCGTAAAATCATCAAAGAGCGCTGCCGTCCGCGAGTACCGATGAGGTTGAAAGACCACGACAAGCCGGCGACCCGGCCAACACTGACGCGCCGCGTCAAGGGTCATCTTGATCTCTGTGGGATGGTGTCCGTAGTCGTCTACCAGCGTGATACCCTGAATCGTTCCCTTGACCTCCAGTCTCCGCTGGACCCCTTCCATCTCGCTGAGCGCATCGACAATGGTCTCAAAGGGAATCCCGAGTTCCTGGCCAACCGCGATACTGGCCATGGAGTTGTATACATTGTGTAAGCCGGGAAGATTGAGCTCTACCTGTCCTCGGGGCTTTCCATGATGGAACAAGAGGTATCGGCTTCTTAATCCCATGAAGCTCACATCCCTGGCTTCATAATCTGCCTGAGACGTTAGGCCGTAAGTGATGAACCGCTTCTCAATCTTGGGAATGAGCTCTTGAATCCCCTGGTTGTCCAGACACACCACGGCCATTCCGTAGAAGGGCACCTTGTTGATAAAATCAAGAAATACGGCTTTGATCTCTTGCAGATCCTGATAGAAGTCCAGGTGCTCGGCGTCGATGTTCGTGACCACCGCAATCGTGGGAGACAGCTTAAGAAAAGACCCGTCGCTTTCGTCTGCCTCGGCCACGATGAATTCTCCCTGGCCCAAACGGGCATTACTGCCCAGGCTGTTCAGTTTGCCGCCATTGACCATGGTTGGATCAAAGCCGCCCTTCTCCAGGACAGAGGCGATAATCCACGTGGTCGTGGTCTTGCCGTGGGCACCGGCCACAGCAATGCCGTACTTAAGGCGCATCAATTCTGCCAGCATCTCCCCCCGTGGGATCACGGGCACCATGGCCTTCCTGGCTGCCACGACTTCAGGGTTCTCGGGCCCCACAGCAGAAGACACCACCACGACATCCGCTCCTTCAATGTACTGCGGGCTGTGCCCCTTGAACACACGCCCGCCAAGTTGTGCCAGACGCATGGTGATATCCGTTGACTTCAGATCTGAACCGCTCACCTCGTAACCCAGGTTCAAGAGAAGCTCTGCCATACCGCTCATGCCGATTCCGCCGATTCCCACAAAGTGAATATGATATGACTTCTGATACATATGACCACTAACTCATCACCACCAACCTGCGGCACTCATCCACAATAAGCTCTGCAGCGTTACGACGTCCCAAGGCTTCGGCCCCGACGGACATGCCCTGCAACGCCTTAGGGTTTGATACATAGTGATCTATTCTTTCGGCCAAAAGCTCACCGTTCAAATCTCGTTCAAGGACAACCTCACCACCGCCCGAATCAGCCACATAGCGGGCATTCAGCTCCTGGTGGTTGTTGGTGGCAAAGGGAAATGGAATGAAGATGGCGGGCTTACCCAGAGCTGTCAACTCAGCGATCGTCGTGGCCCCGGCCCTGCAAATGACCATCGTGGCTGAACGGTAAATAGTTGCCATGTCCTGGAAGAAAGGCTCCACCGTTGCCTCCATCCTGTGCCGCTCATAGGCGCTGGCAACCCATGACGCATCCCTCGGCCCCGTCTGATGGATAAAGCGCATTCGAGCCGGTTCTTTCAGATGATCAAGGGCCTCTACCACCGCGCGGTTGATTGCATGGGCCCCTTGGCTGCCACCCAGGACCAATACCGTAAACCGGCCGGCGGCTTTCTCGGCTGGCTTGACGGTAAGGAGTTCTCGTCGCACAGGGTTGCCTGTCACGACTGTCTTCGCGGTCTTGAATATGGCCAAATTGTCCGGGAAACTGATGAATACGCGGTGGGCAAATCGCCCCAATATCCGATTCGTTAGTCCTGGGATGAGATTCTGCTCATGGATCACCAATTTCTTGCCCATAAGCCAGGCCGCCAGTGCCACGGGTCCGGAGGCGTATCCTCCAACGCCAATAATGATGTCCGGATCAAACCGCCGGATGATCCCCAGCGCTTGCCAGAACGCCTTTGGGATCTTGGCCAATGACCGAACCTGTCGCCACAGCCCTCGTCCCTTAAGACCCTGTGCTGGAATACCCACGTGATCAAATCCTTTCTTTGATAGTGTAGATATCTCCAAGGGATTGTCCGTCCCAACAAACAGGATCGCCCCTGCCGGCTCCCTCACCCTGAATGCCTCAGCCAGGGCCATTCCCGGAAAGAGATGCCCTCCGGTACCGCCCCCGGCAACAAGAACCTTCATGTCAGGCGCCCCGCCGGGCCGAGATGTTCATCAATATCCCGACCGTCGCGGCACTCATGATGAGTGACGTCCCTCCGTAGCTGACAAAGGGCAGCGTCAATCCCTTAGTGGGCATGAGCCCCAGAGCCACACCGGTATTAATACAGGCCTGCAAACCCAGGCCCGCGGTCAACCCTGTCGCCAAAAAGGTTGCAAAGAGATCTCGGGCCCTCATAGCAATCACGATTCCCCGCCAGACGATCATGGCGTACAGGGCCATGACCAAGCCCACGCCGACCAGGCCCAATTCCTCTCCTATGACAGAAAAGATAAAGTCTGTATGAGGCTCGGGGAGGTAGAAAAGCTTCTGGTAACTATTTCCAATGCCAGCGCCGAAAATCCCGCCCGAACCAAAGGCCATCAGGGAATGTACAATCTGATATCCGGCGTCACCCTGATACGCCCACGGGTTCAGGAAGCTCAGGAGTCTTTTCAGGCGGTATGGCGCGTCAATCAGTACATAATACGCAAGGGGCAAGGTCGCCCCCAATGATACGAACAGATAAGAAACGCGCACGCCTCCGACAAAGAGCATAATCCATACGATCAGGGCGATCATGGCCGCCATTCCGAAATCGGGCTGCATGACAATGAGGAGGGCAAAGCAGGTAAACAAAATCGCGTGGGGAAGAAAGCCGACACTGAATTCCTTTATTTTGTCCTGCTTCTTGCTCAGAGAGTAAGCCAAATATATGATAAGGGCCAGCCGTGCGAATTCCGATGGTTGAAACGATACGCCGAAAGCCCTCAACCACCGCTTGGCCCCTCCTACAGCCTGAGCCACACCGGGCAGATAGAGAGCCACCAGCGATATAAAGGCCACTGCTAGGATCGGATATGCCAGGGTCTTGTACACGGAATACGGCACGTGTCGACAACAGACGAGGACTAAGATCGCCGCCAGGGCGTACACGACCTGTCTGTTGAAAAAATAGGTGCCACTGCCGAAACGCTTCATGGCCACCATGGAGCTCGCACTGTAGACCATCACCACGCCCATCCCCAGCAGAACGAGCATGCCCAGCAGGAGAAAGCGGTCATAGCCACGGCCATGTTTTGTCTGTTTGTCCCTGGTCATTCGTCACTCGTCATCGAGGTTCTGCACGGCCCGGCAGAAAACCTCACCACGTTCGGCATAATCGGTAAACATATCAAAACTCGAACATCCCGGTGACAAGAGGACCACATCTCCCCGGGTTGCCGCTTGCGCGGCTAAATGAACCGCCTCCTCAAGGCTGGTCGCCTCTTGGGAATCCGTCGCACCACCCACTGTGTCGAGAATCTTTCCTCCGGCCTCTCCAATGGCAATGAGCCGCTTCACCCGCTCCTTGATCAGTCCCCTCAGCACGGTGTAGCTCCCGCCTTTGTCCCGTCCCCCCATAATCAAGATCACGGGCGCATCAAAACTCTCAAGGGATCTCATGACCGCTCCCACATTTGTCCCTTTAGAGTCGTTGTAATATTGAACGCCACGGACCGTCCTGACATATTCGAGCCTGTGATGTAAGCCTTTAAACGTATCCAGGGTTCTCTGAATGCCTGATTCATCAGCCCCTACTGCCAAGGCTGCCAAACTGGCAGCAGCGGCATTTTCAAGGTTATGCACGCCCTTTACCTTGAAATTCTCCAGGCTCAACGTCAGCTGGACCTTTCCTGGAACCCGAAAGATCATCTCTCCACCCTGGCGTTTAACACCACCCTGTCCATGGGCATTGACATTGAAATAGAGTTTCTGGGCTCGAATGGCCGATTCAAGAGGCTGTATCAGCGGATCAGCCCTGTTTAGAATGGCAATATCCGTGTTTTCTTGGTTCTCAAACAACCGCCCCTTTGATCGGACATATGCTTGAAAATCCCTATAACGATCCAGGTGATCCTCGCTGATGTTCAAGAGGACACCTACCTTCGGCCTGAAGCTTTCCATGGTATCGAGTTGAAAACTGCTGATCTCAGCCACAATCACATCGGCACGGCTGCCTGAATCCACGTAGCCGATCAGGGGGGCTCCGATATTGCCTCCCACAAAGACCTCAAAACCAGATGCCCTCAGCATCTCTCCGACTAGGTGGGTCGTGGTCGTTTTCCCGTTGGTACCGGTGATGGCCACAATCGGTTCGTGGATATGTCGAACTGCCAGCTCGAGTTCGCCGATGACGGGAATCCCCGCCTTCCTTGCTGCCTCAAGGGGCCCTATGGCATGTGGCACCCCTGGACTGACCACGATAAGATCGCACTGCAAAAAAGTCTCCTTCTTGTGCGGCCCGAGCGCAAGGGACACGCCCAAGGCCTGGGCTTGCTCTGCGTAAGGGCCGAGCTGCGCTTGCGTCATAAGATCAGCGGCCGTGACCCGGGCCCCCTGATTTTTCAGGAAGCGCGCTACCGCGAGTCCCGTCTTGGCCAGACCAACCACCAAGACTTTTTGGTTCTTTAAGTTCAAACCCGTATTCCTAGGATTCATCTTCCCTACAATTGAAGCTCCCTGTAGCAAGCTACAGGAAATCTTCGACCGTAAGGAACGCTGACTTTTTTAGATACGCTCGCTAACCCCGCAGCAAGCTACGGGGAATGCGCTCGCTTTTGCGGTTCAACAGCCCTACCGCAACTTCAAGGTGCTGAGGGACAAGAGTGCCAAAAAAATCGCGATAATCCAGAATCTCACGATGACTTTCGGCTCGGCCCATCCCTTCAATTCAAAGTGGTGGTGGATGGGTGCCATCCTGAAAATACGGCGCCCGTTGAAGACCTTGAAAAAGCCGACCTGAAAAATCACGGAAAGGGCCTCTATCACAAAGATCCCCCCCACCAAGGCCAGCAGAATCTCGTGCTTCGTCATAACCGCAGCTGCGCCCAAGGCGCCCCCCAAAGGCAGAGAGCCCACATCCCCCATGAATACTTGCGCCGGGTAAGTATTGTACCAGAGAAATCCCATGCCGGCCCCCACAAGAGTGCCACAGAACACGGCAAGCTCTCCGCTGCCGGCCACATACTGAATTTGAAGATAGTCGGCGATCTTTACGTGCCCCGCTACGTAGGACAAGACCACGTAAGCGGCTGCCGCCACGGTGACAGGGCCGATGGCAAGACCATCCAGGCCATCGGTCAAGTTGACCGCGTTTGAGGTTCCTACAATGACCAGGGCGACAAAGAGAATGTAACCCCATCCCAGGTCGGGGTTGATCCCCTTGAGAAATGGAACGCTCACATGGGTGTCAAAATCCGCCCGGGCGTAAAGAAGCCCTCCAACCATTAACCCGATGAAGACCTGGGCCAAAAGCTTGGTCCTCCCCCTCAGGCCTTGGCTCTGCTTTTTTCGCTCCATCAGGTAGTCGTCCACAAATCCGATGGCACCATAACTCAGGGTGACGAGGAGCACTATCCAGACAAAGAAATTGGTCAGGTTACTCCAAAGCAGAGTGGCAAAAACAACCGCAAACAGGATCAACAGCCCCCCCATGGTGGGGGTACCTGTTTTCGTTGTGTGAGTCGGCGGACCCTCATCCCTCACGTACTGGCACACTCCGTGCTCTGTCAGTTTTCTTATCACCCACGGCCCAAGGACCAAGCATATCAACAGGGCCGTGAGGCTGGCATAGATGGTCCGGAATGTAATGTAGCGAAATACATTAAACGCCGAGATCGTCGTATGAAGCGGATAGAGTAAGTGGTAGAGCATAGTTTACTGGTTATGGGTCATTGATCATTTATCGTTGGTCGTTTAGCCGATCTGTGCCTGCAGCCCTTCAATGACCTTCTCCATGGCCATAAGGCGCGAGCCCTTCACTAGGATCCAATCCCCTGGACCCAAGTGCCCTTTGACGGCCTTCACAATTTCATCGTGGCTGCCAATGAAAATCTTCCCAGGATCCATCCCAGCTCCTGTGGCCCCTTCTGCCACAGCCTGTGCGAACTCGCCCGTGGCGTAAAGGCGAGCCGTGCCCGCCCGCGTAACCAGAATACCAAGCTCTCTGTGGGCGCTCTCGGCGTGCTCGCCCAGTTCCAACATATCTCCTGTAATCAAGATACCCCTGCCGTTGCCCTTCAGGGATCGAAGGGTATCAATCGCGAGGGCCATGGAACCTGGATTAGCATTATATGAGTCATTGATCAGGTGAACGCCCCCTGGCAGGGTTAAGATCTCCATGCGCCCCGGCATAGGGACCATTGTTTCCAAGCCCTTCTTCACCTCCTCCATGGAGAGCCCGAGTTTATACCCCACGGCTGCTGCAGCCAAGGCGTTGTATAGGGCACCGTTACCCGGGATGGCCAGGCGCACGCGTACGGACTCATCATACCAGCATAGGTCAAACGAACAGCCCGACAACGACTGAGATACAGGCGTGGCCCACACCTCAGCCGAACTGTGAATCCCGAAGCTCACTACACGCCCCCCAAACTGCTCCGCCAGCCGACAAATCCTCTCATCATCAATATTTAAGACGGCTGTCCCGTCTTCACCCAAGGCTTCAAGGAGTTCGCCCTTCGCCTTCATGACCCCGTCTATGTTCTTCACCCCTTCCAGATGGCCGGCTTCTACATTGGTGATCACGCCTACCTGTGGCTCGCAGATTTGGGCAAGTCGGCCGATCTCGCCAGGATGATTCATGGCAAGTTCCACGACAGCCCACTCATGGTCTTCCCTCAAGCGAAACAGGGTGAGGGGCAATCCAATCAGATTGTTGAAGTTGCCGCCCGTTTTCAACACAGAAAAAGCCTGACCCAAGACGGCCGCTGTCATCTCCTTCGTGGTTGTCTTGCCGTTTGTGCCGGTAATGGCCACCACCGAGACGTCGCTTTGTCTTCGACGAAAGGAGGCCAGATCGCCCAGGGCCTTGAGGGTATCCGCAGTGGCCACCCAGCACCGGTCTTTTCCGAATTCGGGCGATTCCGCGGCCATGTATGCCTCGCTAACCAGGACACCCGCTGCCCCTCTATCAAAGGCGTTCCGCAAAAACTGGTGTCCGTCGAAAGTTTGTCCCGCAATGGCGACAAAAAGGTCCCCCCCTCCAATGGCGCGGGTATCTGTGGAAATGCCCTTAAAGCGCGTCGTATCATCTCCGGAAACCAGACGCCCTGCCGTGGCCTCTAATACATCCGACACGCTCCAGACGTTTGTATCAGCCGTCATGAGTTACCTGACAATCTCTCGAGGGCCTCCTTTGCCTCAACCCGGTCATCAAAGGCGATGGTCCTTCCACCCGTGATTTGATAGGTCTCATGTCCTTTTCCTGCCACCAGCACCGTGTCTCCAGGACGGGCTACACCGAGTCCCAATGCAATGGCACGCCTTCTATCCGGCTCCACGACATAGCCTGCCGTGTCAAACCCCTTTGCCAATTCGCGGGGTTTATATTGGCGGGCTCTCACAGATGCCGTGCCGGCCATGATTTCCGACAAGATGGCCCCCGGCGCCTCGCTGCGCGGATTATCAGACGTCAGTACCGAAAGATCACTCAACCGGCCCGCAGCGGCCCCCATCATGGGCCGTTTGTCTCGATCCCGGTCCCCGCCGCAACCAAATACGGTGATCAACCGACCGGATGTGAGTTTTCTCAAAGCGGTCAAAACGTTTTTCAGAGCGTCCGGCGTGTGGGCATAGTCTATGAAGACGGAAAGACCCGCCTGGTTAGCCACGGCCTCAAGACGGCCAGGCACCCCATGAAGACCCTCTATCCCCTTTTTTATGGTGGAGACAGGTAACCCCATGGCTGTCGCCACACCCGTGGCAGCCAAGATGTTATATACATTATGGCGCCCCACCAAGTGAGAGGTGAAATCAAAAGACCCCCCAGGCACCTGCACCCTGCCTGACGTGTCCTCTATGCTCTCCTGAATACCTTCAGCCCGAATTTCAGACCCTTCAGAAAGACCCACTCGCAAGCATCTGGCAGAGACCTCGGAGGCAAGCGCCTTGCCCTTGGTGTCATCCCAGTTGATGATCGCCGCCGCCTTTGCCTGTTTTGATCCGGGCCGCAGGCAATCGAGGCACAGCTTCCTTTTACATTGCCAGTAGGTTTCCATGTCCCCGTGATAGTCAAGGTGGTCCCTCGATAGGTTCGTAAAAACCCCCACGTTGAACTCACAGAAGGCCACCCGGTCCAGATCAAGGGCATGGGACGAAACTTCAATCACCACATGGGTGATGCCGCTGTCGACCATCTGACGGAGTATCTCCATGAGGTCAAGCGATTCAGGGGTGGTCACTGTGCTGGCAAACGTTTGACCTCCAAATCTATAGTTAATAGTGCCAATAACCCCCACCTTCAAGTTCGCGGCCTTCAGGATGGCTTCGACCAGGTACGCCGTCGTAGTCTTTCCGTTGGTGCCGGTAATACCTATGATAAAAAGCTCGCGCGACGGATTTCGGTAAAATGCTGCGGAAAGAGCTGCCAGAGCCCTTCGGGCATTTTCAACCTGCACCACGCTAACTGGTGCCGGGCCGGACCACCCTTGTTCTGTTACAACAGCCGAGGCCCCTCTTTCGACTGCATCGTCGATATAGGCATGTCCATCGGCCTGAAGCCCCTTAATGGCGACAAAAAGCCCTCCCGGTTTGACGCGCCGGGAGTCATAATGGATGGAATGGATGAGTTGATCTTGCACGCCGATAACGTCTTTGACGACCAAAGCATTCAGGAGCGAACTCAGTTTCACCCCATGGGTACAGCCCCCATTGATGCCCTGATGGACCCCGCGGCCTCATCCGGGGTCACCAATTCAGGGGGGATTTTCAAATGCTGAAGGGTTTCTCGAGCAATCCGCCTGAACACCGGCGCTGCCACCACACCGCCGTAGTGTTGCCTCTGAGGCTCGTCCACGACGACCAGGATGGCGATCTTAGGTTCGCCAGCCGGTACAAATCCCGCAAAGGCGGCTACGTATTTATCCCGCGCATACCTCATCTCCTTGGGATCAACCTTCTGGGCCGTACCCGTCTTCCCGGCGACCCGGTAACCTCTCAGGGCTGCCTTCAGGCCCGTACCCCCCTTTGCTACAACCCTTTCGAGCATCCGGGTCACGCTCCGTGCCACGTCAGATGAAATGACCCGTCGTAGTTTCGTGGGGGAAAAGCGCTCTACGAGACGTCCCTGTCGGTCCATCACCCCCTGAACCAGATACGGTTTCATCAGGATCCCGTCATTTGCTACGGCGGAAACTGCGGCTGTGAGCTGCAAGGCCGACGCAGAAAGGCCCTGTCCGAAACACGTCGCCAAGGCATCCATATCCGACAAACGTTCGAGACGTTGGAGAACCCCCGGGCTCTCACCTGGGCAGTCAATGCCGGTTCTGACTCCAAAACCGAATCCCTCAAGTTTGTGATAAAAGTATGTTGATCCGATTTTCTCTCCGATCTTGGCGGCCCCAATATTACTGGAGTATTTCAGGATATCTCGAAGCGACAGGGGGCCATAGGCATGGACGTCGTGGACGATATTGTTCCCGACTTCATACCGCCCCTGTTCACAGTAAAATTTGGAATCAGGCGTACAAAGCCCAGACTCCAGTGCTGCAGCGGCCAAGAATATCTTGAAAGTGGACCCGGGCTCAAAACAATCCGTGATCGCCCGGTTTCTCCAGAACCAGGGTTTGTATTGTCCGAAAGAATTCGGGTTGAACTGAGGCACATGAGCCATGGCCAGAATAGCCCCGGTGGCGGGGACCATCACGACCGCCATGCCTGACTTGGCTGCAAATTTCTTCACGCTCTGGGACAGGGCCTCCTCGGCAACATATTGGATGTTCGCGTCAATGGTCAGAATCAGGTCGTGTCCGTCCTTGCGCCCTGGCAAGGCGGCCTCCATTTTAAAGGAGCGGCCCAGGGCGTCTCTAAAGACAGTCCATTTACTTTCGCGGCCACTCAGGACGGCTTCGTAATAGTATTCAATACCCTCCAGGCCCCTTCCGTCCGTGCCGCAAAATCCGATGACCTGAGCAGCCAAGCTCCTCATCGGGTAAAATCGGCGGCTTTCTATGACAAAATCGACCCCTGTCAAATTCAGCTCTTTGACTGCCGATGCCTCTTTTGGGCTTGCGTGACGCTTGATCCACACAAACCCCTTGCCGGAAGCAAGTTTCTGAAAGATAGGCCTTTGCTTCAGGTTTAACGGTCGCGCCAGTGCCAAGGCAGTCTGCCGTGGGGAACGAATGCGCTTTGGGTAGGCGCAGATGGAGGATACCTCGCTACTGACGGCCAGCTCCTTGTGGTTTCGGTCGTAGATAGTGCCTCGCCTGGCGCTTTTGTGAAATGCTTTCTTGACCTGTTTTTCGGCCTTTTCACAAAGTTCGCTCCCACTTAAAACCTGTAACTGGACGGCACGGCACAGGATGAGCCCAAAACAAAGGGCCAAGGCCGCACCAACGACCACGATTCGAAAGCGAATCCACTTGGCGGTCTTCCGCTTCTTTGTGCCGCGCACGCTCATGGCATCACGAACACGTGTCCTAGATCAGGCATCGTCAGGCCTCGCTTTTCCGCGATGCCCCTGATCCGTCTGGGGGATCTCAAACGTGCTTCTTCCACGTCAAGCTTGTGCTGCAGTGCTATCAAAGTCTGCTTCTGTCGTCTGGCTTCCGTGATTTCATATCCCGTGTGTACATATTGCACCCGACACCAGCTGTAGACCAAGAGCTCTGCCATAAAGACCACAATCAGTGCGACCCATACGGTCATCGTAGAATGACGCTCTTTGCCGGTCTTGCGTTTTCTCATAGTGCCTCACCTCCAAGCCGTTCCACGGCCCGAAGCTTGGCACTGCGAGCCATAGGATTGGCTGTTACCTCGACAGCACCCGGCCTCACCGGCCGTTTGGTGAGAATACGGACCCGAGGCTTCTTTCCGCACACACACACGGGGATATGAGCAGGACATTCACAGCCGAGGGCAAGGGCCTTGAAGTGCCTCTTTACAATGCGGTCTTCCAGGGAGTGGAATGAGATGACGCAAAGCCGTCCTTTTGGGTTCAGGAGATCAACCGCATGCTCCAAGAATATTTTCAGGCCGTCCAGTTCCTCGTTCACCGCGATCCTCAATGCCTGAAAAGTGCGGGTTGCAGGGTTGATTCGTCGTGGACGATGTTTGCCCGGAATGGCTGCTTTCACAATGTCGGCAAGTTGTAAGGTTGAACGAATCCTTTCCTGACGGCGGGTCCGGACGATGGCTCTAGCAATGCGCCCGGCCCATCGCTCTTCTCCATAACGGACCATGAGATCTGAAAGTTCTTTTTCTGATAACTCATTGACGATTGCTTCAGCCGTTTTTCCGTCCTCTGGATTCATACGCATGTCCAGCGGCTCGTTACGCATAAAGCTGAAACCACGACCGCTTCCTCCCAGTTGGTAGAGGGAAACACCCAAATCTAACAGAATCCCGTCAACGCCTCTTGTGGATGCGCGCGAAAGAATCTGCGGAAGATGAGTAAAGTTGTCGTGAAAGATTTTAATGTTGGGTTTAAACTTACGGAGGGATTCACGGGCACAGGCAACGGCATCAGGATCTCGGTCGATGCCGATGACCCAACCATCCGGAACAACGGCTCGCAAGATTGCCTCGGCATGGCCACCTCCCCCCAAGGTTCCATCCACATACGTCTTGCCTGGCGAGCAGTGAAGATAGTCAATGACTTCCTCGACCATGACTGGGATATGGCGATATCCCATGGCTCTGTCCACGTTAGAGCCCCAGTGCAGCGACCTCGTTTCTCATATCCCCGTTCTTCAAATCACTCTGGAACTTGCCATCCTCCTGGAGCCAATTTTCTCGTGCCCATATCTCGAAGTGATCCAACACGCCCACCAGGACAACTTCTTTGCTTAGCTCAGAGTACTGGCGAAGGCTTGGTGGAATCAGAATACGTCCCTGCTTGTCCAGAGGACACTCGAAGGCACCTCCTATGAAAACCCTCCGGAAGCGCCGCATGTTGTCACTCTTTTCAGCCAAGTTCAGGATCCGCTGTTCAATCTTGTGCCACTCTTCAAAGGTGTAGCAGAACAAGGCACCATCCATCTTAGAGACTATGAGCCCATCCACACTGCTTTGCCTCAACACATCTCGAAATCGGGCCGGTATGATCAACCGACCTTTGGGATCCAAATGATGAAAGGAGCTGCCCCGAAACATGTGTCGCCCTGCCTCTGCTTACATCCACTTTAAACCACTTTGCTCCACCTATACGTTGATTTTCTAAATGTCAAGCAAAAAAAGCAAAGAGAACTCACAATTTTTTGAATAATCCGTGCCTATTAAAACACAAGATACAAGATGGACTTGGGTGGTTTTTTTTCGAAGTATGTACAATCCCCACCATGTAGTGCGACCAAAATATCGGTTACACCATATAGAGTGCCCAGCCTCTGCTAGCCGGTGGGTGACGCCACAGGGAAAGGAATTTGAAATGAACAAACTGAAAAAGGCCAGGGCTAGGCTACGGGTGACGTTGGTACCTTTGCACCATCGTGTTGTGCTCGGACAGGGTGCGGGAAAAGTGGTGGGAGCCGTCGTTCTTGGACACAAAGTAGAGGAAACGGTCCTGGGATGGATATAGCACGGCCTCAATGGAAGCCCTGCCGGGATTGGCGATGGGCCCCTGGGGTAGACCGGCGATCTGATAGGTATTATAAGGCGTAGAGATTTGGAGATCCTTCCGGGTCAGGTTTCCGTCAAAGTCCTGGATGCCGTAGATGACCGTAGGGTCGCTTTCAAGCCGCATGCCACGCTTAAGCCGATTCAAAAAGACGGCAGCAATGACCGGTCGTTCTTCAGATTTGGCCGTCTCTTTTTCTACAATGGAGGCCAGTGTGATCACCTCGTGGACCGTCCAGCCCATGTTGCCAGCCCGTTCGGCCCACACCGGCGTGAAGATGCAGCGGAACTGGGCAACCATTTTCTCTATGATTTCCTGGGCGGTTATCCCCTTTGCGAAATGATATGTCTCCGGGAAAAGATAGCCTTCAAACGTATTACCCTTCACACCAAGGGCCTTGGTGAGGTTGGGATCGGAAGCTGCCTTCAAGAAAGTCTCCTGTAATACAAGCCCGGCCCTTTCAAGGATCTGGCCGATCTTGAAGATGGTGGATCCCTCAGGGATAACGACTCTATGCAGGACACCTTTGCCACGCACCAGGGTATCCAGGAGGGTCAAAGGTGGCATGGAGCCCTGAAGCACGTATTCTCCGGCCCGAATTCGCCTCTCATCTCCCTTGAGATAGGCCAGCCATCGAAATTTTTCCGGGTGTCGCACCAATCCGGCCGCTTGGAGCTGGGTCACGGTTTCCGAAAAGCTCTGACCAGGTTTAACCCACACGACGGCCGTCATGTCCACGGCCCCAGATGGCGTGGTTGCATATCGATACAGGGAAAAAACTAAACTACCGGCCACAAGGCAAAGGGCAAAAAAGCCAACGATGATGATCCTTCGAGTTTTCATGCGACGGCCTGTCTTCCAAAACATAGGGGAAACCGATTTCACGGTCAAGGCATAAACATGGTAACTACTCAGGAGCCAGGAACCGGAATTCAAAGCCAGTTTGCAGAGGTCAGTAAGATACTTCAAGCATGCACCTCTCCTATTCTGGCTCCTGACTTCTGGCTCCTGACTTCTGAATAGTTAATCCTGCTTCCTGTTGTGCTCTTGTTACTTTAAATACTCTTAGTTGGTATTTATTTTACCTAAGTGTAACCTCAGGTACCCAACCCGTAAGGCTATGATTTTCCTGCATTATCGCCTAACTATTTATAATGTATAACAAATTTACGAAATGCGCTGGGACTGCACTAATTGTGCACACATTTTGCATACATATCACCAATATATAACTCATAACCTTGGGATACACATCTAAGCCCCTGGTGATCGAGCCCTCTTCTCGGCCTCGCGGTGAAGCCCGGTCCAGGCATCCAGGCAAAACACCTTCCGAAGCCCTATCCGACAGCTCGTTCTTCGGGGGCTTTCTTTTCAATCCCCCTTGCGATAAGAATGAAGCGTCCTGCCCTGAAAGGCGAGACTTGCGGGAAGCCCCGACCTTTAGTCGGGGAGCTTCACTTTCAATACGGGTCATCACCTTGGGCCTGAGGTGATTATGGCTAGGAGGTGGATATGGCTATTGGAAAGAACGTAGCAAAGGGCGAGAGACCGGTCCGAATGATCGTGGGGGTCATGCTTATCCCCCTCGCCTTTTTCCTGACGGGTCTTTGGAAGCCTCTATTGATTTTGGTGGGCGTTTCGTTGATACTCACAGCCCTTGTCGGATACTGACCCTGAAAGGGATTCCTGCTGAAGGTCTTCGGCAAAAAACGATAGAATTCTAACCCCGTGTCCAACACGTCACACCTCAGCACTGGCGCAGGGATGTCTTGATGACCTCAAGAAGTTTTTGGGGCTCAATGGGCTTGGCAATGTAATCATCCATGCCCGCCTCGATGCAGCGTTCTCGGTCTCCCTTCATGGCGTTGGCCGTCATGGCGATGATGGGAACCTCGTGGTTTCGCACCTTGGATTGGGGATTACGGATCACCCGGGTGGCCTCATAGCCATCCATCTCGGGCATCTGCACATCCATGAGCACCACATCATAGGGGACCATCTCCAGGGCTTCGACCGCCTCCTGGCCGTTACCCACCGCATCGGAACGGTAGCCCATCTTTTCAAGAAGCCGCATGGCGAGCTTCTGATTCACAATGTTGTCTTCCACCAGCAGGATGCGCACCCTGCGTTTTGCCTCGGCAAGGGTGTGGCGCGTCACCAGGGGCGGCTTTTCATCTTCCTTGGCCCTGACGGGTTCTTCGCCAAGGACCGTCACTAGACAATCGAACAGCTGTGAGTGCTTGACGGGCTTTGTCAGATAGGCGCTGAAACCGATTTCCTTCACCCGCGCCGCATCGCCCCGCCGACCCCAAGAGGTGAGCATAACCAGGGGCGTCTCCTTGAGAGCCGGCTCCGCCTTGATGGTGCGGCCCAGGGCTTCGCCGTCCATCTCCGGCATGATCTGATCAAGGATCACCAGGTGGAAGGGGTCTGCGGTTTCCACCGCCTCGCGCAGCATGCCCAGCGCCTCCTGTGCGCCTGAGGCCGCACCACAGCGGCAGTCCCACGA
>DAOUZN010000135.1 GCA_030665585.1 Deltaproteobacteria bacterium | reverse complement strand
GCAATGTCAGACCCTTGCAATGGCAGAACAATGTGGATCAAATGAGCGGGTTGTTGAAATGCCGCGTCACTGCATACGGCGTTAACAACAGGCAGGCCGGTTGATTGACGGGGTATCGCGCTATATTTTGTGTGTTCGAACGAAAAAGGCCACAATATATACTTGACATTGCTTTCTGGTTGTAGTAAACAACGCATCAGGGTGGCGGGACCTTCCGTCCAACAAGTCATTTCTTTGGCGGGAAACAGCTTAGGAAGTTTTTGACCCACCGTTAAGAAGGTTCCCCAGCCTTTCTCTTGAACCCCGTGTGCACGTGATCGCTTCCCAGCGCGAGCCCGCAACCTGTTAGTGTGCATCCTCCTGAAGGGGTCAGTCACGAGAGCCCCTTCAGTACCTCTGAGAAAATCTCATAACCAGATACGCCGTGAAGGTCTGCGACCCAAGCAACGGCACGCTATGCCTCTTCTATCTCTTGTAGAACAAACCTCAACCTGTCCTGTACGGGCATAACCCCAATCCTTTTTACCTCATAGCCGAGCATCCTATAACTTGCCTCCAGCCCTTGATCCAGCCTCGCGGCTGTCTCCCGATTTTCTATCCTGGCCTCGTCCCTGGCATAAGGGAGTCTATCCAACACGAAAACTTTCTTGTACCGATGACGAGGACTCTTTTCTAGCGCCTCTTTGGTGTCGAGGCCGGCCAGCTCAAAATAGGGGATACTATCCGGGATGGCTCTGTCAAAAATAATCACCTGATTTTTGGGAAGTCTTGCTTCTATAGCCATCTTGGTATGAAGGACTCGGTTCTCAAAGGATTCTTTGTCGGCCCTGATCTTTTCCAGCGCGCGTCCTTGCGCCATTTGCATTTCGATAAAGGCCCTGGCAACCTCATGAACAACCCGATACCCTTGTGCCTCGAGCTCCTTCAAGAGCGTGGTCTTACCGGAAGACGGCGCCCCGGTGATAACATACCAATTTGTTTCACTCATATGCCGGTGTTCTCGATATCTGGAGCCAGCGGGGTCTTGTTTCTCCTTGCAATCACACGATGTTTATTATATTTTGATCTTGGAGCCTTTGTGGATACGGGATGTCCAGCTGAACTAGTTTTATCATACCCTTATCCAAAAGGCTTTTCCAGCTTTTGTGTCTCGAACCGAAAAAGCGAGCGCATTCCCTGTAGCTTGCTACAGGGAGCTTCAAATGCTTGGTTTCCTCACTAAGGGAGGTTGCGGTCATGATTGAAACAGCCCGGCAACGGCACAGAAGCCTGGGTAACCCATCATGAAAATACTCATATCTGGCTGTGACGGGCAGTTGGGTAGCGACTGTGAGCAAGTGCTACGCAGAAACCATGAGGCGGTGGGCGTGGACTTGAAGGACATGAATATCACTGATCTCCGGCTCGTTAAGGAGGTGATAGGCCATGTCAGGCCCGACGTCGTGGTCAACTGCGCTGCATACACCAATGTGGATGCCTCTGAGACAGACAGGTCACTAGCCTGGAAGGTGAACGCGGAAGGGCCCAGAAACCTGGCATCCATGGTTGAGAAATATGGTAGCCGCTTGATCCATATCTCCACTGATTATGTTTTTGATGGCCGGAAAGACCCGCCCGAGCCATACCTGGAAAACGATGAACCGAATCCACTCTCCTATTATGGCAAGACCAAACTTGAAGGGGAGATGGCCGTGAGGCAAACCACCGATCATTACCTCATATTGCGGACAGCATGGCTGTATGGTGTCAGAGGGCACAATTTCTTAAAAACCATACTCATGTTAGCCGAGAAAAATCCCGAAGAAGCAATCAAGGTAGTTAATGACCAGTTTGGTTCCCCCACATGGTCCCACACGCTTGCCCTGCAGATCGAAAAGCTGGTCCAAGTCAACGGACAGGGCACCTATCACGCCAGTTCGGAAGGGCATTGCACCTGGTATGAACTGGCCAAGTATTTTCTCGAAACCATGAGCGTGCCACACGCATTGGTTCCTTGTGTGACGAAGGATTACCCGACACCGGCCCTCAGACCGCGGAACACCATTTTGGAAAATCGGCGCCTAAAAGAGAGGGGCATCAATCTCATGCCCCGCTGGCAAGAAGACTTGGATCAATTCATTTCCATGTTTGGGGTCCGTCTGATAAGAGAGGCAAGAGGGGTCATCTGATGAAAAACATGTTGGTCACAGGCGGATGTGGTTTTATCGGGAGTAACTTTATTCGGTATCTCCTGGAAGAAACCAACTACCCTGGACGCGTGGCTAATGTGGATCAACTGACCTATGCGGGCAACCCCGAGAATTTGTCAGGCATTGAGAAAGGCTCTTCAGGACGTTACGTCTTTATCAAGGCCGACATATGCGACCAGGAGATCATGGCCCAGATTTTCGATGACTATGAGATCGATAGTATTTGTCATTTTGCCGCTGAATCCCATGTGGACAGATCCATCGTGAGCCCTGATGCATTTATCCAAACCAATATCGTTGGGACTTTCAATCTATTGGAATTGGCAAGGACCCACCAAGAGCGGTTGCAACGCTTTCACCACATCAGCACCGATGAGGTATTCGGCAGCCTTGGGAAGGAGGGATTTTTTACAGAAGAGACGCGTTATCAACCTAACAGCCCCTATTCCGCCTCAAAAGCCGGTTCAGACCATCTGGTCAGGGCCTATCACCAAACCTATGGTCTGCCTATCACCATATCGAATTGCTCCAATAATTATGGCCCCTATCAATTCCCAGAGAAGCTGATCCCTCTTGTCATTCTAAACGCCTTTGAAGGAAAGCCCCTTCCTGTTTACGGAGATGGCCGACATGTGAGGGATTGGCTCTATGTCAGGGATCATTGTACCGGCATCTGGACCATCATGAGACACGGGAAAAGAGGTGAGACATATAACATCGGGGGTAACAATGAGATGGAGAACATCACAGTTGTGGAAATGATCTGCGATATTTTAGACGAGTTGCACACAGGAGCAGAGAACCGATCACGCAGGGAGCTGATCACGTTTGTCAAGGATCGGCCGGGTCATGACCGTCGGTATGCCATTGATTCTACCAAATTGAGACAAGAGCTAAGCTGGCGGCCTGAGGAGTCTTTTGAATCCGGGCTTCGAAAGACCATCGAATGGTATCTGGGGCACCAGGCATGGGTGGACCGGGTGAAGAGCGGTGAGTATCAGTCCTGGATCAAGGAACACTACGGTTGAAGTAGGGAGAAGACATGATGAAGGGAATCATTCTAGCCGGGGGTTCTGGGACCCGCCTGTACCCGATCACACGAGTCGTGAGCAAACAGCTCATGCCCGTATATGACAAGCCTATGGTCTATTATCCGTTGTCCGTTCTGATGTTGGCAGGTATTCGGGAGATACTCATCATCTCTACCCCTGATGATCTCCCCAGGTTCAGGCAACTTCTTGGGGATGGTTCCCAATTCGCTCTATCTTTTTCTTATGCCGAACAACCGCATCCTGAGGGGCTTGCCCAGGCCTTCATCATTGGCAAGACATTCATCGGCAAGGACACCGTCGCCCTTGTCCTGGGTGACAACATATTCTACGGTCACGGGCTTCCTGATGTACTCAGAAGATGCGCCCACCTTAACAAGGGCGGCATCATTTTCGGATATTTGGTGCGTGAGCCTGAGCGTTACGGGGTCGTAGCGTTTGATCAGCATGGCCGCGTTACAGGCATCGAGGAGAAGCCGGAACACCCCAAATCTAAGTATGCGGTTCCTGGTCTCTATTTTTATGACAATGATGTCATAAGAATCGCCGAGGCGCTCAAACCCTCGGCCCGTGGAGAGCTCGAGATCACAGATGTCAATTTAGAGTATTTGAAGCGAGGCCGGCTTCACGTGGAACTCTTTGGGCGCGGATTTGCGTGGCTTGATACCGGGACCCATGAGGCCCTTGAGCAAGCGACCAATTTTGTAAAAGTCATTCAAGAACGACAGGGCCTTAAGATTGCGTGTATTGAGGAAATTGCCTTCCGTCTTGGTTACATCAACAGGGAGCAACTCAGGAACTTCGCCAAGGACATGCTGAAAAATGAATACGGCCGGTACCTGATGGAGATCCTCGAAGAAGAAAAGGCACAAAACAATGCCCATGAAGTTTATTGAGACGTCCCTGCCCGATGTCATTCTCATTGAGCCCGATGTCTTCAGGGATGATCGAGGATTTTTCATGGAAACCTTCCATCAAAGGAAATATGCGGAGGGGGGGATAGACCGGGCTTTTGTTCAGGACAACCATTCCCACTCCAAGCGAGGCACGCTTCGCGGGCTTCACTATCAGCTCCGCCAGCCACAGGGAAAATTGGTTCATGTGATGACAGGGGAGATCTTTGACGTCGCCGTTGATATTCGGCGTGGCTCTCCCACTTTCGGAAAATGGGTGGGCAGTCTTCTCTCCAGTACAAACAAGCGGCAGATCTTCATACCCGAAGGTTTTGCCCATGGTTTCTGTGTGATGAGCGAAGCGGCAGATGTCCTATACAAGTGTAGTGATTTGTACGCCCCTGATGATGACCGTGGACTCTTCTGGGCGGATCCAACCATCGGCATTGATTGGCCGATAAAAACGCCCATTCTTTCAAAAAAAGACAGCCAGAATCCAGAGCTGGCTCATATCCCTGAAGGGGATTTTCCTGTCTACCGTGGTTGACATATACGACAAAAG
>DAOUZN010000068.1 GCA_030665585.1 Deltaproteobacteria bacterium | reverse complement strand
GCTAAAATGCTAAAACTCGGGCTAACACCCTCAAACAGTTAGCATTTTTTAACGCTGAATACCTCATGTGCTTTTCTCCCAAAATGCTCAATGTCGTTCGCAAAACACTTCTTACGAGTCTGTCAACAAGGAGAGATGATGGATCGGATGGTTCGTGCAGAAGGTGTCATAAAGAGGAGACACTTGGTTGATTTGTTTCTTTTCCTCTGCCTGGTCTTTGTCGTTCACGGCGACTTGTACGGGCAAACGGAAGGCCAGTCCCACCGTCAAGAGACCACCAAAGGCCTTCAAAGCGAGTGGGTGGATCGGGTTCTGCCTTCCAAGCCGAATGACCTGTTTGCTGTTCTGAAAAACGGCCTGACCGTATTGATCAGGGAGTCCCGTGGCTCCGAAGTGGTTTCCTGTCAGGTTCTTGTCAAGACCGGGTCCATTTTTGAGGGCGAGCGGATGGGCGGCGGCCTGTCGCATTATCTTGAGCACGTCGTTTCGGGCGGGACGACTTCCACCCTGACGGAGGCCCGGATCCAGGAGAGACTCCAGGCCATCGGCGGGGCCAGCAATGCCTATACAAGCTATGACGACACCGTCTATTTTATTAATACAACCAGCGCACACTATGAGGAGGCCCTTGAACTCCTTTTGGCGTATGTGACCGATTGTCGATTCAAGGAGACAGAATACCAGAGAGAAAAGGGCGTCATCCTCCAGGAATTTCAATTGGGAGAAAACAACCCGTCGCAGCAGCTATGGCAGTCGTTCATGAAGACGGCATACCGTGAACATCCGGTCCGGTATCCTGTCCTTGGGGAAAAAGATGTTTTTCTCAAGATGAACAGAGAAGACCTTATGGCCCACTACCGTCGTTGGTACACCCCGCAGAACATGGTTGTTGCCGTGGCAGGCGCGGTGGACAAAGGAGAGGCACTGACTGTGATCCTCAGCTTGGCGGGCAGCCTGAAACGCGCTGAAAACCCCCCGTATGTCCTGCCGGCTGAACCACCCCAGCTGGCCCCCCGCAGCGTGGAAAAGGCCCTGCCAATAGCCAGGCTGACAAAGGCCCGTTTGGGCTTTCGAACCGTCCCCCTGACGGATCCGGACCTCTATGCCCTGGATGTTCTCGCCATCATCCTCGGTGATGGACGTACCTCCAGGCTCTATCAGACCGTGCGAGACCAAAAGGGGCTCGTGCTTTCGATCAGTGCGTGGAGCTGGACGCCTCCCTTTGTGGAGGGCCAGTTCGCCATTTTCATGAATCTTTCCTATGAGAATTTGGGCCAAGCTGTGGATGAGGTTTGGACGGAACTCTCCGATGTTAAGGCAAACGGGGTAAGCGAAGAGGCCTTGAAACGGGCAAAAAACAAAGTGGTGGCCGATTATGTCTTTGGACAGGAGTCCGTTCAAAGCCAGGCCGGCCAGCTGGCCTCAGATTGGGTGGCTACAGGAGACCCGTATTTTGGCGAGACCTATGTGTCAAAGATCCGGGAAGTCACGGTCGAGGCCGTGAGACGGGTGGCTCAACAGTACTTCAGGAAGGACCGAATGACACTGGCTGTCGTCAGACCCCCTTCGGTTCCAGCTCATCAGGAGGAACCTCAGCCTGTCACGGATCTGGGGACAAGGATTGAAAGACGGGTCTTGCCCAACCAGATGACCCTTCTCCTGAAAAGATCTGTGGCAGCGCCTATTGTTTCCTTCCAGTTCTTTGCGAAAGGCGGACTTCGGTTTGAACCGCCGGACCAGGCGGGCATCTCTCATTTTATGGCTGGCCTTTTGACCAAGGGGACGGCAACCCGGAGCAAGCTTGAGATCGCCAAGACCCTTGAAGATGTCGGGGGGTCCATCGAAGCCAGTTCTGGAAACAATACGGTGAACCTGTCGGTGTCGGTCCTAAAGGATGACTTTGATGTAGCTCTCGATCTGCTGGCCGATGTGGTTCGTCATCCCAGTTTTTCGAAAGGTGAAATCGAAAAGCAGCTGCGGGATACGTTGATGGCCATCAAGAGACTCGATGAACAATGGACCACGGAAGTCACAAGGCTCTTCAAGCGGCACTACTATCGCAAGCACCCCTACCGAAACGATGTCCTCGGCACGGCAGAGACGGTGAAGCGCTTTTCCGAAGAAGACATTAGAAGGTTTTATGAGTCGGTCATGAAGCCGAACAATGCGGTCTTGGCTATCTTTGGCGACATGGACCCGGATGCGGTGGCGTCCGAGGTCGAAAAGGCCTTTGAAGGTTTTGAGCCCGCAATCTTGGAGTCCCCTATTATTGAGCTGGAGACTCACAACATCGAAGAAGATGAAGCCTTTGAAACCTTGAATGAAAAGACGTCGGCCGCTCTTCTGGCAGGCTTTAACGGTTTGCCCCTTGGGGATCCGGGCGTGCCGGCGGTGGATGTGCTGGATGCCGTGATTTCCGGCATCGGGTATCCAAGCGGTTGGCTCCATGGGGCCCTCAGAGGCGGAGAAAAGAGTCTGGTCTATTATGTCCACGCGTATCCGGCTTTTGGGATCGACGGGGGCTATTTCGGGATCATGAGTCAGACCACACCTGAAAATTATGAGGAGGTGCTCAAGATTATTCTCGAGCAGCTCGCCTTGATTCAAGAAAGGGAAGTGGACGCCGTCACCCTGGACAGAGGTAAGAACATGTGCATCACCATGCATGAAATGGGGCTGGAAACGATGGCTGCCCAGGCGGCAAGTTCCGCCCTCAACGAGCTTTTGGGATTAGGATATGACTATGATGTGACGTATGCTGAACTGATTGAAAAGGTCAGTGCGGCAGACGTATTACGGCTGGCTAGAACGCTTTTTTCACACCATCTGATTGTGGCGACAAAACCAAATTCCTGAACCGTTTTCCAACCCACGATAGGGGGCTACTTTTGACCCATGAAGACGTTCAAATACTTTTGGATCACCTGGGAGTAAAACGCAATCCCTTCCTGGTTTTCTTTTCCTCGAATTCCCTTGAAGTTGAAAAATGTCAAGCCGTTTTCATAGTTGACCTGAGAAAGGGCCTCTCTTCTGTCGATCTCCCCTTGTTTGTATAGCCGATTTCCCACGGCGCGGATTTTTTTCATGCGTTCCTTCTTGACCAGCTCTTTGCGGCCATATCCTTTCAAGACATCGAGGACTACCCAATACGATTCGAAATAGGTCTTGAGAAAGCTGGCGAAAAAAAGCAGTTTGCGAAAGCCTGCGGAGGTCATGTTGTAGGTGTCCGGAAGCGTAGGGTGGGGCATGAGAATGGCATCGTCAATGAAGGCCTTGAGGGTTTTTCTGACCATATATTCCGGTGTCTTGTCTACATCGTAGGCAAACTCGTACTTGAAGAACTCTTGCAAGAAACTGTAGTCCCTGTGGAGAGCCGATGCAGAGAATTGAAATGCGTCATAGGAAAGAATGGCCAGGGCGGTGTACGCCGTGGGAACAAAGAAATGAACGCAGTTGTTCTTATAGTATTCAAGGTTCAGGCGCTTGTTTTCCGGCACCACAAACCGCTGCTGCTCAACAGGCACGTGATCCTGTCCCCTAAGCTTCTGTTTTTCGAGGAGCCTACGGCTGTTATAGATGGCCAAGACGTTTTGTACGGCACGTTGGGGGTCATCAAGATTTTCGGACAGCCGCACATTCTGAAAAATCAGATATGTCAAATAGGTTTCCACGGAGGCCATCAGGTCGTTTTGTCTGAAAGCCTGCTTGGGATAATTCAGTATGGCACAGGCTGTAAGGGCCTGAGGTGTCACCACCGAAACACGATTAATGGCATTAATAATTCGGTGGGCTAGATTGCGCCCCAGGGCCTGATATTCAGCTTGTTCCATGTCTTGAAGGGAGCGGTCGGATTGAGAGACCACGGCCTTTAATGAAATCGGCTCATCAAATTGAACATAGACCCGGCCGTATTGCTTCTTCAAGAACTTGCGTGCGCGAATCAATTGGCCAAAGCTTTCCTGTTTCTTCTGGGTCCCTTCCAGTTCCTTCAGAATAGCACTTTCCTCCAACAGCCGGTCATATCCGACGTAGACAGGCACAAACATCAGATCCCTGCAGTCTCCATATTTGTATGCGTCGATGAGTATGGTGAGCAAGCCGGTTTTTGGAAGCACCATCTTTCCTGTTCGACTTCGTCCGCCTTCGATAAAGAATTCAATATTGAAACCCTGTCGAATCAACATGCGAACGTATTCCGAAAAGAGCTGGGCATAGAGTCTTGCACCTTGAAAAGTCCGCCTGATGAAAAAGGCCCCGCTCTTTCTAAAAAGGGTTCCCATGGGCCAGAAGGCCAGGTTCCGCCCCGCCGCGACGTGGGGGCAAGGCATGTTGTTCGTAAAGAGCAGGTGGGAAAGGATCAGGTAATCGAAATGGCTCTTATGACAAGGGATGAAAACAAGAGGAGCCTTGGTGGCCGCCATTTTCACCCGGTTTAAGCCTTCCATGTCCAGGGCGATCCCATCAAACATGGTTTTCCATATCCAACCGAGGAGAATGGAGAGGGTGTGAATGAAATTGGGATTATAATCTGCCGCGACTTCGTCCAAATAAGCATCGGCTTTTCTATGGAGATCCGCCAGGTCCTTATTGTGGGTCTGAGCATAACGTTTCATGAAATTCTGGAACGACTCGCCTCGGAGGATCAACTCTTTCAGTTCCTCTCTTGTTTTAAGCACCGGGCCGGTGATGCTCTGTCGGTGGCGATTCATCTGATCCAGGAGCCGTTGCCTGAGGACAAAGGACAGTTGCTCTATGCCTCGTTTCCGGTTGCCCGGCTCCTGAATAAATGTTTGGAGATTGAGTGGATCGGAAAGCTCCACAAAGGCCTTCTGAGGGGTACGCAGTATGGCCAGCAACCCGCGGAGCCGTCCGGGATTCTGTTGGGTACCAAACAATATGTCCATAAGGCCAGCGGGCGCGTCCTCAGGCTTCTTGCTGAAAAGGAGCCACTGGGGGACCAGATAGATGGGGCGATCCAGGTGGTGTTGAAGTTCAATCAGATACGCCAGGGGGTCTCGCTCGGCCTTTACAAACCGGTGGTAAAACCCCTTCCGGTCCACCAAAGACAAGAAGGCTGCATGACCGGCCTCTAGTTCACGCTTGAAAAAACCGGATGTATAAGGATTGGGCAGGGTCTTGTACCGGAGAAAATGATCGATATGAGCCAGGGCAATGCGAATCAGCCTGGAGAAGCTCTGCCAAAGCCAAACCCGGTATTCAAAGCCGACTTGTGGAAAAGGGATGCCTTCGGCTTTGTACCGGATATGATAAAATAGGTATTTGAAATTACTCTTGTATTTTGACACATAAACAATAATCGCTTTGTCCCTGAGGGTCTTTAAAAAGGCGGTTTGGGTAGGGTTGGTGGAAACATGGGCAAACAAGGACTTCAGGATCCATGACGAAAAGAATCCCCAGTTTCTCGGGAGACGACAGGCGTAGTGATCGTGATGGCCACGAAGGAACGCATCAATCCAGGTTCTGATCATAGCCTTGATGCGTTGGAGCAAATCCATGAGGTTGGCACCCATATATGACATTGGCCATGGGTTGGAAGCGGCACATTTGCATAGAATCCTCTATGGCTCAATCTGTCCGTCAGACTCAGATTCTGGTTCTCAAGATGCTCAACATCTGTGGCTAAAATCTTCGTCTTCCTTGACCTTGAACAAAATAGGATGTCTTGTAAAGGTCTCGACGCCATGGCCGAACAATGAGGGATGCTTGGTAAAAACTGGAGCGCTTCACCTATTAGACTTCGCCATCAGTGACGGCAAAATAACACATATTTTCTTCATGTCAATTTGAAAATAGTGTGGTATGAATCGATGATATGACCACCATGGGAGATCTTGTCCTAGTTTACCAGGAAGAGCAGCCCGCTTTTTTCGCTCGTATCGAGGATATGTGGGCTGACGCCAAGCCTGGTTGGTACCAGGTCAAGTTGCTTGTATTGCAGATCCCTGTTGAAGAAACCGTTTGGATACTTCGCGAGGAGTACATCAATGGGGAGACCTTTACGATGAATGGACGAAAGATCAGAATTGAAAAGGTCAGGAGCCCCCACGAAGCCCGGCCTCAATCCTTGCCGTTGGGGGGCGGGTTAAAGAAGAAGGCTGCCACCGGGGAAGATAAAGTCATATCCCTTATTGATCGAAAAAAGGGGTGAGAGGTATTTTTGACTTGATTTGGTTTGCGCCTTATGTTAATGAAATAATTTGTGACTTTATTATAGGACGTAAAGGCATAGGAAATATTTGAATAAAAGGAGGACGGTGTAACATGAAGACATTAATCGGCGGTGCGGCTGCGGCGGTCCTGGGAATTATTGGCCTGGCAGTATGGTGGAAACCTTTCTTACAGCTGTTGGCGGGGGCGATTCCTTTTGCCCTTCTTTCGGGTGGTGCACTGGCCATCTATCTGGGGTTTGACGAATTGAAGGACACATGGAAGAGCAAAGAGGAGGATTTTGGGACCTCATCCACTGGCTCAGAGGGCGTTGAGCAGTATAAGAAAGAGGTTGACGACCTTAAGAAAGAGGTTGAAGGGTTAAAGGGCGAAAAGGAAGAGAAGAAAGGAAAGAAATAATAGGCATCCCGATGCATTGAGTCGGGACGCATCTTTTGACATAAGCCCCGTCCAACCCTGTGCGGGGCTTATGTTTGTGAGAATGGCAATCCTTCTCATCATACCGCTCTGCCGTTCTATCTACCTGTGGCCTGGTTCAGTGCCGCCCACGCCAAATGGTCAGCCCGTTCATTCCGGGCCGTGTGGGTATGCCCTGACAAATCGTTAACTTCCGCTATTCATAGAGGAGACACGCCCTTCGCAGTTCCTCAAAGGCTTCCAGATCCCCCCGCCAGGTTTCCTCCAAGTCTTCCAAAGGTTCCAAATCCTCTATGGCCTTTCGCACCGCGGGATCCCCTGTAATGACGTCAAAGGGGCGTTTTTCGAATTCGTATTCGTAGGGTGGCGCCTTCCATTGAAAAGTCTGAGGATGGAGAGAAACCACGGCCTGAAGCAGGGCCAAGGTCGTTCTATAGGGCCTGTAACGTTGAAGATTGACGATATGAAGCTGAAAACCATGACACAATCTTGCCGTCCATTTGTTGGCTGTAGGTTCAAAGGCAAGAGGACGCAAGTGTACCCCGGAAAGACTTTGGTCGGGCACGAATTCCTGGAGACGAACGATATCGAAAAAGGGGGCGCCAAAAAGCTCAAAGGGTTGAGTGGTGCCACGTCCTTCAGAGACATTGGTCCCTTCCCAAAGCACCTGCCCCGGATACACCAAAGCAGAAGTGGGCGTAGGCAGATTCGGAGAAGGCGCAATCCATGGCAAGCCAGTGTTCTCGAAAACCATGTTCCGCTTCCATCCTGCCATGGGCACCACGGTCAATTCACATCCGATGCCGAAGTGGTTGTTAAAAAGGAGGGCAAGTTCTCCTATGGTGAGGCCATGACGCATGGGGATGGGATACATGCCGATGAAGGAGGTGTATTCAGGTGTCAAGCAATTGCCTTCCACACGGTCTCCCCCAATAGGGTTTGGACGGTCCAACACAACAATGTGTTTGCCGTGGGAACGAGCAGCTTGAAGGCATAATGCCATGGTATAAATGAAGGTGTAGACTCGGGTTCCCACGTCCTGAAGATCAATGATGAGGGTATCTATCAGGGCAAGCATGGCCTTGGTAGGCGTTCTGGTCACGCCATAGAGGCTGAAAACCGGAATGTTGAGAAAGGGGTGGGTTATATCCTCCGAGGGGACCATGTTGTCCTGCTTCTCAGCAAAGAATCCGTGCTGGGGGCTGTATAGCGCCTTGAGCTGGCCGGGGAAACAATGTTCAATCAAAGCATGGCTGGGCCGGAATCTTCGGTCAACAGCGGCGGGGTTTGCCAGGAGCCCGAGGCGTCTTCCCTGGAGCATCCGTGGGGGGTCAGCAATAAGCGTCTCAATGCCGGTCTGCACAGGTTTCATGTCTGGGCCCGTAACGGGTTGCCAGCATATGACGATACGGCCCATTTGGCAAGGACGATCCCTGAAAAGTGCTTTTGCGGTCAGTCAGATTGTGATGAACTCGTAAAAAGCTGGTTTTACTCACTCTGTGAACATTTTGGGCGCAGTTGAGACGTTCAGCTAAAATGCTAAAACTCGGGGTAACGCCCTAAAACAGTTAGCATTTCTTAACGCTGAACACCTCAAGTGCTTTTTCCCCAAAATGCTCAGGCTTCCTCAGCCTGTCGCTACCAAATGTCAAGAGTTTGACAAAGCGGGCGCATCGGGATCAAATTTGCCCAAACTTTGACATGGAGATGCTGCCACAAATGCGTTCCAATTATTTGATATTATGAAGAATTATGACATTGCGACCATTTAGGCATGATTCCTGCGAGCGAAAAGACCGGTATAGTGTTCTGGTATTGAAATGGTTGTAAGGAGAACTCATTATGGCGTTAGAAGTATTAGACACGCTTGGCCAGAAATGCCCTCAGCCGGTCCTTAAGATCGCCGTGAAGGCCCCAGACATGAAACCCGGTGACATTCTGGAGGTATTGGGAGACTGCCCAACCTTTGAAAAAGATGTGCGCACCTGGTGTGAACGGCTGGGGAAAGTCTTCCTTTCCGTACAGGATAACGGGAGAAAAGAGAAGAGGATCCAGATACAGTTTTAGCGGGCATACAATCACAAGGCCTCGACAGATGGCGCGGACCATCGCGGAGCTGCGCACAGCTTGCTTTTGGTCAACGGGCGTCAGCCGAGTCTTTCGAAGGCTCTACTGTAGAGAAGGAGTTTGAGCGTGAAAAAGAAGGTAAGATGCTGGGAATTGTTTAAATGTGAGAAGAAGGAATGCCCAGTTTACGAGTCAAGGGAGCTAAATTGTTGGCTCATCCCAGGCACCCACTGTCGAAATGAGATCCAGGGAAAGTTCTTGGAAAAGATAGAAATGTGCCTTGACTGCGAGCCCTTCAAGACCAATATAGATGTTGATTCAATGGGAGAGACACTTAAGGTAGTAAACGAACAACTCAAAGAATTTAGGAGAATGGTTGACGAGCGAGACAGGGAGTTAGAAGGCACCAGCATGGAGTTGGCCTTGGGCTTGTCTGAGGTTTTTGAAGGGTTAAAAGAGATCTCTCAAGGCAACCCCGGAGTAGCGATACCCGAAACCTCGCAACTCGAGTTGATTTCGAAATTAAAACATATGGTCAATATGACAGCTGAGAACCTCACTGAAATCGTTGATCTGTCCCATGAGTTTGCCATAGGGCTTGCTCAGCACTTCGATACGTTGGACAGGGTCTCGAAAGGTGATCTGGCTGCTCGTATATCTGGGGTTTCAGAAGTGGAACTATTGGAATCCCTGAAGAATGTAACCAACCATATGATTGATAGTGTGTCTAGAGAGATCACCGAACGCCAGCGGGCGGAGAAAGAATTGAAGGAAACCCTGGGGGAATTGGCCCGTTCCAATGCTGAGCTGGAACAGTTTGCCTATGTTGCCTCGCACGACCTTCAAGAACCGTTGCGCATGGTGTCCAGCTACGTGCAACTGCTGGCACGGCGCTACAAGAGCAAGCTGGATAAGGACGCGGATGAGTTTATTGGCTTTGCCGTTGACGGTGCAAATCGCATGCAGACGCTTATAAATGACCTCCTCACGTATTCGCGCGTCGGCACGAAAGGGAAGCCTTTTCAAACGACAGATTGTAACGAAGTGTTTTCTGAGGCACTTCTTAACCTGAGCGCTGCAACCGAGGAAAGTGGTGCCATTATCACGAGCGACAACCTCCCGACCGTCATGACAGACAAGACACAGATGGTCCAGTTGATCCAGAACTTGGTGGCCAATGCCATTAAATTCCGTAACAAGGACCGTCCACGCATTCATGTCTCATCGGAGCAAAAGAACAGTACATGGGTTTTCTCTGTGAGTGACAACGGCATTGGGATTGACTCCCAGTACTATGAGCGCATTTTCGCCATCTTTCAACGCCTGCATGGAAAGACCGAGTATCCTGGCACCGGGATCGGCCTCGCTGTCTGCAAAAGGATTGTTGAGCGCCACGGCGGACGAATGTGGGTAGACTCAGAGTGCGGCAAAGGATCGAGGTTCTATTTTACCACTCCGGTAAGCGAATCATCACTTGGGAGTCCTGGATAGCGGATTCTTGGTGTACATCATGTTAATAAGAAACCATGGAGGAAAAAAATGAAGCCTGTCGAGATGTTATTGGTTGAGGACAACCCTGGCGATGCGCGCCTTGCGATAGAAGCTCTCAAGGACGCCAAGGTGCATAACAACCTGAGCTGGGTCCAAGACGGCGTGGAGGCGATGGCTTTCCTCCGCAGGGAGGGGGAGTATTCGGATGCACCTCGTCCGGACGTCATCCTGCTCGACCTGAACCTGCCCAAGAAGGATGGTCGTGAGGTCCTGGCCGATGTCAAGGGGGACGAGGACTTGAGACGCATTCCAGTGGTGATCCTGACGGTATCAAGTGCTGAGGAGGACATTGTCAAGACTTATAACCTGCACGCAAACTGCTACATCCGAAAACCGATTGACCTGGACCAGTTCATTAAGGTTGTGAAAGCCATCAAAGACTTCTGGCTAAGCATCGTCATATTGCCAACACATTGAAAGAGATGAGTGCAAAAGCCTTCAACGTTCTACTATTTGAAGACAACCCCGGAGATGCCCGGTTGATCCGTGAATTTTTGGCGGAGGCAGAAGACAGTGCCTTCACCCTGGAGTGTGTCGATCGGCTCTCGACTGGATTCAAGCGTCTGGCCGAGGGTGGCGTTGATGTGATTCTATTGGACCTGGGACTACCCGATAGTCGGGGGCTTGACACGTTCGCCAGAACCTACGATCAAGTGGGCGACGTGCCGATCGTGTTGCT
>DAOUZN010000005.1 GCA_030665585.1 Deltaproteobacteria bacterium | reverse complement strand
AAGTATTTATGACGCCCAGTATAGTTCGTCAAGTTTTTGCTGATATGCAATGCTTTTTTGAATTTTCTCCTTTGTCTTTTCTCTTCGCTCCTCCGCCTTTTTGAGCTCTTCTATCGTATCGAAGTACCCCTTTGTTTGATTCCTGAGCTTCTTGACTGCCTCTTGCGCCTTCTTTATTTTTTCTTCAGAGTCGTCCCAGTATTTCAAGTGGTCAAAATCGTTGAAACTCGCAGTCTCTTCAATAAGTCTCAAAAGATCATTTTGATAAATATCCTGTCTTTTGGCCATCCGGTCTATGAGCTCTGAAACACTTTCATATTTTGTATTCTCGGTTCAATCAATGGTTGACACGATCAGAGAATTCTCTAGTGTTAGCTCAATGAACTGCCTTAAGTCCTTTTTGCGCCAGTATACATTGACCAATGCATCCTTTAAGGCGAGAAGCACTTGTGTTGATATCTTCTTCGTAAGACTCATCTTTTCAAATCTTGTGCATAGCCAGTAGGGTCAGGTCTTCATTCTTCACATTTCCCTGAAAGGCCTATTGTCTTAGGCCCGAATAATTGACTGCAATCTGTAAAGAAAGAAGCCCTTCCCCCCGTCTTTTACTACGATCTTGCATGACCTTCTGGCCAAGGATAAGCAAAATCCCCTTCTCGATTCGCTCAACCGGAGCCAACGATTCTCGGTCTCCGAAAGTGCGTTGTGTCATTCCCTATCGTTCATAGAAGACTGGTCGCATTCTCTGACCAGTTCAAGCTATGACCCCGGACCGAGTTCCTTATACACATGGATGGCAGCGGATGAGAGCTCACTTATCTCCATAGGAATCTCCTGCAGCTGCAGGATCGCAGGTTAAGCGGTCCCCTCTCTGGAAATGGGCTCAACAGCTCTGAGCCTCCGTGCATTCTGCGAGAGATAAGAATTCAGGCTCCCAACAGGGCCGTCAATGCTCTGTCAGGAGCCAGGTAGGCTCCATTTGAGGTTGGTCTTCATGGGCACTGCCTCCGAAAGTGAAAGGTGGAAGGGTTTACTTGGATAGTTCCTAGTACCAAAGGCATGGAAAGTCAAGGTTTTAAGGCTTTTTGGGGGACTCTTGTGTGTAAACTCTTACCACTTGGCCAACATGGAGGGGCTCACTGTAACAAAGGGTTACAACCTGGCGAGTTTTTGGGCTGATTTACTGTAACGTTTTTACACACCTGGCATTGAGAGGGGAATTGAAAGGTCTTGGGGACCGGTTTTTTGGGAGAAGATCCGATGATGGTCTGTTGTGGATGCGCCCTACTTCAACAGTTCCAGCACGCCGATGCTCAGCCAGGGAATATAGGTGATAAGCAACACCACGACAGCCATCATCAAGAGAAAAGGAATGGCATTCCGGGACACACTGGTCAAGGGCTTTTCAAATCGAAAGGAGGCGAGGAACAGATTCATTCCCACTGGCGGTGTGAGATAGCCCAACTGCAGATTGGCCAGGAAGATGATACCCAGATGGGCGGGATGGACGCCGAATGACTCGGCCATGGGCAGTATCAGAGGTACGACCACGATCAGCGCGGAATAGATGTCCATCAAACATCCCACCACGATCAGCCCCCCGTTCAAGGCCAAGAGGAATACCCACTTGCTGTGAAGGTGCTTGGTTCCCCAGGCGGCCGCGTGCATGGGAACCTGGGCGTCGACCAGGTAACTCGTCAAACCCATGGCCACACCGAGAATAATAAGCACGCCTCCAACTAGAGCACCACATTTGACGAACATAGTTACGAGTTGTTGCAAACTCAGATCGCGGTAGATGACGGCTTCGACGATCAACGCATAGACCACCAGAAGGGCTGACGCTTCTACCAGGGTGCAGAATCCCCCGAAGATAAACACCAACACAAGAATCGGCATAATGACTTCCCATTTGGCGATCCAAATAGCAGCAGCGGCTTCCCGAAGGCCAAAAGGTATCCTACCGGCACTCGTCTTAAACCCCTGCCACACGCAAAACAGACAGATAGGCGCAATGAGCAAAACTCCTGGCAGGAGTCCGGCTTTAAACATGTCAATAATCGGCACGCGGGCGATCACACCATACAGAATCACGACGAGGCTCGGGGGGAGCAGCAAACCCAGGCTACCGGTTGAGGTCAGCAATCCTATGGAGAAACTCTCTTTGAAACCGCCCTTCAAGAGCACTGGCAACAGGAGCCCGCCCAAGGCAAGAATGGTGACGCCAGATGCCCCCGTGAATGTTGTAAAGAAGGCACATAGCAGCGCTGCGGCGACTGCCAATCCGCCAGGAATCCATCCAAAGAGCGCACGAAAAACCCGAACCAGGCGTTCACTGGCGCGCCCTTCGGAAAGAATGAATCCGGCGAGCGTAAAGAGAGGTATGGTGGGAAAGATGGGTGATGCCACGATACGGTACGTCTCGACAGGGATGGCGGCTACCGTTACGCCATCGCCCCAGAAGAGCAGAAGCGCCGCGCCACCCAGCAAGATGAAGATAGGCGACCCCAGGATCGCTGCCACGACCAGTAGTATGAGCCCTGGCAGAACCAGTTGTGAAGCCGAATCAGGGCCAAGGATTGGCAGCAAAATCATTGCCGGGAGACTGAGACCAACCAGCCCTCTCACCCAACCGCGTGTCGATGCATGGAGAATGAAACGAATAGCCATGACCGCGAAGCCAAAGGGCATGATGGCTTCAGCGACCCAGATTGGAATCCACCCTGCGACCTTTGTCAATCCGCCGCTTTCAAAGAGACCAAAGGGCTCGAGCCAACGCTCCGCGAAGTCAGGTATAATGTTCGCTGTCCAGGGGGGCAATCCGGGCGCTTCCGCTACAACCAGCTGCAGGCTGGCGCCAAACAAGCCGGCACAAACAGCAGCCGATATGAAGGCCACCAGACAATCAACGACATGGCTGATTTGGGGCGGAAGCCGGTCGGTCGCTGCGCCGATTTTTAGGTGTCTGCCTTCCCGTGTGGCGAGCATGGCGCCGAGAAACCCGATCCACAGCGTGAGGTGCTGGAGATAATCGGTTGCACCTGGGATACCGATATTGAACCAGGAACGCCCGACCAATTCGATGACGGGGATCAACGCCATGAGGACCAGCGCCACAGCCAGCACAGCGTCCTCACTCCGGCCTACCCACACAGCCAGGCGGCCTAAGATGCCGGCGGACGCCATGGCGGCGCCTGGATCAGGCTTCATCACGTCTTAGGGTTTCCTCAGCATTTCTATTCAGGACATCTCAGGCGAGAATTAGCTTCCGGTTGCGGTCTGAAGGCCTTGGATCCGCGGTATTCATCCAGTAAGGTGCGAACAGTATTGTACATCTCCTCAGAAAAACGTGGGCCCACGAAGACGGGGCATCCCTTTTCCCGAACAAGGGTGCTCCATTCTTCCTCGGCCTCCTTTGGGACGGCGTGAACCGTAAGCCCGTGGTTCTTCATGACCGCGACGGCCTCTTGTTCCAATTTGCGAACCCGCTTCTGCAGCCGGGCTCCAGCCTGGCGGGCCGCCCCTTCAAGTTTCGGCCGCAGATCAGCAGGGATCCGATTCCATTGTCTTATGGAGACGACCGTTGTTCCAGGGAGGGGCTGCCAGCGAAGGTCCGTCATATGGGGTGCCAATGCAAACCACTGAAAAGACAATGCCGCGGCTGGCGGTGCGGCAAACGCGTCCACAAGACCGGTTTGCAGCGATGGCAGCAAGTCGGTGATGGCAAGAGGGACAGGATTGAATCCAGAGGCCTTCACCAGTTCCAGATAGGTCGTATCCGAGCCCCACAAGAAGAGTTTCCGCTTTCTCATGTCGTCGGGTGTGATGACCGGTTTGTTGGTGAAAAAGTGGGCCCAACCCGCAGAGCTCCAGGTAAGGACCTTAAACCCCTTCTTGGCCAAGCGGGCTTCAAATTCGGGGCCCAGCTTTTCTATAATGTAATCGAATTCCCCGTCCGTCCGGACCGACATGGGAAATGAGATAGCCTCGATGTCTGGAACAATATCGACCAGGGTGATAGTCGTAAGGGCCGTTGCATGCAATTGCCCGATGCGCATCTTACGTAACATATCCTTTTCGTCCCCGGCCACACCGCCTGCATAGATCCTCAGCGTCACCCTGCCACCGCTCAACTCTTTCCACTTTTGGGCTACTTCCAACAGGGTTTCATGCCAGGGAGAGCCTTCAGGCGCGACAGTGCCGAGCTTGATCACTTGTGAAAACGCTGGGGTTACTTGGAGCGTGAGCAAATAAACGCATACCCAAGGGATCACTCTTTTCACGGTTGTGCCTCCTCGTAATCCAGAAAAAGTTCTGAGCTGTGATCCAGTAACCACCGTGCTTTCTCCTGGGCCAAGGTGTTGGCAAGCCGCCATTCAGGCACTGCGTCCGGATCAATGGCAAGGGCCTTGTTGAGGAGCTCTTTAAACATTTTGTAATCTTGTTTGCGCACTGCCACAGATGACGCCAGGGCGACGTATGGCGAGGCCTTTTCGCCCTGGGTGAGGGTAACGACGCGATCGAAGTGCTCCAGGGCGCGCTGCGCGCTTCCACCCATGGCCTCGGACCGGCTCCCTTCGTAGATGACAAAAAACTCATGAATCGCCCCGCGGTCAAAATCCTCGTCGAGCTCCAGTGCCCGGCGCATCATGGCCTCCACCATAGGAAGTTCCGCGACCAGGGACATGTTGCTGACATTCGTGGAAATGGCCCCTGCCCAGCCCGCAGCCGCCGCAAAGAGCAGGGCTACATCTTTTGTTGGTAAGGCCTGGAGCATCTGTTGAGTATCTTGGCGCAGTGTCTTTTCAAAGTCAGGGTAATCAAGGGTCAGCCCGGCCAGGGCATAACCTCGTCCTCGCAGATATAGCTTGGTTGCTCGCTGTCGAAGATGCTGTGCACGGGAGAAATCCAGTTCTTTTAACCTATCTGCCTCTGCGTGGACAAACGCATTGGCATACTTTACAAAGGCATCCGCCGTGGTCAGATACAGATCGCGATCCTTCGGGTTGGCGGCGAGCAATGCCTCATAGGTCTTAAGGGCAAAGGGTAAGGCTTCGCGTATCAATTCAGGATCATCGTCCTGGGCGAATACACTTGATCCCGAGGGATCCGAGAACACGCCGACCACATCGCGGATGGCAGCGCGACGCAGCGGCCCACATCCGCTTCCCAGCAGCAATACACAAGCCCAGAAGATCCCAAGACCTGTGGGCAAAAAAAGACGTCTCATAAAGGCTACAGTCATAAAATTTATCCTGGCATGAAAAGCCCAGAGATGCAAGACCAAGGCCATAAGTGGGGTTTTCAATACGATCTTGGCTCGAATGAGATGGGTCGGGTGCACATTTTTTTTGAAAACCCGCGTATGATAACAGCTGGTTTCTTAATCTTTGCGGATTGTGCTAATATCATCAACAGGGTGCGTTGAAGAAGGAATGGAGCAGGTACCAACGACTGACGATGATCGGCGACAGGCCGGCTTGGCGGCGTTTTATGGATGAGCATGGGATAAAATAGGATGATGCCGATGAGCCCTTTTAAGTCTGGATTTGTTGCCATTGTGGGGGCGCCCAATGTGGGAAAATCCACCCTGTTGAACGAGCTGCTCGGGCAAAAGATTGCCATCACCTCGGGGAAACCACAGACTACCCGCAACCGCATTCTGGGCGTCGCCCATCTGCCCGGGGCCCAGCTGATTTTTCTGGACACCCCTGGTATTCATCGGGCCAAAGGGCCTTTGAATGTGCGCATCGTGGAGGTGGCCCTGAAGGTGTTGAGGGAAGTGGACCTGGTGGTGTTCATGACAGATGCAGCGCTGCCGACCAGTCGTGCGGATCAAATCATCCTCAAGGCATTGAAAAAGAAAAGACAGCCGGTGATTCTGGCCATCAATAAGGTGGACCTCGTGAAGAAGAAGAAACTCCTTCCCCTCATCGATCAATGGCGTGAAAGCTATCCCTTCAAGGCGATCGTCCCTATCTCGGCCCTGGAACGGCTCCAGGTGGACGAATTGGTGACAGAGATGGTGGCCGCCCTACCCGAGGGGCCAAGATATTATCCCGAAGACAGTGTCACGGATATGCCCGAACGTTTCATCGCAGCAGAGATGATTCGGGAAAAGGTATTTCGCCTTACGGGCGAGGAGATTCCCTATGCTGTGGCGGTTACGGTGGAATCTTTCAAAGAGCGTCCCGGCAAAGATCTCATTGACATCCAGGCCACCATCCATGTGGAACGGGAGTCTCAAAAGCCCATCATCATTGGCAGGGGAGGGAACAAGCTGAAACGCATCGGGGAGCAGGCCAGAGAGGAAATCGAGCACATGGTCGGATGCAAGGTCTTTTTGACGCTATGGGTCCGCGTGCAAAAAAACTGGACGCGAGATGCCGGCGCCATTAAGAAATTTGGATACTGATATGATCCTGTCCTTTCATCCGAACATCGTGGGCCACCAGAACATCCTGTGTGCGGGTCGACTCCCCAATGACCAGGATCGAGCTGCCATTTGTCAGGCCAGGGCCGTGATCCTGTCTCAGGGGTGCACTGAAACCCTTTACAGGATGTGCCGCCAGCATTGCCCCCATGTCTTTCCCAATTATGACACCCGTTTTGATTTTCCGGGAAAGCTTGGCCAGGCCCAGCTGTTTGAAAAATTGGGTGTCCCTTTTCCGCGGACCTATCCTTTCGGCCGGGTATCTTCCTACCGCGAGCAGCAGCGCCAGCAGGACCCCTGGGGTTTTCCTTGTGTTTTCAAGTTTGACTGGGGTGGGGAAGGAGATGGGGTTGTTTTGCTGGAAACAGCCGAAGCCTTGGAACAGGCTTTACAGAGGGCACACGTGGCAGAACAAAGCGGCCAAAAGGGTTTTTTGCTGCAGGCATATGTGCCTTGCCATGGGCGGAGCCTGCGTGTTGTCGTCATCGGGGCTCAGTTGTTCAGCTACTGGCGCCGGCAACCAGATGGATCGTCATTTCTGACCAGTGTCAAGGCCGGAGCCGTTATCGATCATGGGTCAGACCCGGCGCTTCAGGAGGCAGGCAGGGCCGCCGTTAACGATTTTTGTGCGACAACAGGAATAGATCTTGCGGGGTTTGATCTCCTCTTTCCAGATGATGACAAGGGGACTCCGCCTCTCTTCCTTGAGATCAACTACTTTTTTGGGAGACGGGGATTGGGCGGATCGATGAAGTATTACACATTGGTGGACAAGGCGGTGGGGCTTTGGCTCAAGGGCATCGGGCTAAGCCTTTGAACGTCTTGGCTCTGGCCGTTTTTTCTTTGTCCGTGGTTGTCTCCTCTTGGAGGGAGACCACGGCCGGGGGCGACCTGATACCGGCCGCTTATGTCTTCGCGGGGGCCGCTTGGCAAGGTTTTCTTCGTACCAATCATCCTCAGCCCATTTGACGTCTATCTTTTTGCCGACCAGTTCTTCTACCGCTTCCAGATAGTAGACGTATTTTTCACAGGCGAGCGTAATGGCCCTACCGGCCTTGCCGGCCCTACCGGTGCGTCCGATCCTGTGGACATAGTCTTCAGGATCCTGTGGGATATCGTAATTGATCACGATATCGATATCTTCAACGTGGATGCCCCGGGAGGCGACATCGGTAGCCACCAAGATCTTGATCTGTCCCGCTTTAAACTGTTGCATGATTCTTAGGCGCTTCTTCTGATCCACCGTGCCGGTGGTGCCGACAGCCGCAAAGCCGTTTCCTCTGAGCTTGTGGGCAATCGCCTCCACACCGGTTCGCGTATTGGCAAAAATCAGGATGCGGTGCCATGTCTCGCGCTTTAGAAGGCCCAGAAGAAGGTTGAATTTCACGTTATTGCCCACATGGTACAGGACGTGGTCGATCTCTTCCACGGTGATTTGGCGATCTGCAAAGAGTTCTTGCGGGTTGTTCATGTACTCATAGGCCAGCTCCATCACGGCATGTGCGAGGGTAGCGGAAAAGAGCATGGATTGGCGTTTGCCATAACGAGGCAAGCGTCTCAGAATGTAGCGGAGGTCTCTTAAAAAGCCCATGTCAAATAGCCGGTCCGCTTCATCGATGACCAGGATACGCACGTTCTGGGGCCGGAAGATCTTTTGCTTCATGTAGTCAATCAAACGACCAGGTGTGGCGACCACGATGTCGGCACCGCTGCGCAGGGCGTTTTGTTGCTTGATATAGTCAATACCGCCAAAGACCGGAAGCACCTTGAATGCCGTATGGCTTCCGAGAAGTCTGGCCTCATCGCAGATTTGAACCGTAAGCTCGCGAGTTGGGGCGATGATCAGCGCGCGCGGCCTAGGATCTCTGGCTCCGGGTTCCCTGATAAGGCTATCCAAGATCGTGATCAGAAAGGTGGCTGTCTTGCCCGTGCCGGTCTGGGCTTGGGCGGCAATATCACCGCCTTTGAGCGTCAGAGGCAGGGCCTGAGCCTGGATGGGCGTGCACCGCTTAAACCCTGCCGTATCGATGCCCTTTAAGACCTCTTGGGACAGGTCAAATTCGGTGAACAAGATATCTGTGTCTTCCACGTCAACGGGTGTCATCATCTGGAGTCGTTTGTTACATCATAAGAGCTCAAAATTCTTTGTTTTCGTTCATATCGTCTTTTCTTAAGGTTCTTCTCCCGATTAGTTCATGCAAAGGGTTCGAGGGGTCAAGGATTCAAGGGGTCGAGTGCTTTTCTTTCTAACGATTTCACACCTCCTTGTTTGCGATCTCAGGCCGTGTCCTTCATTAGGGACTCTTCTTGTTATTCTGTAAATTTCTAAACATACTTGATAGGATCTTTGCCAATACCTTAATTCTTTATAATCCTTGCATTTTACTTGAACCCTTGAATCCTCGAACCCTTATGATCTTATCAACTCTTTTGGAGATGATCTTTTTTAATATAGGGCACCGTCCGGCCCTTTGCAAGCGGGATTCCCTCTGGAAAGGGGACTTCCCTCTGCCCAGGCGCCCCCACCCCTTCATGCCGACTCCTTTTTTCTTGAAACCACGGACCCCCTAGATTAATCTTTAAGCATCTGCACTTGGCCTTTGCAAGTGTAATGGCTCGGAAAGAGATAGTAGCCATGGATTTCCAGGGAGGTTTGCACTTTGAGTTCTGTTATGGTTGATACAGACGATATTGCCGTCGACCGAGAACGGCGCAAAGCCCGCCAATTGAGACAGTCCCAATGGTGGAAGCGTCAGCTGGCACGTGGTCGTTGTTATTACTGTGGAAAATCCTTCCCTCCCCGCAGGCTGACCATGGATCACATCGTGCCTCTGGCCCGAGGCGGCAAATCCAAGAAGGGCAACGTCGTGCCTGCCTGCAAGGACTGCAACAACAAGAAGAAATACTTGCTTCCCATAGAGTGGGAAGCCTATCTGGCTTCCCTTACTGAAAATAATGCCCAATGACTTGGAGGGGGACTCTGGGGGAGTAAGGAATAAAGGCGAGGCTGACCCGCCCCTGATTATTGATTCTCTTGAAGACCTGATTAGCCTCGTCGGCAGGAATCTGTTTCCGGGTGTCCCAATCAGACATCTGCACCTTCATCAGAATCTTGTGAGGATCATCAATTACGTTGAGCAGCGTTGCCGTCATCGTGGAGATTTTGTTGTAGGCGGCACCGTCACTCAGTTGGAGCTCCTTTTTCATCTGCCTGTGGTAGGCCATGATGGCATAGAAATCGAGAGGTAGCTTCATTGCTTCATCTAGGCTCTGGGATAACCACGCCAGGGCGTTGTCTGGGGCCGTCACAGATTCGTACATGAAATTCATGGCGACCTCGATCTCAGGGGCTGCTGCCTTTGCCGCGTGGATGAGTTTTCGGGCCAGGTTCAACAGCTTCTGGTTCTTCCAGCGCGCCCACAACCAGAAGGTATCAGAATAGCGAGACACGAGCCACCGTCCTTCCTTGTCTTGGAACACGCCGTCGTACAGGGTCTGGGGATCAAGCACCCTGCCGGTTTCCTGTGCAAAAAGGGCTACGGCCTTTGAACTGAAATCCTCGTATTGGTGCATGACTAGGTCGTCCTGGATCAAAATGCCATCAATACCGGAGCCAACGACGTCCTCGTAAAGGCCTATAAGCCTTTCCTCGACAGTCTCATCGAAGATGCTCCACGCGCGGATCGGTTCAAAGGAGCGTGTTTCAAAATTGTACCCGAGGGCAGTAAAGGGTTCAGCGTAAGCCAGGTGTAGGGGCATCTTGCGGGTTTCCATCCAGGCAAAGACCTTCAACCCGTGACGATGCCCGATGGATACGATCCTCGCCAAAACAGGGTCCACCACCGGCGCATGGGATGTTTCGAAATAGACTCCCGCCTTACACTGAGGCTGGGAAAAACGATATACCCGGTCGCCCCGGTTTTGAAAGGCGCGAACGATGACGGTGTTGACGCCGGCATGCTTGAGGTTAATCATACATTGCTCTACCTGGGGGTAATCCCGCGATTTGAAGACCAGAACCTGAGCCGCCAGCATGCGCCGCGTCGAGGAGATGGACGTTTTCTGAGGCCGTACCCTGGCTTCTGCCACCGAGGCCACCGCACACTGGGGGAGGATGTCACAGCGGCCAAAGTACCATTTACAGAAGAAGCAACCTGCAGAAGCGGCCAGTACAATGACGAAGACATAGAACCCTTTTTTCTTCATGGGTATCACCATAGGGATCTCTGCGGATGGCTGATTTAGATGATTTGGGTGTTTTCCCTACGATACATAGGAGCTCGTTGTCAAGAAGATTATACTATATGTGGCGTTATATATTCATCAAGGCCCAATATATAGGCTTCGTAACCTTTGGAGTTGAAATATCAAACCTCGTGATTTATCAGGGTCCATGAAGATCGGGAGCTTGGTCTTAGAAAATCCCCTCATTCTGGCTCCCATGGCTGGAATCACCCAACTTCCTTTTCGACGGTTGGCCAAAGAGGCAGGATGCGCCCTGGTGGTGACTGAGATGGTCAGCGCAAACGGTCTGGTCCACGGTGGGCGGAAGACCGTAGAGCTTCTGAAAAGCCATCCCTCGGAGCGCCCTCTTTCTGTCCAGATATTTGGGGCAGACCCGGCGGTGATGCAGGAAGCAGCTCGGATTGTACAGGCCCAAGGCGCCGATCTCCTGGACATCAATTTGGGCTGTTCGGTCCGTAAGGTCGTGAGGCAAGGGGCGGGAGCGGCCTTGATGGGCCAACCAGAAAAGCTCGGGGCGATTTTGAAAGCAGTCCGCGGGGTGGTGGACGTCCCGCTGACCATTAAGATCCGCTCAGGTTGGGAACCCTCGGGAGACCAGGCTGTGGCCGTGACCCGCGTGGCCGAGGATGCCGGGGTGGATGCCGTGGCTATTCACCCCAGGACAGCCCTTCAAGGGTTTGGTGGTAGGGCCGATTGGTCACTAATCGCGCGGCTGAAACAGTGTGTCTCCATCCCGGTCGTGGGCAATGGCGATGTCCGCACACCAGATGATGTTGTCAGGATGCAACGTGAAACCGGATGCGACGCTGTGATGGTCGGGCGGGCTTCTATCGGAAACCCCTGGATTTTTACCCAGGCCCTTGAGCTTCTTCACTCGAGACGCCCCAGATCTCCCGATCTATCGGAACGTCTTCACGGGACCCTGCGTTACATTGACAATAACGTGAATCATTTTGGAGAAGCCCGGGCCGTGCGGATGATGCGAAGCCGTGTGCCTTGGTTTGTTAAGGGGCTCCCGGGATGCAGCCGGTTCCGGTCCTCTATTATTCGTTTGAAATCTCGACAGGAGATGAGAGATGCCGTTCAGGCCTATTTTGAGGAGCTGCAGACCTCGGATGTTAAACCTTAGCCTGTAGGCGTTTCGTAGTGAAATTCGCGCTTTTTCTGGCAGAAAACAAAAAAAGACAATGTTAGCAGTTTAAGGCGTTCATCAAGCAAGGAGGAGAAGATGACAGGTCTCTTATTTATCGACGATGAGGAGGGGGTGCGGCGCTCCCTGGAGCGGGCACTGAAGAACGAACCATACACGGTTTACACGGCCGAAGATGGTGAGACAGGGATACGGTTGTTTCAAGAAAACCTTTCCAAGATCGGTGTTGTGATTTCAGACTATAAGATGCCCGGGCCGGACGGCCTGGAAACCCTTGCGCGAATTGCCAGGCTCAATCCCGAGATCACGCGCATACTCCTGACGGGTTACGCCACTATGGAATCTGCTATTCGGGCGACCAACGAGGGGCTTGATGGTTTTCTCACAAAGCCCTTTGACAATATCGAACTGCGGAGCAAGATTCAGGAGATTATGATTAGGAAACGGCTGAGACAATTTATCTCTGATTCCGTATATGAAGAGATCAAGAGTGACCCCACCGTCATGACTCCCAGAAAACACACAGTGACGATTCTTTTTTGTGACATTAGAGGGTTCACGAAGATGTCCCAGAAGGTGCCCCCACAAGAGATTGCGGAGTTTCTGAACGATTACTATTTTACCCCCCTGGGAGAAATTGCGTATCGATACAACGGCACGGTGGACAAACACATCGGCGATTGCATCATGGTGATTTATGGGTCCCCGGTATCACACGAGGACGATATTGAAAGGGCCATTGAATCGGCCATGGATATGCAGGAGACCAGCCGAGGCATCAGCCGGCAATTGCAGCGAATCAATGGATTTGAGCTGCGCATAGGCATCGGTATTTGTACCGGCGAGGTCGTGACCGGCGTCTTTGGTTCTTTGAGAAAAAAGGAGTACACGGCTTTTGGTATGCCGGTCAATATCGCTGCACGCCTGGAGAAGCTGGCAAAAGGGGGTGAAATACTGGTTAGTGAGACGACTTACAGAGAAGTATCAGACCGGTTTGCGGCAGAAGCGATGACACCCCCCATACCTGTGAAGGGTTTGGATGAGCCCATCCCTATCTATCGGATCTTAGGGCCCCTATAATCTCACTGCTTCAACTGGACGAAACTGCTCTGTTCAAGGTCATAGCCGAGGATGCCAGTAGCCTCAGCCCGATTCCTTTTCACCTTGGTGACTTTGATTTCGCCGATCTTCGGCCCTGAAACCAAATAAATTTGACCTTCTTGGCCCTTCAAGGGCTCGCCTAGGCCGAAAACCTCTAACACATCCCCCGCGGCAAGTCCCACATCCGTGCCGGCGGAGATCGTGAATGTATTGTCCGAGCCACTGATGATGTAGCCTTCCCACGGTTCTTCGGCCAAGCGCTCGCAAATGATCTCGCCCATCTTGCCTATCACCTTGGCAAGGAGTTGATAGGCGATGCCCTTGTTGTATCTATCAGCTGTCTTGATGTTGTCCCAGTCGGATTCGGAGACTTCCACATCCTCCCGGACGATTTCATCCATGAGAATCGCTGTCGTTTGAATGTCATATACCCTGACGCGGAAAGAGAGCCGTGCGAGCCGACAGGTGCGTCTGAATCCCCAGATGCCGCGCTTGTCCGTGAGACACTCCATCTGCCCGATGGTTTGCTTCAACACAGCACTAAGACCAAAGATTCTGCCAAGATGGGCAAGGGCTAGGTTGTCGATCTGGCCTGAAGGAGAGCGAGATACGTCTTGCAAGGCCTTACGGATATTCCGAGAATCTATGATCCTCAGGCTGTCGCAGCGGCGGCTCAGAAAAGCCTTGAGTTGTGCTGCAGTCGCTCCTTGAAAATCTTTGCCCCCGTAACCCGAGCTGTCAACAGATGGCAAGAATGCAATTTTTTTCCTCAGCGTCCGTCCTTTGCCAAGGATGTCCGCGGTGATTTTCTGGGTCGTGGCGCAGCCAGGCACGAACAAGCAACCCACAAAATAGAGCGCTGCGATCATGAATGCCTTTGTGCGCACGGTTTTGGCTTTTCTCCCGCCCTGTTACTCGAGACCTTAAGGCCCCGGCACCATCAAGGTTGTACGGATCTTTCCCGCCGGTATTCTACCCGAGCGGTCGTGGTCACACCGCCTCGAGGCGTAAAGGTCCCTATGACCTCCATGAACTTGGGGTCAAGGACACGTACCAAATCCTCCAGAATCCGATTGACCACGTGCTCATAAAAGATGCCCACATTGCGATATTGCAACAGGTAATATTTCAGCGACTTCAATTCGACGATCTTGTCCTTGGGAACATAGCGAAAGGTGATACGCCCATAGTCGGGAAGACCTGAACGCGGACACACCGAGGTGAATTCGGGTTGGTCTATCTTGATCTCAATATCCCGTTGTGTCCCATAGGCATAGTCCAGCACTTCAAGGAGATCCCGGTCCACTGTATCAGGCTTTTCAATCTTAGCTAGCAGCTTTTTCGCCATATCCGGTATATCCATGCAGACTCCTGTCCATCAAAATGGTCAATGTCGTTCGCAAAACACTTTTACGAGTTCATCTTTTCCATAGTAACGGAATAAAACAGCGGTGGATCGAGAACGGCGATCACATTCTCTACCACCTGCCCCCAAAAAGCGAAAAGCCAACGCATTTTTTTTGGTTCCTATAGCACAATCCGCCTAGTGGGGAAACAGCAACGACAACAGGCCCGGACAAGGACCATCAGGGGCAAAAGGCACGCACACCTTTATGCTCCAGCCTGTCTTCCCCTTTGTGGGGGGACCATCCCAAGGGCCTTCCTTGCGCGGAGTTGTCCGCAGGCGGCATGAATGTCTTCGCCCTTACTACGGCGAATAATAGCGGTGTAGTGACGATCCAAGAGAATTTTTTGGAAGGCGCATATGGCGGCCTCCGAGGGGGTTTTGAACGGGGTCCCCTCAAAGGGGTTGAAGGGTATCAGGTTGATTTTGGCCCGCAAGGGCCTCAGGATCTTTGCCAGGCGTTTTGCGTCTTCAGGCCTGTCATTGACACCGGCCATCAAGACGTATTCAAAGGTGATCCTGCGCCGCGAGAGGAGAGGAAACCTGCCGCACGCAGAGAGGAGCTCCTCCATAGGGTAGGTGCGATTGATAGGCATCAACCGGTTTCTGGTCTTGTTGTCCGCAGCATTGAGAGAAACGGCCAGGTTCACCGTGATGTCCCGTCCAAGGTCCTCTATCCTGGGGGCCAGGCCTGCCGTAGACACGGTGATGCGGCGGTTGGAAAACTGCAGGCCGTTGTTGCCGGTGATGGTGCCAATGGCTTGGATCACGCTGTCATAATTGGCAAGGGGTTCTCCCATTCCCATGAACACGATATTCGTCAGAGGCTTCCCGTGTGGCAGGTCATCTTTAACGGCGCAGACCTGGTTCACAATCTCGGCAGGTTCCAAATCGCGTAAGAGGCCGCTACGGCCGGTGAGGCAGAACTTACATCCCATAGCGCACCCCACCTGGCTGGACACACACAGTGTCCAATGATTTCGCTCGGGAATCAGCACGCTTTCAATGTGATGCCCGTCCTCAAGCCGGAACAGGTATTTCTTGGAGCCATCCACGGAACCCAGGACCTGTGTCGGCTCCAGTCGGCTGATGACGAGCTGGCCAAAAAGCCACTCCCTCAAATCCTTTGACAGGTCTGTCATGTGGGAAAAGGAACAGATGTTTCGATGGTATACCCATCTCAGGATCTGGTCGGCCCGATAAGCTGCGACGTTGTGATCTTCGAGCCAACGCGTGAAGGCCTCCTGGGTAAAGTTTCTTACGTCGTGTTGTACAGACATGACGGGAGAAGGGGCACTTGCCAACATTTCTTGAGAGAGAAAATATTTTCTTGACACAACCAATGATGAGGAATAGGTAATATAAGTTTATGCTACAAAAGAGGCGGCTATGTTTGAAAATCTCACCGACAAACTGAACCTGACCTTCAAGAGACTCAAGGGGCACGGCAAGTTAACAGAAAAAAATATCGAGGCCGGCCTGAAAGAAATCCGCATCGCCCTTCTTGAAGCCGACGTTCATTACAAGGCCGTAAAACAACTCCTTGCCGCCATTCAGGAGCGCGCCATTGGCCAGGAGGTGTTGTCTAGCCTGACACCAGGGCAGCAGGTTGTCAAGATTGTTAATGAGGAACTGACCCGGCTCATGGGAAACAGGCACGAAGAGCTGAGCCTCAGTGGTCGACCAGCCCCTGTCATGCTCGTGGGCCTCCAAGGCTCAGGCAAGACCACGACAGCCGGCAAGTTGGGCAAAGTTTTGACAAGACAGCACCGAAAACCTTATCTGGTACCGGCTGATATCTATCGCCCGGCGGCTATTGATCAGCTGAAAAAGCTCGGCGAACAACTGGGCGTGGGTGTTTTCCCATCTACGCAGGACATGGATCCGGTGGACATTTGCCGGCAGGCCCTTGGCACGGCTCGCCAGCATGGCTTTGACAGCCTTTTGATTGACACAGCGGGCCGTCTCCACATCGACGAGGCCCTGATGGCCGAACTGAAGCGCATCAAGGAAGCGGTTCAGCCCTCTGATATCCTGTTGGTGGCCGATGCCATGACGGGACAGGATGCCGTCAATATGGCTAAGGCATTTGATGATGCCCTTGATATCGGTGGCGTCATTCTCACCAAAATGGACGGTGATGCCCGGGGCGGCGCAGCCATTTCTATCCGAGCCATCACCTCAAAACCGATAAAATTTGTGGGTGTGGGTGAGAAATTGGAGGCCCTGGAACCATTTCATCCAGACCGTATGGCATCCAGGATCCTGGGCATGGGTGATATGCTTTCTCTCATTGAGAAGGCCCAAACCGCTGTGGACGAGAAAAAAGCCCGGGAACTGGAAAAGAAGCTTCGAAAAAACCAGTTTACCCTGCAAGACTTTCGTGATCAGATGGCCCAAGTTAGAAAGATGGGTCCCATGGAAGATCTCTTGGCCATGATCCCCGGGATGGGCAAGCTGAAACAAATGAAGCAGCTCAGCGTGGACGAAGGGGAATTGGTGCGCATTACAGCCATTATTGACTCTATGACGGTTGAGGAGCGACGCAAGCACCATATGATCAACGCAAGCCGGCGGAAACGGATGGCCAAGGGGAGTGGAACCTCGGTTCAAGAAGTGAACCAGCTTTTGAAGAATTATGTCCAAGTGCAAAAGATGATCAAGAAATTGAATAAGGGTGGCCTTCGTAGCCTGGGTCGTGGGGGGCTGCCGTTCTAATAAGGAGGAATAGCGTCGAATGCCCGTTAAAATTAGATTGGCCAGGTATGGCGCAAAGAAAAAGCCGTTTTATCGAATCGTGGTGGCTTCCAACCAGGCCCCTCGGGATGGCAAGTTTCTCGAACTCGTTGGAACGTATGATCCCCTCAGCGAGCCTGCAGCGGTGCGCTTGAAACATAATCGGATTAAGGCGTGGATTGAAAAGGGGGCCATCCCGACTGCAACGGTCAAGAATCTGTTAAAGAAAGAGGGTTTTTTCCAAAAACCAGGGAGTGCATAAGGCGGTCTTTCCAAACCAACTCACCTTTGTCGGCGTCGGTTTTTTCTTCTAACGCAGTGAGGAGGGCGGAAGATGAAGGATCTGATCAAGTACATTGCTGAAGCGCTGGTAGATGATCCGGAGGCCGTGGAGGTTTCCGAAGTGGCAGGCGAACAGACCTCGGTCATTGAGCTTAAGGTGGCTAAGGACGATCTGGGTAAAATCATCGGGAAGCAAGGCCGCACCGCGCGCGCCATGCGGACTATTTTGGGCGCTGCTTCCGCCAAGATCAAGAAAAGATCCGTATTGGAGATCATCGAATAGGGTGTCATGGGTGAGGATGCCCACATCCCTATAGGAAAGATCGTGGGTACCCACGGGATCAAGGGCCACCTCAAGGTGATTTCCTATGGTGATTCCATGGATTTGTTTGCCCCCTGCCAAGAACTAGCCGTCAGCCGGGGAGGAGAGGTCCTTGCCGCGTTTCGCATCGCATTTGCCCGTCCTCACAAACGTGTGATCCGCCTTGGCTTGGACGGCATAGATTCAATCGAAGCGGCAGAAGCGTGGATAGGCTGCCAGCTTTGCATAGACAACGCCTCCTTGCCTCCACTGGAAGAAGGCAGTTACTACTGGCACCAGATCATGGGGCTTGAGGCCTTTACGTTGGATGACCGACGTCTGGGCCGAGTGGAAGCGATTTTGCCCACGGGAAGCAACGATGTTTACGCGGTGAGAGACGGGAGAAAGGAACTGCTCATTCCAGCGATCGATTCGGTGGTGGTCGATATTGACCTTGAACAGAAAATCTTGCGCGTGGATCTTCCCGAAGGGCTGGAAGATTAATGGATGAACGTTACGGTTCTTACGTTGTTTCCTGAGATGTTTTCCGCCTTGCTGGTGGGAGGCATCATCAAGCGGGCCGTTGAAAGCAACCGCATATCCATCGAGACGATCGATATCAGAGACTTTGCCAAAGGCCCCCACCGCACGGTGGATGATCGCCCCTATGGCGGTGGCAGCGGCATGGTTATGAAGCCTGAACCCCTGGCAGGGGCGATTCGGCATGCTAAGCAGAGTCATCCTGGGGCTTTCACCCTAGTGCTCACACCGCAGGGTCGACTCTTTGATCATGGGCTCGCCCGGGAACTAGCGCGCTGTGCCGAGCTCATCTTGGTCTGTGGTCGCTATGAAGGGATTGATGATCGAATTTGTCAGGACCTGGCAGATGAGGAACTATCCATCGGCGACTATGTACTCACCGGCGGTGAATTGGCGGCCATGGTTGTCATCGATGCAGTAGGCCGACTGCTTCCCGGCGCACTGGGAAACGAACAGTCCGCTCAAGAGGATTCCTTTTCAACAGGACTGCTGGAGTACCCGCAATACACACGACCCAGGTCTTTTGAGGGGTTCGATGTGCCGGACATGTTGCTTTCCGGGAACCATGGGGCCATTAGGCAGTGGAGGCGACAGGCTTCGCTGGTTCGGACGTTTCTAGAGAGACCTGATTTGTTGTTAGACCAACCGCTGACGCCAGAGGATATCGTGTTCCTGGAAAGGCTTCACCGGGATATAGAAATCACCCTAGACAGGCATTCCACAACGTCTTGACAGGTTCAGGCAACCTCTACTTGGCCCTGATACACCATCCGGTGTATAACAAAAAAGGCGACGTGATCGCCTCGGCGGTCAGCAACCTCGATTTGCACGACATATCGAGGGCGGCTAAAACGTATGGTGCACAAGCCTTCTACGTGCTGACCCCCTTGGCAGACCAGCGGCAACTGGTTGGAAGGATTGTATCTCATTGGACAGAAGGCGTGGGGGCAAGCTACAACCCCGATCGCGGGACCGCACTGAAGCTGGTTAGGATTGGGGCCTCTCTCGATGCCGCAGTGGATGAGATCTCCAGCAAGGGACAGGGCAGACCGATCACGGTCGTCACAGATGCCCGGCCACACCCGGAAAGCATCAGCTATGCGGGGTTGTCAGGCATGTTAAAGTCGGACCGTCCTTTTTTGCTCATATTTGGAACGGCGTGGGGACTGACACGAGAGTTTATTGAAACAGCCGATTATGTCCTTGCCCCTGTCATGGGGCCTACAGGTTATAACCACCTGTCGGTGCGATCGGCTGCTGCCATTGTCCTTGATAGGCTTCTGGGACAAAGAGATTGAGTGTTGACTCAAGCAGGGTCACACTTTGGGCATTTTGGCTCACGGCGATTGGAGGAAGATGTGGAAACAATTAGAGCGATTGAAAAGGAACAGATGCGGTTTGATCTTCCGTTTTTCAGGCCTGGTGATACAATAAAAGTGTTTGTCAAGATCAAAGAAGGGGAGAAAGAGCGGATTCAGATTTTTAAAGGGGTGGTGATCAGGAAGCGAAAAGGGACTACCAATGCCACCTTCACCGTGAGAAAGGTATCTTATGGGATCGGCGTAGAGCGCATTTTCCCTCTGCATTCTCCGAGTATTGACAAGATCGAGGTCGTGACTCGAGGTCGTGTCCGTCGCTCGCGCCTTTACTACCTTAGAAAATTGAGAGGGAGAGCAGCCAGGATTAAGGAGCTTCGCTCAGCTTAGTTCTGAATCGGTTTTTGCCCCAAGCTCTAAGACACGCCATGTGGGCTTGTTTCGTGTGGAACCTGCCAACAGTCGTTCAAACCAAGTTTTCCGGATAATGAATCGTGGGCATCGATCCTGAGCCGTTTGAGAAAAAAGCTCGGCAAGAAGGGTTCTCAAGCGTCGCCGGCATCGACGAGGCCGGCAGGGGACCCCTGGCAGGGCCGGTGCTGTCTGCTGCGGTCATCCTTCCTGAAAGGGTGAGTCTTGAGCACCTGGATGATTCCAAGCGATTGAGTCCTGGAAGGCGAGAAGAGCTTTTCGGGGCGATTTATGAACAAGCCATTTCTATAGGCATCGGTATTGTTGACCCTGTAGAAATTGACCGTATCAATATCCTCCAGGCCTCACTCCTTGCCATGCGTATGGCAGTAGACAATCTTCGGCCCGCTCCGGACTACTTACTCGTTGACGGTACGATTCCCATTCAATGTCCCTTGCCTCAACAGGTCGTGAAGCACGGCGACAGGCGGTGTCGGTCTATTGCTGCAGCATCCATCATAGCGAAAGTGACACGAGATCGACTCATGAGGCTTTATGACGAGGAATTCCCCGTGTTTGGCTTCGGTCAGCACAAGGGCTACGGCACAAGAGCACACCGGGAAGCCATCCGCACCTTTGGCTGTTGTCGGATTCACCGAAAAACATTCCGCGGTGTCGAGGAATATGTCGACAACCATTGGTGAGGCGGCGTCTCAAAGGGGCCAATGTTTAGAGATCGGATATGCCGGCAACACGACAGGCCGAGCGACAATCGCTGCCACACTGGCGCCCGTGGCGAGTCCCTAGCCGTGAAAGCCTTGAAGAAAAAAGGATATAAGATTCTTGAGAAAAACTATCGCTGCAAGTTGGGCGAAATTGATATCATTGCCAAAGACCGCGGTGTGCTGGCCTTCGTGGAGGTAAAGGCACGGCGCACGGATCGGTTTGGAGATCCAAAGCTGGCTGTCACACCTCAGAAACAGCGCAAGATATCAATGGTTGCCCTTGAATATCTGAAAAAAACAGGTCAAATTGAAAAAAGGGCCCGTTTTGATGTCGTGGCCATCCGCCTGTTGCCAGGGCAACCGGATATCGAGATCATCAAGAATGCCTTTGAGCTTGCCTACTGAGGAACCCACTCAGAGTGCTTTCCCGCCGTTTGGGACACTTTTTGTGGTGGCCACGCCCATTGGCCACATGGAAGACATCACTCTGCGAGCCATCCGCACCCTGAAGGAAGTCGATCTCATTGCGGCAGAAGACACCCGGCAGACCCGGAAGCTCCTCACGCGCCATAAGGTTTCTACGCGCCTTGTCTCCTACCACGACCATAATAAAGAGAAACGCACTCCGGAGCTCTTGGGGAAGCTCAAAACCGGGACCTCGATTGCCCTTGTTACGGATGCCGGCACGCCCTCCATCTCAGACCCGGGCCATTACCTTGTTCGGGAGGCCATCCGGGAGGGCGTATCAGTCGTGCCGATTCCCGGCGCATCAGCCATCATTGCGGCGTTGAGCGTTTCCGGCCTTGCTACGGACAGCTTTGTTTTCATCGGCTTTGTGCCCAGGAAGCCCGGAAAACGTAGAGCGTTGCTGGATCGGCTAAAACGGGAGCCGCGAACGCTTATTTTTTATGAATCTCCCCAAAGACTCGTTGGGCTGATGCATGAAATCCTCGGTGTGATGGGGGATCGGAGGGCTGTGACGGCACGGGAACTGACCAAGCTACACGAGGAAATCCTCAGGGGACCCCTGAGCAGGATGGTGAAAGAAATGTCAGCGAGCCGTCCCCCGAAGGGTGAGTGTACCTTGCTGGTGGCAGGCCGGGAGTCGGGAGGCGAAATTGACCGGGAATCCATCCAGAACCATCTTCGACGCTTGCATCATGAGCAAGACGGCTCCCTGTCCGACCTTGTCAAGGAGGTGGCCAGAGAATACGGCCTGTCCAAGAGAGTCGTCTATGAAGAGGCCTTGAAGCTGAAGAAAGGAGGCTGACCTGTTCTTTTCAGTCGATCTTTTTCGATGTGTTTCCTTTGCTTTGCGTCGCGGGCCCCCAAAAGGTTCACGGAGTGAGTAAAATCGACTTGTTACGAAACCATCAACCAGGGGTTATCAAAGGGCGTCACTTCAGTAACCAATGCCTTTGATCGGTATGCTATCCGCCTGGATGTAAAGGGCTGCTTGAGAAGTGGAAAATCGCCAAAAAACAAAATTGCTCAAAAAAATTGTAGACAGCGACAACCTCCCCTCTCTGTCCCCCATAGCCATCCAGTTAGTAGAACTCGCTTCAGACGACCGAAGCTCTGCACCAGATCTGGCCGCCATCATCGAAAAGGACCCCGGTCTGACCACGCGGCTTCTCAAATTGGTGGGAAGCGCATTTTATGCTCGGCCGGAGCGCGTGAGCTCCATCTCCAAGGCCGTTGTCCTGTTGGGTTTCAAAAAGGTGCGCGTCATGGCCTTAAGCCTTTCTTTGCGCGATACTTTTCCCATGGGCGAGCATGACGGCATGGACTATAATCATTTCTGGAAGACGTCCCTTTACCGCGGATTGATAGCGCAGGATTTTGCCCGGTCTGTCCAGGCCATCAACAACTTGTACCCGGAGGAGGCCTTCATTGCGGCCTTGATTTCAGAGATTGGCATACTCATGCTTTACAGCGCATGCCCTGAGGAGACAAAGAAGAAGTTTCCTAAAGGGACGCTGCCCATGGAAGAGGCCATGGCCTGGGAGCAGGAACACTTGGGCGTCAACCATAGGGAGGTCGGCAGCCTCATTTTGCGGCGCTGGCGCTTTCCAGACCATTTGGCAGAATGCCAAAAGCACTTCGGGCCGCAGGCCCTGAAACCAGACAGGCCAATCCTGTGCAAGATTGTGGAGATGGCAAGGAGGGCAACAGAAATCGTATTCGGTCAAACCACGGATCTATTTGAGGTGCAGCAGCGCGCTCAAACTCTTTTTCAACTGGACCCAGAGGCGGTCAACAGTATCCTGTCACAGACCTTTGACAAGGTCGAAGAGCTGGCCGAACAACTTCGTGTCCGGGTTGATTCCCAGGCCGACATGATAACGGTACTGGAAAAGGCCAACCAGGCCCTTGCCCGGGTTAGCGCCTCTATGGAGTTTTCCCTTCAGGAACTTTTGGGCCATGTGAGCCAGTATGACCGGGCGTTGACTTCCATGTCTGAAGAAATGGCTCGGAGCCGCAGAGACATCCTTCAAAACACCTTGGATGCAGTGGCTCACGAGATTCGTAATCCTCTGCTGGCCATCGGGGGCTTTGCCAAAAGACTTGCACGCCAGTGCGGGGAAGAAGCACAGGGCGGACAATATGCGAAGATCATTGCCAAGGAGTCTAGACGCTTGGAGGGCGTTTTGGAGGAGATTGTGGATTATTGCCGCGACTACGAGCCTACGTTTGTTGAGCAAGACCTGGCTTCGATCATAGACGAGGTCCTTGAGGAATTTGGAGGTCTTTTCCGCGAAAAGGACATCGCTATCATACGAGATTTTCCCAAAGAATCGGTCCGGGTGCCCCTGGACCGGGATGGCATCACCCGGGTTTTGCACCAGCTTTTCAAGACCGCTATGCATATGATCGGTCCAAGCCGTGGCACCGTGACCGTATCCATTCGACCCTTGCGCCAAACGGGGCAAGTATCCATCGCGATTTCTGACAACGGCCACCTCATGCCAGATGGTGTGCGAGATGCCTTGCTTGATTCGAATCTTACCTCGACGACCTTCGGCGAGGGCCTGGGCCTGCCTATGACGCGGAAGATCATCGAAGCTCACCATGGCCACATTGAATTGAAGGTTCAATTAGGCCGAGGCAATACGGTTAATCTGTATCTGCCAACATCTCAACCGCCTTCCGCCCCCACGGTTGTCCCATTATTCTGTTGACCCACCACTTCCTTCCCTATTATATTAACCAAGGGCGTTTTGCCCCTGATTCTCCTTAAACTGGGCGATGCGTTAAGAGCAAAGGGGGTGAGAAGGAAGTACGATGCCTATCTATGAGTTTTACTGCGCAGACTGTAACACCCTGTTCAACTTCTTCTCAAAGACCGTGAACACGACCAAGCAGCCCCTTTGCCCGCGGTGTAAACGAAAGAAACTGAAAAGGCAGATGTCCACCTTTGCCAGAGTCACGGGGGCAAAGAAGGAGGGTGATCTGGATGATTTTCCTGTGGATGAGGCCAAGATGGAAAAAGCGATGGGTCTTTTGGCCCGAGAGGCCGAGGGAATGAACGAGGAGGATCCTCGCCAGGCTGCCAATTTGATGCGCAAGTTTACGGATGCAACAGGCGTTACCCTCGGGCCAAGCATGGAGGAGGCCCTGAGAAGGATGGAGGCTGGCGAAGATCCTGAGCAGGTCGAAGCAGAGATGGGAGATCTCCTTGAAGAAGAGGAACCGTTCATGTTTGGCGAAAAAAGGGGAAGAGGAACCAAACGGGCCAAGCCTCGTCGCGATGAAACGCTCTATCAGCTTTGAAAGCGCCACACTATGACCACAGAAGAAGTCATCTTAAAAGCCCCCGACATTGACCGGATCCTGACCAGGATGGCCGGCGAGATTCTTGAAAAGCACAGGGGGGCGGAGAATCTGGTGCTCATCGGCATCAGGACCGGAGGGGTATTTTTGGCGGATCGCCTAAAAGCAAAGATTCTTTCGCTTGAGGGGGCTGACATTCCCAGGGGCGATCTTGATATCAATCTTTACAGAGATGACTGGACGCGCATCAGCCACCAACCCATTGTTCAGAAGACGGAGTTGCCTTTTTCATTGGATAGGAAACAGGTGATCCTGGTGGATGATGTCCTCTTTACGGGCCGCACCGTGCGGGCAGCCATGGATGCCCTGATCGATTTTGGCCGTCCGGATCGCATTGAACTGGCCGTTCTCGTGGACCGAGGCCACCGCGAACTGCCCATCGATGCCAACTACGTGGGCGAGTACGTCGAAACCATTCACCATACCATGGTTAACGTGTATCTGAAGGAAAATGCAGGACGTGACGAAGTGGCTGTCACAGCACGATGATCTGGCGTTCAGCTGGGCGATGCTTTCGCTTACCGGGGACGCCCTAAAAGGAATCCCTACGGCAACGGGGTGAGGTTAATTTCCCCACTCGTCCTTTTTCGTGTTGACAAAGATGGTTTTTTCATATATGAATGTAGCGATTTTTCTGGGGCGACAGCAGGGTGTCGAACAGATAATGGCGAACATTAAATAAAGGAAAGGAGGACGTTGGCATGCCGACAGTTGAAGCTCAAGGGAAAACCTTTACTGTGGATGAGGATGGTTTCATTGATGATTACAAGAACTGGTGTCCGGAGTGGGTCCAACACGTGAAGACGGTGGAGGGGATTGAGGAACTCAGCGACGAACATTGGAAGTGCATCAAATTCTTGCAGGATTATTATGAGAAGAACGGGATCGCTCCCATGGTCCGGATCTTCTCCAAGGTCACTGGTTACAAGCTCAAACACATTTATGAACTGTTTCCCTCTGGCCCTGGCAAGGGCGCTTGTAAGATGGCGGGTCTTCCCAAGCCGACCGGCTGCGTGTAGGGAAAACTTTCTGATTTTGTGAGACAATTAGGACGTCCGAAAAAGAGGCTTTACCCGCGGGGTGGAGCCTCTTTTTTTCTGAGGAGGCGCCTTGAACAGGACCCTGACGGTCAAGACCCGCTCCAAGACTGAGCTCATAGACATCACTGCCGAGGTGGAAAAGGTGATCCAGGCCGAGGGCGTTGACCATGGGGTTTGCTTCCTCTTTGTTCCACATACCACAGCGGCCGTGACCATCAATGAGCATGCCGATCCGAGTGTCAAGTCAGACATCCTCATGGTCTTGAACAAGATCGTGCCGTGGAATGAGGCGTACCGCCACCTGGAGGGGAATTCGCCGGCCCACATTAAGGCGAGCATGATCGGGGCCTCCGAGATGATAGCTGTGGAAAGGGGACGGCTGAGTTTGGGGACTTGGCAGGGCGTGTTTTTTTGCGAGTTTGATGGGCCCAGAAGCAGAAAGATCCATGTGCGATGGCTGTCATGACACCGTCCGTCGTGTGAAGAAAAGTGATGGATTTGCTTGACACAAAAACCCATCCTATGATATGCGAAAATAGTATTGATATTTTAGTAGGTTGTTGAGCTTCACACCTTCGGGTGAGGCAAAGTAGTGGATTGGGATAGGAGCTTTGTGGAGTAGAACAAGATGCCATCAAGGCACAGAGACCTTGTTGGCTTTTTTTGCTATCAGACCCATATCCCAGCTAAATAATCTTGTGAAAGGGGGGATATGGTCGTGGCAGAAGGCACTGTAAAGTGGTTTAACGAGAAGAAGGGCTATGGTTTCATCAGCATGGACGAAGGCCAGGACGTCTTTGTCCACTATAGCTCGATCCTCGGGAGTGGTTTCCGGTCTCTGTATGAAGGGCAGCGCGTTCGATTTGAGGTCGAGCAGGGCCAAAAGGGACCGCAGGCGGTGAACGTTGAAACCGTATAAGGTGGAAAATTAGATAAAGAGAATAGCCCTCCCCGACGCCGCTCACAAGGCAGGGGGCCCGGGGGGCGACGGATTGATAACCCCGTCATCTTTGATGACGGGGTTATTTGTTTGAACTCCAGCACCTTGCAACCCAGGGGTAACGTGCCCTAGTAGATCACTCACGGTCGAGGCGTGGCATGGTCAAGACCAATCGTTTGATGCCTGTGGAGCCAGGGGAACATCGGACCCACTGTATTCGCTGTGGGACCTGTTGTATGAAAGGGGGGCCCACCCTCCATCGGGACGACGCTACCCTGCTTGAAGAGGGAGTTCTGAAGAAGAACAACCTCTACACCTTGAGAAAAGGTGAGGTTGTTCGCAACATTGATGAAACATTGATGGCCCTTGAACAGGAAATGATCAAAATCAGAGGACAGGACGAAGCCTGGACATGTATCTTTTACGATGATGACCAGAAGGGATGCAAGATTTATGACCACAGGCCCATCGAATGCCGGGCCTTAAAATGCTGGGATCTGCGGGAATTTGACGAGGTCATGGCCAAGCCACGCCTTCAAAGAAAACACCTCATCCATCCAGATGATAGAATCCTCAAGATCATAGGCGCCCATGAACGAAGGTGCTCCTATGCGATCTTGGAGGCATCCGTAAAGGGCTTGCGGGGACCGGATGCCGAGAAAGCAGTGGAAAAGATCCTTGACCTTCTGCACTATGATGACCACATGCGGCTTGTCTTGATAGAGAAGCTGGGCCTGGCCCCTAGCGCGATGGATTTTTTCTTCGGCAGACCCCTGACCACCACGATACGCATGTTTGGGCTTTGCGTGAAGCAAGAAGGCGACACCCTCGTTCTGGCGCCGCTGGAATCTCACAGATCCTAAAGTCTTTGTAACGAGGATTCTCTTTGCTTTAGTGTTTTCTTTAACCTTCTCTTGTAAAGCTCTCGTTTAAGCTTGCTCACGTGGTCAATGAAGAGAAGACCGTTCAGGTGATCGATCTCATGTTGGAGCACGATGGCCGAAAGCCCATCCTTTCTTAGGGTAATCGGGTTCCCCTCCCTGTCCAGGCCCTGGACAGTGATTCGCTGCGCACGCTTGACATCAGCGCTATAGTCGATAACGCTCAGACACGCCTCTTCGGTTGAAACAACCCCATCGACTTCAATGATTTCCGGGTTAATCACCACAACAAGGTCGCTTGGCTCATCCCTGGCCGAGGTGTCGAATACGATGATACGGCATGGTTCTCCTACCTGGTTGCTTGCCAATCCAATGCCAGGTGCCTGGTACATGGTGTCGGCCATATCATCAATGAACTCCTGAATTTTCCCGTCGATATTCGTGACAGGCTCGGCCCGTTCTCGTAGTGCCGTATCAGGATAGGTTAGTATGCGTCTTGCGGCCATCTATTATGACGCCTCCCGCCAAATAATTAACGTTCAGGATCGTTTACAACGAAGTCAATCTAGGGAATATCAACCCTGCTTTTCCCCATCTTTACAGTCTTTCTAACAATCTTTCGTGAATGTTGTCAAACCCGCCATTGGACATAATAAGGATCACATCATCGGCCTTGGCAATGGTCACGAGATGGTCGACGATGGCATCGGTGTCTGCAAAGTAATAGGCCTCTTTTCCCAGGGCCATGAGGTCTCGGGCCAACTGCTGGGATGAAAACCGCTCCTCAACCGGGATCTTTTCCAGCATCGGGGGCTTTCGGATACACACGAGGTCTGCCGTATTAAAGGAATCGGGATATCTATCTTGGAAAATCTTGCGTCGGCTCGAGTTGGTTCGTGGTTCGAACACGGCGACCAGCCTGTTGTTTGGATAAAAAGAACGGGCTGCTGCAAGGGTTTCCCTCACCTCGGTGGGATGATGGGCAAAGTCATCGATCACCATAATACCGTTTTTGATTCCGCGCACTTCCTGCCGGCGTTTGATCCCTTCAAACGTCTCCAGTGCCCGGTGGATGAGATCTGCTGACAGGCCTAAATCATCAGCCACCGCAATCACGGCTAGCACATTCAACAGATTATGGCGACCCATGAGAGGCGCCTTAAAAGTGCCAAAGGGCTGTCCTCGCTTGGTGACATCAAAATGGCTCCAGGGCGGATCAAAATGCACGTTTTCAAGCCGCCAAGGCGACCTTTCCCCAAACCCATATAATGCCGTCCAACAGGGGGCCTGGCTCGTGAGTTCTGTCACAATGGGATCGCCATCGTAGCCAACCAGGAGGGCTTCCTGTGGCATCGCCGTCACAAAGTCGAAAAAGGCCTTTTTCACATGGGACAAGCTCCGGTAGATGTCAGCGTGATCAAATTCGACGCTGGTGAGAATGGCCCGGGATGGGGTGTAGTGGAGAAACTTTGGCCCCTTGTCAAAAAAGGCCGTATCATATTCGTCTCCTTCCACGACAAAGTAAGGTCCAGTGCCAACGTTGTAATTGCGATCAAAATTTTTCAGGATGCCGCCCACCATGAAACCAGGATCAAGGCCTGCTATGGCTAGGACCCACGCCAGGAGGGCCGAGGTTGTGGTCTTGCCGTGGGTCCCTGTGATGACTAAGGCGCCCTTGCCATGGATAAAGAACCGGTTCAGGGCCTGGGGAAGGGAGCAATAGGGAAGGGCAAGGTCCAGCATGGCCTTCACCTCGGGGTTGTCCCTTGAGACGGCGTTACCGACCACCACAAGATCCGGCCGATGAGACACGTTTTCCGGGCGAAAGCCTTCGGCGATCCGGATACCACGTTCTGAAAGAAAGGTACTCATGGGCGGATAGACGTGATGATCCGAACCCGTCACTTCCAATCCGGCCTCTTTGAACATCCCTGCCAGGGCGCCCATGCCCGTGCCGCAAATAGCGATGAGGTGAACACGCTTCACGTCTTCAGGTATCAGATTGTTTTTCTGGTTTTCCATGATTCTTTCCAATCTTTAAGGCTACCATCAAAACGTATAGGGAATCTTCGATTTGCAGTCAAGATAACACACAACATTGCATATTGTAACGGCTTCTATTGGCAGGTCATTGTTGATCAGGGAAGGCGAATGGGCGGGATTACGCGCAGGCGAACAGCGAAGCTATGAGCCTGTCAGGTGCGTTGAGAGTATACCGACGCCAAGGTGCCTATTGTTCTTCCGGCTTTTCACCGGCGGTGGACCTCCCTACGCCTGCTGTTGTGATACCGGTCTGAAACGTTTGAAAAGCTCCGAGCGTTGATAAGATAAGAAACTTATGCTGTTACCGGCCCAAGCTGACCCCAATATGTTGAGGTCTTCCCGTATAATGCATTTTTCCCTATGCTAGGCTTTCCCTTTCTGTTGCGTTCCCAGTTTTGTTCACAATTGACGGTTTCGTAAAAAGTCGATTTTACTCCACTCCGTGAACATTTTGGGGGCCCTTAAGATATTCAGCTAAAATGCTAAAACTCGGGCTAACGCCCTCAAACAGTTAGCATTTTTTAACGCTGAATATCTCATGTGCCTTTATCCCAAAATGCTCAATGTCGTTCGCAAAACACCTTTTACGAGTCTGTCACAATTGGCATTTTCTCTGTCATGTGGCACCTTGGTTACAGAACCTCTGGGGTCGCGTTTTTAGGGAAGTGAACCTGTTTACAGCCCGGCATTCTTTTTCCAGAAAACACCTGTCATACTCAAGCATCCTCAGCTAGGCAGTTCCTTTTCAAGCGTTCTTGGCAAATCCATCCAAGACCAGCCCCAGAGACGGCGACGTGAATTCTTGACACCAGGCTAAAGGGTGGTTATTCTCTATCAAAATAGTATAGAATAGATTATTATTTAATTCCCCCCCAAATGCTGAAAGGAGCATGACATGAAATTTGTGGAAAATCAGCCCTCAGACGACACGTTAGACCTCGTGTGCCGCATGTGCCCCGTGCATCTTCTAGAGCCGGGCGACAAGCTCAGGTGCTTAAAAAAGGGGCAGGTTTTAGAAGTGTTAACGGATTATGATGGGGCGTTGGAGGACATTCCAAACTGGTGTAAAAAGTGTGGAGAGGAATTTATTGGCATTGAGGAGGATGACGACTGTTACAAACTTTATATAAAAAAGACTAAATAGGGGGCTCACATGAAGACGGTCTATATGGATCATGCGGCAGCAACACCTGTAAGGAAACAGGTCGTCGAAGCCATGCTGCCTTATTTTGACGAGCATTTTGGTAACCCGTCAACGGTCTATGACATGGGTTCAAGAATCAAGCACGTCATCGATGAACAAAGGGCAACGGTAGCCGAACTCATTGGTGCCAAAGCGGGAGAGATTATTTTCACTTCCTCTGGTGCTGAGGCAAATAATCTTGCGATTAAGGGTATAGGCCTGGCTAGGCAAAAGAAGGGAAAGCACATTATTATTTCCGCTATCGAACATCATTCTGTTCTTAATTCTGCCAGGTTCTTGGAACGCATGGATTTCGAAGTGACTTTTCTCCAAGTAGACCAACATGGGTTGGTAGATCCAGAACGTCTGTCTCGAGCAATCAGGCCTGAGACCATCCTTGTTTCAATTATGCATGCGAACAATGAGATTGGGACCATTGAGCCGATATCAGACCTTTCAGCTATCTGTAGAGAAAAAGGAGTTGTCTTTCACACCGATGCTGTGGCCACAGTTGGCAACATACCAGTCGATGTCAATGAATTGAATGTTGACTTGCTGAGCCTTTCTGGTGTCTCTCTTGGCGCGCCTAAAGGGATTGGAGCACTTTATTTCCGAAATAACCTGAGATTGATGCCCCTTATTCATGGCGGTATCCAAGAGAGCGGCAGGAGAGCTGGAACCGAGAATGTTCCTGCCATCGTTGGTCTTGGCAAGGCATCGGAGCTTGCTGCACAAGAGTTGCCTCATAAAGCTGAGCATGTGAAGGAACTCAGGGACCGGCTTGTGACGGGGGTCCATGGCCGGATTGAGCAGGTAAAATATACGGGCCATCCAGAAAAAAGGCTACCCGGCCATGCAAGCTTTTGCATTGAAGCCATTGAAGGTGAAGCGTTGGTTTTTATGCTCAGTCAAAAAGGTATTTATGTGAATACTGGTTCTGCTTGCGCTTCAAAGGCCCTTAAGACCTCTCCTGTTCTAGTGGCAATTGGTGTTCCGCCTGACTTGGCCCAAGGGTCTGCGGTATTTACCCTGAACGGCACTAATACGGTCGATGAGATTCAATATGTGCTGGATCAGCTTCCTGTCGCTGTTGAGAAACTTCGTTCACTCTCCCCAATTTGGAGGACAAAAACCGCAGCATAACGTGGGGGGCCTTTGTATGAAATTATCAACTAGAAGTCGCTATGGAATTAGAATGATGTTGGATTTGGCTCAACATTATAATGACGGGTATGTGCAAACAGGAGACGTTGCCGAACGCGAGGGTATTTCTGTTAAGTATTTGGAACAACTTATTATACCATTGAAGAAAGCCCACTATATCAAGAGTGCGCGCGGTCCCAAAGGAGGGCACGTGCTTGCAAAGCCTCCTGAACAGATTACTGTGGGGGAAATCGTCAAGCTGCTTGAAGGCGGAATCGATTTGTCTCGTTGTATTGGCGACCCTGATATATGCGACAGGTCTGAGACTTGCCTGTCGCGCAGCATATGGGAAAGAGCAACGAGGGCTATGCATAATGAACTAAACTCGTTGACTTTGTCTGATGTGATTAGAAGCCATAAATAGGTTCAAAACTTGTGAGGAGATAAGAAATGTATTCAGAACGGGTAATAGATCATTTCTCAAACCCGAGAAACGCTGGTGCTATAGAGGATGCCGACGGTATCGGCGAGGTTGGCAATCCAGTATGTGGAGACATGATGACATTCTACATTAAAGTCAACGATGACAAACTAACGGATGTGAAATTCAAGACGTTCGGGTGTGTTGCAGCCATTGCAGTATCTAGCATCGTCAGCGAAATGGCCAAGAACAAAACCCTTAAGGAGGCTAAAGCCATAACAAGAAAGGCCGTTGCACAGGCCCTGGATGGTCTGCCGAAAGAAAAGATGCACTGTTCCAACCTTGGGGCAAAGGCACTTGCTGAAGCTATTAGAGATTATGAGGAGAAGAAGTCCGGCAAGCCAACGTCTACAACTGAGCCGAAAAAGGCGAAAAGAGTGAAAAGGCATATTCTATGTAGCCATTGTGACACGAAAAACCCCGTTACTGCTAACTTCTGTATGAGCTGTGCGGAAAAGCTTGACCACTAAACTAACCCATGAAAATTGCTCAATGGGAACCTCCATTGACAGTGTCCCATGACAAGGTTCATTAAAAAAATCGGTTCATTCTTCAACAGACTGCCACGGCCACAGGCTGATTCTTATCAGTATAGAGAACCTTTAGTCTGCATAATGAGGTGATAACGATGTCAAGAGCGTATGTTTTGGTTAATGTAACAAGTCCGTACAAAGTAAGGGAAACCGTGGGCTATCTTTCTGAAAAGAGGGGGGTAAAGTCAGCGGAGGCAGTCTTTGGTCCATATGACATCATAGCGACGATTGAGGGT
>DAOUZN010000053.1 GCA_030665585.1 Deltaproteobacteria bacterium | reverse complement strand
AGGTAACTAGTGCCCATCCACGAACCGAAGAGGGCACTGGACAGTGTCCAATTCAGAAATGAGCAATTTTTTTGATGAGCAAGGCCGCACAAGGGTTTACGGCGAGGCGTACATTATGTACGTTGCAGCCGAAAACCCGCGGAGAACGCCGCTCAGAGGAAAAAGGGCCATTTATGGATGGACACTGCTAGATCCTGTCAAAAGTCTATTCCCCCTTTGATCTTGCCCGAACCACCCGATCAAAACCACTGTGGTCTTTGATCACGGCCACATCAGCGTAGGACATCGAGGCTGCCAGAAGCGTTTCCACCAAAGCCCGCTGATTATAGCCAATTTCAAAAAGCAGCCATCCCCCCGGAGACATGTGTGCTGCTGCCCTTTCAATGATGAGACGGATGGCGTCCAGTCCGTCAGGCCCACCATCAAGGGCCTCCCGGGGTTCGTATCGTGAAACTTCCAAGGGGAGCCTCTCCAAATCAGGACTTGAAATGTAGGGGGGATTAGAAACGATGAGATCAAAACATCCGTGTCGATCACCCACCGCGTCAAACCAGTTCCCCAGCAAAAAGGTGACGGCTGCCTCAAGTCCATATCTTCGGGTATTGTCCTGGGCAACGGCTAAGGCCTTCTGCGAGTTATCAACCGCATAGAAGCGATGGCCCGACCGTTCTCTTGCCAAGGCCAGGACAATGGCCCCTGATCCCGTTCCAAGGTCCAAGACCTCAAAAGGCCTTGGTGATATTGCCGGCGGTATAATCGATAGGGCGGCCTCCACCAAGACCTCCGTCTCTGGACGGGGGATCAGAACATCAGGAGTCACCTTCAGATCCAGTGACCAGAACCCCTTTTCCTTCACAATATAAGCCACGGGTTCCCTCTGAAGTCGTCTTTGGATCAGTTCTTTGAAAACCACAAGCTCCCGGGGCTCCACGGGTCTATCATATTGGATGTAGAGATCAACCCGTCCAACACCCAGGGTGTGGGCCAGAAGAATTTCGGCTGCGGCACGGGGCTGCTCAATATGGTGGGATGTGAAGTAGGTGGTCGTCCACTTGAGAAGTTTGAGAATGGTCCATGCCTCAGGCGGCATTCCTAGACTCTGCCTCGGCATTCTGAATAGCAAGGGACTGGTGGTGGGTCACAAGAGCATCGATGATTTCTTGCAAGTCCCCTTCGAGGATACTCTCCAGTTTATACAGGGTCAGCCCAATCCGGTGGTCAGTCGCCCGGCTCTGAGGAAAGTTGTAAGTCCTAATGCGCTCGCTCCGATCTCCCGTCCCAACCTGGCTCTTGCGATCTGCGGATATCTTGTCGTTCTGCTCCGAAACCATTTTGTCATAGAGACGAGCTCGCAGGACCTTCATCGCCTTGGCCTTGTTCTTGTGCTGTGACTTCTCGTCCTGACAGCTCACGACCAGCCCTGTGGGGAGATGGGTAATACGCACGGCCGAGTCGGTCGTGTTGACACTCTGGCCCCCCGGACCCGTAGAGCGAAAGACATCCACCCTTATCTCGTCGGGCTCGACCTTGACGTCCACCTCTTCGGGCTCGGGTAGTACGGCCACGGTCACGGCTGATGTATGAATCCGCCCCTGTGATTCGGTCACCGGCACCCGCTGGACCCTGTGGGTCCCGCTTTCGTATTTGAAACGACTGTATGCCCCCTTACCCTTGATCAAAGCAATAATCTCTTTTAGCCCTCCCACGCCGGTGGCATGTTTGCTCAAGACCTCCACCTTCCAGCCGATACTCTCTGCGTACTTGGTGTACATCTTAAAAAGGTCTGCCGCAAACAGGCCAGCCTCTTCACCGCCAGTCCCGGCCCGGATTTCCAGCACGATATTCTTCTCATCGTTTGGATCTTTGGGTATGAGGAGCCACTTTAACTTCCCCTCCAGTTCTTCGAGGCGCGCTGTGGAAGCCTGGATATCTTCTCTTGCCAGTTCCTTGATCTCCTCGTCACCGTCCTTCAGGAGACCCTTTGATTCTTGGATATTCTCCGTTACGTGTTTATATTCCCGAAAAACAGAAACGATCTTACTCAGCTCGGCATGTTCCCTGCTGTACTGCCGATAGGCCTGTTGGTCTTTTATAACCTCTGGATCACTCAGAAGCTTTTCGACGTTGACAAAGCGTTCCTCGACACCTGTTAGCTTTTCAAGCACCTGTCTTTGCCTCATCGCCCCGGGGCCGGGCACCCTCCCTTTTCTCGGCCTCAAACTTGGCATACTTCCTTCTGAACCGCTCAATACGACCAGCCGTGTCCATCAATTTCTGCTTTCCAGTAAAAAACGGGTGGCATTTGGAGCAGACTTCAACCCTGATGTCTTCCTTCGTAGAGCCTGCCTCCACCACATTGCCACAGGCGCAATGAATCGCGGTCTGAGAATAATCAGGATGTATATCCTTCTTCATCTGACCCTCCTAATCGTTATTTGTTCATCGTGACTCGTGCATCGGCACTGATGAATTCAGCTATTCATCGATTCGAGGAACTCCTTGTTATTTTCGGTCCCCTTTATTTTATCGAGCAAGAACTCCATGCTGTCCACAGGATTCAAGGACGACAGCAGCTTGCGCAGGATCCAAACCCTGTTCAGCACCTCCGGCTCGAGAAGCAGTTCCTCCTTACGGGTCCCCGACCGGTTGATGTCCATGGCAGGAAACACACGTTTGTCCGACAGCTTGCGGTCCAATTGCAACTCCAGGTTGCCCGTGCCTTTGAATTCTTCAAAGATAACCTCATCCATTCGGCTTCCTGTATCAACCAGAGCCGTGGCAATGATGGTCAAGCTTCCCCCCTCCTCCACATTACGGGCTGCACCGAAAAAGCGTTTCGGACGATGCAAGGCATTGGAATCCACGCCACCCGACAGGATTTTGCCGCTTGGCGGAACGACCGTGTTGTAGGCGCGCGCAAGGCGAGTAATGCTATCCAGGAGGATGACGACGTCCCGTTTGCTCTCCACCAGCCGCTTGGCTTTCTCAAGAACCATCTCGGCCACCTGTACATGCCTCTGGGGCGGCTCATCAAATGTAGAACTCACCACCTCTGCCTTCACCGAACGATCCATGTCAGTCACCTCTTCCGGCCGCTCGTCAATCAGTAGAACGATGAGAATGATGTCCTTGTGGTTGACATTCATGCTGTTTGCGATGTTTTGCAACAACATGGTCTTGCCGGTCCTGGGGGCTGACACAATGAGACCCCGCTGACCGAACCCTATGGGCGTCAAAAGGTCCATAATCCGCGAACTATATTCATCAGATTCTCGTTCAAGGACGATTCTTCGGTCAGGATACAAGGGGGTTAGATTGTCAAAGAGTATCTTGTCCCGAGCTTTTTCCGGGTCCTCAAAATTGACGGCCTCCACCTTAAGCAGGGCAAAATACCGCTCATTATCCTTGGGCGGCCGAATCTGCCCCGATACGGTGTCACCGGTACGAAGGTTAAATCGTCGTATCTGTGAGGGTGAAACGTAAATATCATCAGGTCCAGGCAGGTAGCTGTAGTCCGGCGCCCGGAGAAAGCCGAAACCATCTGGAAGGGTTTCGAGGACGCCCTCTCCATAAATCAAGCCGTTCTTCTCAGTTTGTGCCTGAAGGAGCGCAAAGATCAGCTCCTGTTTACGCATGCTCGAGGCACCCTCAACATCGAATTCTTTCGCTATTGCAGTCAGCTCACTGACCTTCTTAGCCTTTAGCGCCGCTAAGTTCATGGACCCATCTTCTCCTAGATAGTCAAGACAAATATTAAAATTCAGACGGCCTTACGGCCCACGGCTCCAACAGATAAGTTAAGGCACAAGGAATCTCGCTGTGATGTAGGGACACTCTGTGAAAAAGGATTGGTTCCTCTTGTTGAAAGTAATGAGGCTGTGTGGCAGTCTTTTACACTTTGTGATCTATCGCATGCAGAAACGCTTCGGTGTTTTCCTTATGCTCTGTTAGGCTCCTTAGGCAGGACTCTTTAAATAGTCTATGGCATCTTCCTTGATGTGTCAAGCCTTTTCAAAAATCGTCGATTGTTTTCTTATCAATTCCCGTAACAGCCTCTTGTGTTTCCCGGATCGGCCGTCACGAAGCTTGCCCCTGGTCGATTCGCCCACTGACCCCGCAGCCCCCGGAAATCGGCACGGGGCATGCGATCACTTCCTGTTTTCCGGCCTCAAGTCCCGAACAGCCGCACCGGCTTGCCACATCTCCGAGTTCTTCATCTCATCCAATTCTTTTCCAAGCCTTTCGCTGTAATCCGGGGCACTGTTGGCTTCCAACACAATTTTCGTCTCTTCTCCGGAGACCACCCGCTCATAGAGCTCTTCAAAAACCGGGGTGACTGCATCCCTGAACCGATGTCTCCAGTCGAGTGCCCCCCTCTGGGCTGTGGTGCTGCAATTTGCATACATCCAATCCATGCCGTTTTCAGCCACAAGCCGAATGAGACTCTGAGTCAGCTCTTCGACTGTTTCATTAAATGCCTCACTGGGGCTGTGTCCATGTTTCCGTAACACGTTGTACTGAGCCTCAAACACACCTTCCAAGCAGCCCATAAGAACGCCCCGCTCGCCGGTGAGATCACTGTGTACTTCTTTTTCAAAGGTGGTTGGAAAAAGGTATCCAGAGCCGATGGCCACGCCCAAGGCTAGGGTCCTCTCTTTGGCTCGGCCAGTGAAATCCTGGAAAACCGCATAGCTCGCGTTGATCCCGCTTCCATCCAGGAAATTCAACCGCACGTTCCTACCGGAACCCTTTGGGGCCACCAGTATCACATCAATGTTTGCTGGCGGGACGATTGCGGTTTGGTCTCGATATACTATGCCAAATCCGTGGGAAAAATAAAGGGCATCCCCCTCCTTCAAACATGGCATAATCCTCGGCCAAGCTGCTGCCTGCCCTGCGTCGGATATGAGATACTGCACGACCGTGGCCCGGTCGGCAGCCTCTTCCAGGGAGAACAGGGTTTCGTCGGGGATAAAACCATCCTGGACCGCCTTTTCCCAGCTTTTTCCACCCTTCCGCTGGCCCACAATCACCGAAACGCCGTTGTCCCTCATGTTCAGGGCCTGAGCCGGGCCTTGAACGCCGTAGCCCAACACGGCAATGATTTCCCCTGCCAGGATTTGTCGCGCCTTATCCAGGGGAAACTCTTCCGAAGTGACGACGTCCTCCCACACCCCTCCAAAATTGATCTTAGCCATACCCCTTCTCCTTTATGCAGTGTATTGCAGATTCGACCTGTTCATCAAACGGAACGCTGCTTTTTCTCTCGAGGCAAAGCGATAGCCCCGGTGCGGGCAATCTCCTTGATCCCCATGGGCTTTAAAAGGCTCAGGATGGCCGCCAGCTTCTCGGCTGTGCCTGTCACCTCGATGGTGTAATGGGTGGGACTCACGTCTACCACCTTGCACCTGAAGATGTCCACCATTCTTAAAATCTCCGCCCTGAAATCCGCCTTGGCACTGACCTTGATCAAGGCCATTTCCCGCTCCACACATGCTGTGGCGGTCAGGTTGGTCACCTTGATAACGTTGATCAGCTTGTTTAGCTGCTTGGTTATCTGCTCGGCAACGGCATCGTCGCCCCGCGTGACCAAAGTGATGCGGGAGATAGAAGGGTCCAAGGTCTCCGCCACGCAGAGGCTCGCTATGTTGAAACCACGTCCACTGAACAGGCCTGACACACGAGCAAGGACCCCTGGCTCATTGTCGACCAGCAATGATATAGTGTGTTTCTGCATGTTTCTTCTCCGTTCTAAGCCAAAAGCATTTCGGTTGTGGATGCCCCTGCCGGGACCATGGGGTACACCCCTTCCTCACGAGCCACCCAAAAATCCATCATGGCCGGACCAGGGCTCTTAAGTCCCCGCTCAAGGACTGGAACAACCTCTTGTGGCTTTGTTGCCTTCAGGCCCAAAGCCCCATAGGCTTCGGCAAGCTTGGCAAAATCAGGGCCGTGTTCCAGGTCCGTGGCCGCGTAACGCCTTTCGTAAAACAATTCCTGCCACTGCCGTACCATACCTAGATACCGGTTGTTCAAGATAACCACCTTCACCGGCAACTTGTACTGCACAGCAGTGGCCAGCTCCTGAATGTTCATCTGGATGCTGCCATCGCCAGCCACATCCACAACCAGTTCGCTCGGGCAGGCCACCTGCGCCCCGATGGCGGCGGGCAGGCCAAAACCCATACAACCCAATCCACCAGAGGTGATGAAGCGGTTAGGGGAATCAAAGTGGTAGTACTGGGCCGCCCACATCTGGTTCTGCCCCACCTCAGTGGTGATGATGGCCTTGCCCTTTGTCAGTTCGTACAGCTTTTCAATCACATACTGGGGTTTGATGACATCTTTCTGCTCGTATCGTAACGGGGTTGTGCTTTTCCATTTCTCTATCCGGTCTAGCCAGGGTTTGCGGCTTTTCTTGGTAAATTTCACTTTCTCCTCATCGAGAAGCCTGTTTAGACCTTTCAGGGCCGCCCTGCAATCGCCCACAATGGGCACGGTCACCGGTATGTTTTTCTTGATAGAGGTGGGATCAATGTCTACATGGATAATCTTGGCATTGGGTGCAAATGTGGATACCTTGCCCGTCACCCTATCGTCAAAGCGCACGCCGATGCCGATGAGGAGATCACATGCGCCGATGGCCATATTGGCCCGATAGGTACCGTGCATCCCTAGCATCCCCATCCAGAGAGGATGCGTTCCCGGAAAGCCACCAAGCCCCATGAGAGAGGCTGTGACCGGCGCGTTCAACTTCTTGGCAAACTTGGTCAGTTCCTTGTGTGCCCCGGAGAGAATCACCCCGCCTCCGGTGAAGATGACCGGTTTTTCTGATTCCTTTATCAGTCTTATGGCACGATTGAGCTGTTTCATGTTGGGTTCGTACGTAGGATTGTAAGACGGGATCCGACATTCCGGCAATGGCTCATACTTGGCCTTACCTTGCGTCACATCCTTGGGAAGATCCACCAGCACGGGGCCTGGACGGCCCGAGCGGGCCACATGAAAGGCCTCTTTCAGAATCCCGGCAAGATCCTCGGTACGTTTGACCAGGTAGTTGTGCTTGGTACACGGCCGGGTGATGCCCACGATATCGACTTCCTGGAAGGCATCGTTGCCTATAAGGGCCGTGGGCACCTGCCCCGTCATGACAACCACCGGGATAGAATCCATGTAGGCGGAAGCCAGCCCACTGACGGTGTTGGTCGCCCCAGGGCCGGACGTGACCAGGCAGACGCCCACGGTACTTTTAGCCCGCGCATAGCCGTCCGCCGCGTGGGCTGCTCCCTGCTCATGGCGCACTAGGATATGCTGGATGTCCGTCCTGCTGAGTTCATCAAAAATGTCAATGACAACGCCGCCCGGAAAGCCAAAAATGGTGTCCACACACTCTTCCTTCAGGACGGCCATGATGATCTGTGCTCCCGTCATTGTTTTCAATGGCTCTCCTCCTATCAATGGTTTCTGGATTGCGGATTGAATTTAGAGGCTTCTCCCAAAATCACCTGACCACGGCCCCCTCGCCGCCTGAAGATACCACACGGGCGTATCGCGCTATGTACCCCTTGGATATCTTAGGTCGTGGCCGTCGCCACCTTGAAAGTCGCCTCTCGATCTCCTTGTCCGGAATTTTCAGGGTGATTCTTTTCTTTGGAATATCGATGCTGATTCCGTCCCCGTCTTTAACGACAGCGATGGCTCCGCCCTCCATGGCCTCGGGAGAGACGTGCCCTATGGCGGCCCCACGGGTCCCCCCTGAAAACCTGCCGTCCGTAATCAGGGCCACCTCCGCATCAAGGCCCATGCCCGCGATGGCAGATGTGGGCATGAGCATCTCCCGCATGCCTGGTCCGCCTTTGGGACCCTCATAGCGGATGACAACGACATCCCCCTTCCTTATCTTACGTCCCATGATGGCAGAAGTGGCCTCTTCTTCACTGTCAAATACGCGGGCCGGGCCTTCATGGCGAAGCATTTTTCTCACCACAGCGGACTGCTTCACCACACACCCTGACGGGGCCATGTTGCCGAACAGCACGGCAAGGCCCCCTTGCTTGTGATAAGGCCTTTCCAATGGCCGAATCACCCCCTTGTCTGTGACCCGGCTGTTTGCAATATTCTCCTTAACAGATTTACCTGTCACTGTCAGGCAGCCTGTGTGGATCAGACGTCTTCGACATAGCTCCTTCATCACCGCACCCACACCACCGGCCCGATTTAGATCCTCTACGTGGTGTTTTCCTACGGGACTCAGACTACAGAGGTGAGGCACGTTCTCACTCACACGATTAAAGTCATCCAGATCGATTTTGACTCCGGCTTCGTGAGCAATGGCCATGAGGTGCAATACCGTATTTGTAGAACATCCAAGGGCCATGTCTACGGCCATGGCATTTGCAAAGGCCTTTTCCGTCATGATTTTTCTGGGCGTGATTCTCCTTTTCAAGAGCTTCACTACGTTCATCCCCGCTTCTTTGGCCAAACGTGTGCGAGCAGCCATGACAGCCGGGATGGTGCCGTTTCCGGGAAGTCCCATCCCCATGGCCTCTGTCAGACAATTCATGGAGTTGGCGGTAAACATGCCGGCACAGGAACCACATGTGGGACACGCACAGTCCTCAATATCCGCCAGTTCCGCTTCATCCATCTTGCCTGATTTGACAGCCCCTACCCCTTCAAAGACACTGATGAGGTCAATGGTTTTCCCGTGGAGGGTGCCGGCCAGCATGGGGCCTCCGCTCACCACAATAGCAGGCAGGTTCAACCTGGCAGATGCCATGAGCATGCCTGGAACGATCTTATCACAGTTTGTGACCATGACCATCGCATCAAACGCGTGGGCAATAGCCATGACCTCAACGGAGTCGGCGATCAATTCCCGGCTTGCCAGGGAATACTTCATCCCGATATGGTTCATGGCAATGCCGTCACAAATCCCAATGGTGCCAAAGGCGACGGGCGTGCCGCCCCCCATACGGATGCCCGCCTTTACGGCACTGACAATGCGGTCGAGCTCCACGTGTCCAGGTATGATATCGTTGGCCGAATTAGCGATGCCCACAAGCGGCCGCTTAAGCTCTTCATCTGTGTATCCCATGGCCTTGAACAAAGCGCGATGGGGAGCCCGCTCCATACCGGATTTAACACTGTCGCTCTTCATGGCTCTCCTCCCGTGTTTCCCGTTTCACGTTCTTGAAAGCTTGTGCTGAAAGCTGTCCTCCAAGGCCTGCCAGCTTGCCTCAATAATATCTGAAGAAACCCCGATGGTGCTCCATACACGCTTTTGATCCCTGGATTCTATGAAAACCTTCACCCTGGCCCCGGTCCCCTCACGACCCTCAATGACACGGACCTTGAAGTCAACAAGGTGCATGGTTTCCAGATCCACAAGGAAGAACTTATTCAGGGCCTTTCTTAACGCATTGTCCAGGGCGCTCACAGGGCCGTCTCCCTCAGCCGCGGTGATCTCTTCTTGGCCGTCAACGGAAATCTTGATCGTGGCATATGCCCTGCAGGGGAGATCCTTCTCCTTTTCAATAGCCACCCGAAACGATTCCAACTCGAAAAGCGGTTTGAATTGTCCCGTGAGCCGTTTTAGCAGGAGTTCAAAGGACCCCTCGGCCGCGTCAAACTGATACCCTTCATGCTCCAATCGCTTTATCTCTGTGGCGATTCTCTTGCTGTCAAACCCATTGCCGCCCAGCTCTATTTTCAGTTCCCTTGCCTTGTAGTCCACACTGCTCTTACCACAAAGATCAGACATGAGCACCCGGCGGTCGTTTCCCGTCGCCCCTGGTTCCACGTGTTCATAGGCCATTGGCGTTTTCATGATGGCATTGACATGGATTCCCCCCTTATGGGCAAAGGCACTCTTGCCCACAAAAGGTCGTCCGTTAAATGGGGTCATGTTGGCAACCTCGCTCACGTACCGTGAGACTTCGGTGAGATGGCGCAGATTCTTGTCCGTCATGCATGAGCGCGCCATCTTCAGCTGCAGATTGGGAATAACCGAGGTTAAATCCGCATTGCCACATCGCTCTCCATACCCGTTGACCGTTCCTTGAACCATCACAGCCCCGCAGCGCACGGCGGCCAGGGTATTGGCCACAGCCAAGCCACCGTCGTTATGGGTATGGATGCCGATTCTAACGGGGATCTTCGGGCACACCTGGTCCATGATCTTCTCTATCTCAAAGGGCAGCGTTCCGCCATTGGTATCACAAAAAACGATCACGTGGGCGCCGCCTGAGACAGCGGCGGCGATCGTCTTCATGGCATACTTCGGGTTGTTCTTGTAGCCGTCAAAGAAATGCTCTGCATCGTAAATGACTTCCCTGCCCTGGGAGACAAGATAGGCGACACTGTCGTGAATCATGGCCAGGTTCTCCTTAAGGGTCGTGGCTATGACCTTCTTGACGTGGAGATCCCAGGTCTTGCCGAAGATGGTGACAGCCGGCGTTTTCGACCGGAGAAGGGCGATGAGGTTTTCATCTTTTTCCGCTGCCGTCTTCGGTTTCCTCGTACTGCCAAAGGCCGCAAGGCGCGCGTGTTTGAAGGGCACTTTTTTGGCGGCCTTAAAGAACTGCACGTCCTTGGGATTGGAACCGGGCCACCCCCCTTCAATGTAATGGATGCCAACAGAATCGAGCTTTTGGGCAATCCGAACCTTGTCCTTGGCAGAGAAGTTGATTTGTTCTCCCTGCGAACCATCTCTAAGCGTCGTGTCGTAGACTAGGATTGATTCCATATGACAAATCCCCCGAGCAAAGAGTCCTTCTGAAAAAAGCCCCAACACACGGTCACGAAAGCAGGAGCTGTGGCTGTCCTGATTTCGTCGTTTCTTATCTTGGTGGCAAAAAGTGTTGCAAATTCATCCCTGATAAACTCGCAAAAAGTCCGAATTCGACGGCAAAGTAGAAAGCTCCAAATTCAAGGCGCGCAAATCCTGGGAAACGAGGCGTACCGATAGTACGTCGCAGTGACGAAGGATGCAGGGCAACACAGAACTTGAACTTTATACGAAGCCGCCATGCTTGGACCAAAAAAAATCCGTCATCAGGAGACCTGATAACGGATTTTCATGATTCCTATGTCAACGAATCTAGACCATTACCAAGCCTCCAGCCGGTAGCGGCATATAATAATGCCTACTACGCATACAATGTCAACAATAATACTGGTAATGGCCTCAAATTTCATCACAAAAAGCACCCGTTTCAATTCCTTGTTATTCAGTTTAGCCAACCGGCGCCGCCTTGTCAAGTTTTTTTCTGAGATCCTTTTCGCGCTCTGCATCCATACGGACAATACTCAGGCCATGTGCAACGGGGTTGCGATCTGGTTACCTATGTCATAGCCGATCGTAATAGCACGGGTCCGACCCCTTTCCTCCCTCAACTTCTTGCTCACCGTGAAGTTCGTGAAGAGGAAGAGATAGGTCAAGAAAATCATCACAAGCACGCCAATGACGACAATCCATTTGCCAAGGGGATGTTCCTGTACAAGAGGACCAACCTCTTCGTAGTCCGGCTTGCGCCTTTCGCCCTCTCTCTTGTCAACAAACGCGGAATACAAACGGTTGCGATAGCGGGGATCAATGCATTTTCGCCGATCCTTACCGCTTCGGCGCTCCTTAAAGGGCTGCGAGAAGCCCATGGTTTCTGCGTGGGCACCCATATCGTATATCTCCTAGACGCTCTTCGTGTGGACTCCCATGTTGAAAAACTCACACATATCCATTCCTAAACATGATGGTTCCGTAAAAAGTCGATTTTACTCACTCCGTGAACATTTTGGGGGCCCTTAAGATGTTCAGCTAAAATGCTAAAACTCGGGCTAACGCCCTCAAACAGTTAGCATTTTTTAGCGCTGAATATCTCAAGTGCCTTTATCCCAAAA
>DAOUZN010000159.1 GCA_030665585.1 Deltaproteobacteria bacterium | reverse complement strand
GCCCTTTCAGCCAGGTCTCGAGTTCGCCCGCCTTGTCAATGGCCTCTTGCTGAGCCTTGACGACAATGCCTATCCGCTTCATGGGACCTAACCTGCTGTGCGGGTTTCGAATCTGTCTGCTCTATAACAAGGTTTGAAAGAGGCGTCAAACCCAAGGGGGCTGTTGTCCAAGTCCCTTTTCCCTTGACCCCTAACTTTATATTATTTATATCTTTTTCGTCAAATGCCTGTTCCATGCGCCTGTTGATTGAAAATCCCCGCAGTCCCGATAAATCAGGATAGGGAATCTTCGACCGTAAGGAAGTCTGCATTCTTGCATTAGCTCGCAAACCCCGCAGTCCCGATGCATCGGGACAGGGAATGCGCTCGCTTTTGCGGTTCAAAGGATAAAGGAGGTGTCAGGGGAATGAAGAGGGAGCGGTGGAAAAGCCAGCTTGGCTTTCTCCTTGCAGCTGTTGGGTCTGCGATAGGGCTTGGCAACATATGGCGGTTCAGTTACATGGCCTATGAGAATGGTGGAGGGGCCTTTCTTATTCCTTATATGACCGCCCTTCTCACTGCCGGCATCCCTCTCCTCATACTTGAGTTTGGAATAGGACATGAAAGGATGGGGTCAGCCCCGCTTGCCTATGCAAAGATTAAGAAGAACTGGGAGTGGCTCGGGTGGTGGGCTGTGACACTCGTCATGTTCGGAATCGTCCTTTACTACATGGTGGTGATAGCCTGGTGTCTTAACTTCTTTGTCCTCTCCTTCCATCTTGGCTGGGGTGATGACCCTAACGCCTATTTCTTCAAGGATTTCCTTTCAGTGAGCAAGGCGCCATCAGAGATTGGCCAGATCAGGACCCCAATATTCGCGGCTCTTGTCATCATTTGGTTCCTGAACTGGTTCATTGTTTATAGAGGGGTCCAGAAAGGGATAGAGCTTGCGAACAAGATATTTATGCCCCTGCTGTTTTTTCTGACTGGCGTACTGGTCTTCTGGTCTCTGACCCTTGACGGGGCCATGGTGGGTATCCGGGCATATCTTACACCAGACTTTTCCAAACTCTCCAATCCAAAGGTTTGGATTGATGCCTACAGCCAGATCTTTTTCACCCTCAGCCTCGGCTTTGGCATCATGATCGCCTATGCAAGTTACCTTCCAGCGAAGGCAAACATCTCAAGAAATGCCATACTCACGGGCGTTATAAATAGTGGCTACTCCCTTTTTGCAGGCTTGGCCGTATTTTCGGTACTCGGCTTTATGGCCACGTCTCATGGAAAACCCGTGTCTGAGATTGTCTCTCAGAGCATAGGTCTCGCCTTTGTGGCCTATCCGAAGGCCGTCAGCCTTATTCCCGGTGGGAACCTTTTTGGCGCTATATTCTTCCTGTGTCTGGTGGTGGCGGGGTTGTCATCATCCATATCGATCATTGAGGCATTCACTTCCGCCATGGTGGATAAGTTTGGTCTAAGAAGAAAGCCTCTCATCACCGTGGTCTCCATCCTCGGATTCCTGGGCTCTATCATTTTCACCACGCAGGCAGGGCTGCTCTGGTTAGACATCGTGGACCATTTTCTGACCCACTATGGGCTGGTTGTGGTGGGTATTCTTGAATGTATTCTGGTTGGATGGTGCTTCAGGTTGAAGGTTTTAAGAAACCATATCAACAGGATATCCTCTGTTAAGCTGGGCGTCTGGTGGGATCTCCTTATCAAGTACTTCGTGCCCCTCGTGCTTGGTATAATCCTTCTTGTAGACCTGTGTAATGAGCTGAGAAAACCCTATGGAGGCTACTCCTGGGCATCCCTCATTCTCATAGGCAGGGACTGGCTGTTGCTCACGCTCATTGCTGCCTTTATGATTGCCTCAAGGCCGTGGAAGACAGACAATCACAAAGCGGGGGGAAGAAGTCGCGACTAGTATTTTGAGGCCCAAGGCGAAACGTCAGAGCTTCAGGTCCTCTAGCTTGAGGCTGCTTTCTGAACCACACTCAGCCGAGGGCTTAACTTCACCGGATAGGAAGGCGGCCCCTCCAGGACCTTGTACGCCTCACCCAGGGCTTGAAAGCTTTTTGCAAAATGCTGCCGAATTTCTTCTAAGGTCGGCGGGGGCTTTAGCGGCTTTCCGTCCTGCAGCACGGGCTCCAGTAAAGGCGTTGCCCCCTCTACGGTCTCATCGCTGGTGCCGATGACATCTTCTATGAACCGCCCCTGGCTGTCGGTCTTTCTGAAGACCTGCTTTTTGCCCGCCAGGTTGACCTTGCCCGTGCTGCGCTTCATAATGGGTCGCTCGCCGTATTGGACAAGTTTGTAAACAATGTCAAAATACGGGGCATCGGCCGAGACACCCATCTTGGTCCCAACTCCAAAGGCGTCGATCTTCGCCCCGTCATTGATCATTCTTGCGATCTTGTACTCATCAAAACTGCTACTGGCAAATATCTCTGTCTCACGAAGGCCCGCCTCATCCAGGATATTTCGAACCTCTTGACTCAACCGTGTCATATCGCCGCTGTCCAGGCGCACGCCTAGTAACTTGCCGCCCTTTTTGGCCATCTCTTGGCCTATGACAGCCGCCTTTTGGGCGCCGGCAAGGGTGTCATAGGTATCGATGAGGAGGACGGTCTTCTTGGGAAAAGAACGGGCAAAGGCCCTGAATGCTTCAATCTCGTCTCCGAAAGAACTGATATACGAGTGGGCCATGGTCCCTGAAATGGGGATGCCGTAAAGCTTTCCGGCCAGTACATTGCTGGTAGCGGCAAACCCGGCAATATAGCTGTTGCGGGCCACCTTCAGGCCGGCGTCGATCCCGTGAGTCCTTCGAAGGGAGAAATCAACGAGCCTGCGGCCTGCAGCGGCATGGACACATCGGGCCGCCTTGGTGGCAATCATGGACTGAAGATTCATCGTGTTAATCACCAAGGTCTCTAATACCTGGGCTTCGATAATGGGACCCGTGACCTCAAGGATCGGTTCATCTCTAAAAAAAATCTCTCCCTCAGCCAGGGCGCGGATGCCCCCTGTAAAACGCATGTTTTCAAGATAATGGAGGAAGTCGTCTGAAAACGTGTCTGTGCTATCCAGATAAGCGAGATCCGTTTCTGAAAAATGAAAATTGGCTATGTAGTCGAGGGCATCCTCAAGGCCTGCGGCGACAAAATAACCCCGGTTGGGCGGGTATTTCCGAATAAAGAGCGAGAAGGTAGCCGGGTCGGCCATCTTGTTATCAAAGTAACTGGCCGCCATGGTCAGTTCATAGAGATCGGTCAGTAGCTCCACGCGTTCTGGAAGATCTGTCATACGATATGGACTCCGTATATTTTATCCATGCGCTTGAGAGCAAATTCATGAAACTCGGCATCAAAATCAGCCACCCCTGCCCTAGGCACCGTGATGTTATAATCTCGATTGGCCAGACCACCTACCGTGTCCATGACGCAAATATTGGTGCAAACCCCCACGACTTCGACATCTCGAATGTCGCGTTTGCTCAACCAATCCCCCAATTCCGTTTCAAAGAAACCGCTGTAGCGCCTTTTCTGGATCACCACGTCTCCTTGCCGGGGGGCAAGCTCCGGCACGATCCGGT
>DAOUZN010000100.1 GCA_030665585.1 Deltaproteobacteria bacterium | reverse complement strand
TCAAGGGAGGGAGCATGGCGAAAAAGAAACGGCTGACGAGAAAACAGCTCCTGAAGGAGCCGGATGAGTTTCTGACCTTTTCGGCAAAGGCCATCCAGTTTGCCGCGGAGCATCGAAGACCGGTTTCCTATGCCTTGATGGCCTTGGTCGCGGTTGTCTTGGCTGTGGGGTTGTTTCATTATTTTTCAAACCTGTCGGAACGCAGAGCCTATGCCGTATTCGATCAAGGCCTTGACCACTACGTGGGTCAAACCCCAGGGGAAAAATCGCCTCACTTCCAGGAGAGCGCCAAGGAGAGATTCACCGAAGTCCTCAGCAAATACCCATCAACAAGGGCGGCGGAGCTCAGCCTGGCGCTGTATGCAGATGTAAGCTACGCCGAGGGCGCGTATGACAAGGCCATTGAACTCTATCAGAGGGCGCTGGAGGTCTTTTCACAGGACGACACCTTGCAAAGGCTGATCTGGAATGGCCTGGCATATGCGTACGAGGGGAAAAAAGATTACACCACTGCGGCGCAGTATTTCAAGAAGATCACAGGCTCTGAAGGGGCATTCTTGAAGGCCGAGGCCTATTTCAACCTGGGACGAATGTATGAAGCCATAAATAACCACGAAGGCGCCCGTAAGGCCTATAACGATTTGGTCAGGGACTACCCTGGGGCGGCCAACTTGCGGATCGCCAAGGAGAAGCTGGGACGTTTGAAGGGGCAGGGGTAGCGTCGAATTTTCGAAAGTCGGAGGGATGACGTATGATCTACGATGAAGACTTTGAGACCTTGCCGCGGGAGGCCCTGGAGGCCATTCAGCTAAAAAGGCTTCAGAGCCTTGCAGAAAAGGCCTATGCCACCGTCCCCTTTTATAAGAAGGCCTTTGACGAAAAAGGGGTCAAGCCGGGCGACATCAAGTCCCTGCAGGACTTACACAAGCTGCCCTTTACCATGAAGCAGGATTTGCGTGACAATTATCCTTTTGGCATGTTTGCCACCCCCCTGGAAAACGTGGTGCGGATCCATGCCTCTTCCGGCACCACGGGCAAGCCAACCGTGGTGGGTTACACGCGACGCGACATTAACACGTGGTCAGAGCTCATGGCACGGACCCTGGCGGCCGCAGGCGCACACAAAGGCGATATCGTCCACAATGCCTATGGATATGGCCTCTTCACCGGCGGCCTTGGCTTTCACTACGGCGCTGAACGGCTGGGCACCTCGGTGATCCCTGTTTCCGGGGGCAATACCAAGCGGCAGATTTTACTCATGAAGGACTTTGGCCCGACGGTGCTGACCTGCACGCCGTCTTACTCCCTTCACCTGGCCGACGTGGCAGCCGAGGAAGGGATCGATTTCAAGTCTCTTGATTTCAGGGTGGGGGTTTTCGGGGCTGAGCCGTGGACTGAGAATATGCGAAAGGACATCGAAAATAGGCTTGGCATCGATGCCGTGGACATCTATGGCCTGACTGAGATCATCGGGCCGGGGGTCTCCGTGGAATGTGTGGAGGCCAAGAACGGACTGCACGTTTTTGAAGATCACTTCATCCCGGAAATCATAGATCCCGCGACCGGTGAGCCCCTTGCCTACGGGGAGACCGGAGAATTGGTGTTTACCACCCTCACCAAGGAAGCCTTCCCCCTCATCCGGTATCGCACACGGGATCTTTCGGTCCTTTATCACGAGCCCTGCAAGTGTGGTAGAAACCTGGTCCGCATGGGACGAATCACGGGGCGTTCAGACGACATGCTCATCATTCGGGGCGTGAATGTCTTTCCGTCTCAGATCGAAAGTGTCCTCATGGCCAGAGAGGATGTGGCGCCCCACTATGTGTTGATCGTTGACCGGCAAGAGCACATGGACACGCTGGAGGTCCATGTTGAAGTCGACGAAGGGGTTTTTTCCGATGCCGTGAAGCACCTTCAGCGCATGGAGCAAGACATTGAAAAGGATATCAAGGACCTGCTGGGGGTATCATGTAAGGTGCGTCTGGTAGAACCCAAGACCATCCAGAGGAGTCAAGGCAAGGCCCAGCGCGTCATAGACAAGCGCAAAGCTTAAAATAGGGATCGTCTCCAAAAGAGTTGTAGGATTATAAGGATTCAAGGATTCAAGGGGTCAGGGATTCGAGTAAAATGCTGAGGATGCTTAAAGGACTTATTAAATCGTTAGAAAGAAAAGCACTCGACCCCTTGAATCCTTGAACCCTTTGCATCAACTGATCGGGAGAAGAACCTAAAATAAGGAGGGTGTGATGCTTCCAGTTGAACAAATATCCATATTTGTGGAAAACAAGGCGGGCAGGCTGGCCGAGGTGACCCGGGTGATCTCAGAGGCCGGCGTGAATATCCGGGCCCTGTCGCTGGCTGACACATCCGACTTCGGCATTTTGCGCCTCATCGTGGACAACAATGACAAGGCCAAGGCCGTATTAAAAGAACGCGGTTTCACGGTGGGAAAGACAGACGTGGTTGCCGTGGAGGTGGAAGACAGACCTGGGGGGTTGAGCCGCATCCTGGACATCCTGAGTCAACAGAATGTCAATGTGGAATATATGTACGCCTTTGTCCAGCACAGTGGCAAGGAGGCCGTCATTATCTTTCGTTTTGATGACATTGATACGGCAGTTAAGCTCCTTCAGGAAAACAATGTGAAGGTCCTTGAAGGCAAGACCGTATATACCCTGTAGGTGTCCATGCCGGCCACCCACAAAATTCCATCAAAAGGAGGAGAAAGACCATGAGGACAAAGCACACTTTTGGCAAGGGGACGGCCTACTTGTTGGCCGCCGTGTTTCTAGCGACTTTCCTTCTCATACCCATGACCGAGGTCCAGGCTGCCGAGGCGTACAAGGTGGGCGCGGTTTTTTCGGTGACGGGGAGGGCCTCTTTTTTGGGCGATCCTGAAAAGAAAACCGTGCTGATGCTTCAGGAAGAGATCAACAAAAAGGGAGGGATCAATGGCCATCCTTTGGAGCTGGTCATCTATGACGACGAGGGAGACGCCACCAAGTGTGCCCTTGCCGTGCGGAAGCTGATTAACCGGGACAAGGTTTCCACCATCATCGGACCCTCTTTGAGCGGCCTTTCTCTGGCCGTGCTCCCAGAGGCGGAAAAGCACAAGATACCCCTGGTATCGTGTGCGGCCAGTTACAAGATTGTGACCAAGAATCCCGAGACCGGCGAACAGTGGAGGTGGGTCTTCAAGACACCCCAGTCGGACAGCATGGCGGCAGAAGCCGTCTACACACATATGAAAAAGCACCACATCTCAAAGATTGCCATCATGTCGGTCACCTCAGGCTTTGGCGCAAGCGGGCGGGGTGAATTGCTACGCCTTGCCGACCATTATGGCATGACCATCGTGGCGGATGAGAAGTACGGTCCCAAGGACACAGACATGACAGCCCAGCTCACGAAGATCAAGGGACTGGCCCCCCAGGCCATCGTGAACTGGTCCATCGGCCCCACTCAGGTGGTGGTGGTGCGAAACTGGAAAGAGTTGGGGATGACCAACATCACTTTCTATCAGAGTCACGGTTTTGGAAGCCGTAAGAATATTGAACTCGCGGCGGGCGCTGCCGAAGGCGTGTACTGTCCCCTGGGGGCCTGCAACATTGCCGAGATCCTTCCGAATGACCATCCGCAAAAGAGGGTCACCATGGGCTATGTCAGGGCCTACACGGCAAAGTACAACGAGTCCGTGTCATCCTTTGGGGGCCATGGCTGGGACGCCTTGTCTATGGTGGCCAAGGCCTTAAAGGCTGTGGGGCCGGACAAGGCCAAGATCAGAGATTATCTGGAGAATCTCACGGGCTTCGTGGGCCAACACGGCGTATTCAACTTCTCGCCCAAGGACCACAACGGCCTGACCAAAGAGGCCTTCCAGATGGTTGTGGTGAAATATGGAGACTGGGCGTTGACGGATTAGTTTCGCTTCGGCCCGTCTAGCCGCTGTCACTTGCAGGTGGCGAGTCGCAACCTGGTTGGGATAGGATACCCCGTGCGCAAGCACGGGGTTCTTTACCCCAATGTTGCATAAACAACATGGCTAAAAGTCCTCAAAAGCAATAGTAGCCCACCTTTGCGGTTTTTTTGCGCAATATTCTGGAGTTCACTGCGAGAGATATCCAGAAAACTTGGAAAAACAGCCATGTTGTTTACCCTTCGGGAAAGCCGATGATACCGCATCTCCTGCGTTGTAAAGGGTTCGCGGTAAACTACTACAGCTTCACGCTTGACGCCTTGGACCTGCGGCACCCTCGACTTTTGCAACGTTAGCGTTTACTATGGAAGACATCTCTTTCGCAAGCCAGCTTCTTCAGTACACCATCACCGGGATCACCATCGGGAGCGTCTATGCCATGGTGGCCATCGGGTTTAACACTATTTACAATGTGACCGAGGCCATCAACTTCGCCCAGGGCGAATTTGTCATGCTGGGCGGTCTGGTCATGGTGTTTTTCCGGGTTACCCTGAACATACCGGTGGTATTTTCCCTTCCCCTTGCGATCTTGGTGGTCACGGTAGTGGGCATTCTCTTAGACCGACTGGCCATCCGGCCGATCCGCAAGCCGTCGGTCCTTGCCCTGATCATCGCCACTATCGGGGCGTCTTTCTTTATCAGAGGGGCCGCCATGTTCATCTGGGGCAAAAACCCCTTTGATTTGCCTCCCTTTTCCGGGCGCCATCCTATTTCTTTTCTTGGGGCGGTGGTGCAGCCTCAGGGCCTCTGGGTCATGGGTTTCCTGGTGGTGGTCGTGATCGTGCTCACCATCTTCTTTGACCGAACGATCATGGGAAAGGCCTTGAGGGCTTGCGCCGTGAATGCAAATGCATCAAGCCTGGTGGGAATCAATGTCAAACAAATGATCCTTGTCTCCTTTGCTTTAAGTGCGGCCATTGGCGCCCTGGGCGGGATCGTCATCACGCCGATATCGCTTATGGAATATGATCGAGGGGCCATGCTCGCGGTCAAGGGGTTCTCGGCTTGTGTCCTGGGGGGTATGGGGAGTTTTCCCGGAGCGGTGACAGGCGGGCTCATGATCGGCTTGATAGAATCCCTTGGGGCAGGCCTTATCTCTTCCGGATACAAGGATGTGTTTGCCCTATCGGTGCTTCTGCTTGTTTTGTTTGTGAAGCCAAGCGGCCTGTTGGGAGATGTTGAGGTCAGTAAGATAAGGAAGTTCTGATAGACGCAAGGTCCCCGAGGTAATGCTTCACCCATGCCTAACGATTCAAGACCACGAAAGCACAAGACCGTTATACACCTGACAGGCTTTGGGCTGGGGCTAGTTTTGCTGCCTGTGTTGGCCCAATGGATCAGCCTTGTCGAACACTACATGGATGTTATGGTCTTTGTGGGAATCTACAGCATAGTCACCATGGGGCTGTGCCTTCTGATGGGCTATGCCGGCCAGATTTCTCTGGGCCATGCCTCATTTTTCGGGGTGGGGGCCTACATCTCAGGTGTCATGACGGTCAGGTATGGCGTCAACCCGTGGTTTTGTCTTATCCTGGGTATGGGGGCCTCGGCGGCTGTTGCCCTCCTGATAGGGGGGCCATCTTTAAAGCTGAAGGGGCATTACCTGGCCATGGCCACCCTGGCTTTTTGTATTATTATTACCGTGATCTTCAATGAGAGCATAGGGCTTACGGGAGGCCCTGACGGGCTGGCCTTCATTCCGGGTATCAGCATCATGGGGTGGGCCCTCGATTCGGTCGTAAAATATTACTATTTTGTCTGGAGCATAGTTCTTGTGGTGTTGTTGCTTTGCCTCAACATTATTCGATCCAGGGTGGGCCGGGCCCTACGGTCAATACACAGCAGCGAAATGGCGGCAAGTGCTGTTGGTGTGAATGTGGCCAAATACAAGATCTATGTTTTTGTGTTGTCAGGCGTGCTGGCCTCTGTTGCGGGGAGCCTGTATGCACACTATTTGAACTTTATCAACCCTGCCAGCTTTGACCTCTTTGTGTCTATCAAGCTGGTCATCATGATCATCTTAGGGGGGATGCACAGCCTTTGGGGGGCCGTCGTTGGCGCCATGCTGATCACTTTTCTGAGCTATGAATGGCTCCACTACTTTGAAGATGCCGAGGTCATGGTTTACGGCGCTATTGTACTGATCATCGTCATTTTTCTTCCCGGCGGGGTGGTGAGCATCCCTGAAAAGGTGAAAGGCGTCTGGGGGAGGGGATAGGTGGAAGCTCAAAGGTGGTCGCTGAAAGCTCGTGGCAGGGTTTTGTTCCAGAGGTCGGAGGTCGGAGGGCAGAGATCGGAGGTCGGAGGGCAGAGGTGCTTTTTACTGTGCCGTCTGTTAGAGCTTTGAGCTTCAATCCTTACAGGGCAGGCCAGTACGCCCTTTGCACCTGAATGACTTCTTCCACGACAGGAGGCGGTGTCCCTTGTTCAAGAAATGCCAGGTCGCCTTGTGTCAATATACTTTCCTCGGCAAGTTCCTTTAACACAGCCTTGACTGATTCTCGCTGCCCTGCCACGTGATAGCCCCCCTCCAGGGTGATGGCGAGCTTTGCCGAACAATGTGTGTTGGCAAGGTCGATTAGAAGATGCGTGAGGGCCGCATAACCCTTTGGTGTGACCTTCATGCCCCCAAGAGGATCATCCACGTAAGTGTCAAAGCCAGCCGATACAAGGATCAACTCGGGTTTGAAGGCGCCGGCAATAGGTGAAAGGATCTGTTTGAAGATCTGGAAGAATTCCGTGTCCCCATGGCCCGGCCAGAGGGGGACATTGACCGTAAATCCTTTGCCCTCTCCATGGCCTACCTGTGTCAGATTACCGCTTCCAGGATAGTAGGGGAACTGGTGAGTAGAAAAATAGAGGACCTCGGGGTCGTCATAAAAGGTATTCTGGGTGGCATTGCCGTGGTGCAGGTCCCAGTCCACGATGAGGACCTTCTTCACCCCATAGGTATGCATGGCATACCGGGCACCAAGGGCCACATTGTTAAATAGGCAAAACCCCATGGCCCGGTCCTGTTCTGCATGATGCCCCGGAGGTCTGACCAGGGCGAACCCGTTGCGAACGGTGCCATCAGATATCTTGTCAATCAGCGAGAACAAGCCGCCGGCCGCCAATTTGGCCGCCTGGTAGGAAAGAGGTGTCGTTTGGGTGTCGGGATCCAGGGAGACGTGGGGCTTGCCATCCGTGGCGGCAACCCGTTGGATATGAGACTTGGTGTGGACCCAGGCTAGTTCTTCGCGCGTGGCTGGACGAGGTGGGATGGTCACGAATTTTGCGGCCATGTCGGCCCCGTCCAACATGTCATAAATGACTTCCAGACGTTGCGGGCTTTCAACGTGGGGATAATCGGCAAGGTGCTGCTTGTACATGTCATGGCGGACCACGCCTGTGCCTGACGCCATAGGGCTGCTCTCAGTCGTGAAAATGGGGGACGTTCGTGCAGAACGTGCATAACATTTCAGATATACA
>DAOUZN010000167.1 GCA_030665585.1 Deltaproteobacteria bacterium | reverse complement strand
GTCATAGAACACCTGATGACCGAGGGCCTGCTGGATGCGGTCTTTGCCACCTCCACGGTGGCTGCAGGGGTGAATTTCCCGGCCCGGAGCGTGGTGTTCCTGAATTCAGACCGGTACAATGGGCATGCCTTTGTCCCATTGAACGGCACTGAATTTCATCAGACCACGGGGCGCGCCGGCAGGCGGGGCAAGGATCGCATCGGTTTTGCCATCGTCATTCCCGGAAAATTCATGGATGTGCGGCTTATCGCAGGTCTTTGCACCACGCCTCCTGAAGACGTGCTCAGCCAGATCAAGGTGGACTTTTCCATGGTGCTGAATCTCCTTTTGTCTCATAGCCCTGATCAGATCAAAGGGATCTTTCAGAGATCCTTTGCCACCTACGTGAACGTGATCAACCAGGAGCCAGGGCTTGAGCGGGCTCTGAAAAAGGCCGGTGGGAAGCTCATGGCGCATCTTCCAGAGGCCTTGTGTGCGGGGCCTGAATTTGTCCTCGATTTGATCCGGAAGAGGGCGGTTCTCAAGCGTGAAATCAACGACTTGAGACGGAAATTGAAAATCCTCGAAGCAAAGCTTTCCAAGGTGGCAAACCTGGTTCCTGGCCGGCTCTTTCTGGATCACCGGGGTCGGATGTACTGTGCCGTCAGATATCACGTGAGACGGGATGAACAGGGCGTCCTGGCCTGCCGGGTGAAAGGGAAGATCTCTTTTCGGGGGGAACACGTAAAGATGAGGTGGTTTCGTCCCCAAAAGGTGGCGCAGATCCTGGACCGTGTTCTGGACCTGCCGCCCCTGGATGATCCGCAGGGGATCAAGGCCTTGATGGCTCGTACCGCACAGCAAGACTTGCCGCCCCCATTGGAATCTTTGCCTAAGGGAGAAAAAGAGGTTTCAGAACTGAAGCCGATGAGGACCCGTTCACTTTTTCTTGAGCAGGAGCTGGGCGGCCTGATCTGCAAGGAGTGTGGTCATTTCAAGACATGTCACGGGAAGTCCGGGGGGACTTTCAGGCGTGTCCTTGACACCTTTTCCTTGATGTGGGACAGCGCCCATGCCGTGCGTCTGGGCTTATGGAATGATTTTGTGAAACACCTTGATTTCTTGAAAGGGGAGGGCTTTGTCACGGAAGAGAACAGGCTCACCCCGGATGGACTCTGGGCCTCTCAGCTCAGGCTCGACCAACCGCTGATGATCGCCGAAGGACTGCGCACAGGGGTCTTGCCGGATTCTGATCCGGCCTTGCTTGGTGCCCTGGTGGCACCCTTTGTCCACGACCGGGATGTGGAGGAACGGCTGGACGAAGCAACCGTCCCCAAGCGGCTGTTAAATGCCTACCACAAGATGATAAAGGCCCTAAGCCCGCTCATGGAGCGCAAGGTCATGCGGGGATTTGAGGCCAAACCCATCGTTTTATGGCCGGCTGCGACCATCTATGCATGGGCCAATGGACAGCCGTGGGAAAAGGTGCTTGAAATCGGGGGCATGGCAGAGGGGAACCTGGCCATGCTGGTGACACGCACGGCCGACAATCTCAGACAGATCGCCTCCTTGACGAAGGTCTACCCGGCCATTGCCCGGAGCGCCCTGGATGCCATTGACATAATTTTGCGGGAGCCTGTGGTTTTCGACTAGGACGTGTCCATGGAGAATCTTGGAAAAGGCGAATCCCGACTTCTGAAAACCGCAACACAGATGGATCACCTCTTGTCTGAAGTCATTTTACTTCAGGGGGACTATGTGGCGAAGGTATGTTCAAGATGCGAGGAGCCTTGCTGCAACAGGGTGCAACATCTCTTTGATGAGAAGGACACCATCTTTGCCAAAGTATCTGGCCGAAAAAGCGTGCCAAGAAGGAAACATCAAACAAGTAAGGGTTGTCCCTTTCTGTCACCCATGGGTTGCCTTCTCACACCAAAAACCCGGCCCTTTACCTGCCATCGGTATTTATGCTCAAGGCTGAAAGAGGAAATGATGAAACATGACCCAGGGCTGGTGGACATGTTAACGGAACAATTTAGATTGCTGGAAGACCTCCGGGCAAAACTGTGGGAGGCATACCTGGACGTGCTGGCCGCCACGGGTTCGTCCCATGGCGCAATGGGGGGTGCCCCCTTAAGGCCTCATCGTGTCTAAGAAAGGCATTTGGGCGTTTAGGGGTGTGCCATTCTATCTCGATCGGTTCGCCTTGTAGTAGTTGATCAGGCCATTGGTGGAACAGTCATGAGTAGTCACCTCATCATCACCCTCCAGCTCGGGAAGGATCACCTTGGCCAGTTGTTTCCCCAGCTCCACGCCCCATTGATCAAAAGAGTTGATCTGCCAAATGATACCCTGGACAAAAATCTTGTGTTCATAAAGGGCGATCAGGGCGCCTAAGGTCTTGGGATCCAGCCTCTTGAAGAAAATGGCGTTTGTCGGTCGGTTGCCTTCAAATACCTTGTGAGGCAAGAGCTTCTCTGCAGCCTCCGGGTCCATACCGCTGGCAACCAGCTCGACGCGGGCTTCGCGGTCGGTCTTTCCTTTCATCAAGGCCTCGGTCTGGGCAAAGAAATTGGACAGCAGGATGTTGTGATGGTTACCCATGGGGTTTTGGGTCTCCATGGGTGCCAGGAAGTCTGCCGGCACCAGCTTCGTCCCCTGATGGATGAGCTGATAGAAGGCATGCTGGCCGTTCGTGCCCGGCTCCCCCCAGATGATGGGACCTGTCGAATAGTTGACGACTCCCCCCTGGCGATTCACCCGTTTGCCATTGCTTTCCATGTCGGCCTGCTGGAGATAAGCAGGAAAACGATGGAGATATTGGTCATAGGGAAGGATGGCGTGGGTCTGGGCATTGAAGAAGTTGTTGTACCAGATCCCCAACAGAGCCAGGATGACGGGCATATTCTTGTCCAGGGGCGCTGTACGGAAGTGCTCATCCATGTCATGGGCGCCGGCGAGCAGGGACGCAAAGTTTTCCATACCGATCGACAGGGCAATGGCAAGGCCGATGGCGCTCCACAGGGAATACCGCCCTCCGACCCAGTCCCAGAATTCAAACATGTTCCGGGTGTCGATGCCGAATCGACGCACCGCCTCCGCATTGGTGGAGACAGCCACAAAATGCCTGGCAATGGCGGCCTTATCTTCGGCTTTCTTAAGGAACCAATCTCGAGCGCTGTGGGCGTTGGTCAAGGTCTCTTGCGTGGTAAAGGTCTTAGA
>DAOUZN010000129.1 GCA_030665585.1 Deltaproteobacteria bacterium | reverse complement strand
TCCATATTGTATTCTGCTTTAAGGCTTTTGTTGAACTGGTCGTGGCAGGTGTGGCAAGGGACCACGAGCAACTTCGCCCCCGCTGCTTTGATTTGCTCTATTTTCTTCCCGCCATGCCCTATTCTTTCCTTGTTATACGGCGTAAGCCATATGCCACCTCCGGAGCCGCAGCAAAATTGGTATGCCCTGTTGGGATAAAGGTCCACCCAGTTTTCTACACATTGATCCATGATCCACCGCGGCTCTTCGTAATATCCATGACCGAACACCATCTCAGACTTCCTCCCATAGTTGCATGGATCGTGGTAAGTAGCCAGTTGCGGGTGTCTTGACTTATCAATCTTGATCCTTCCCTCTTCAATGTATTTAACAAGGAGGTCAAATACGGTATATACGCCGAATTTTTTCAGGGCATCAGGGAACCATTTTTGGAGACCCCGCCTGGTCGCCATGTAAGCGTGGCCTCATTCGGGAAAAAGGAGGTTTTTCGCCTCCAACTTTTCCATGTTTTCCACGATCCGGCCGACCATGGTTTTCATGGCCTCATCATCACCCGTGTACAATGCCCAGTTGACCCCCTCCCAGTTTTCGCTCGGAATCGTCCAGTCTTCTCCGGCAGCATAAAAGATCTTCCACCAGAACTTCATGTCGTCCGTCTGGCCATAAGGTAACTTGCCGTGAACGGTGCAGAGGATGTTGGCACCTTTCTTGTCCAAAGGCATTTTGAAATCAGACAAACCTTCTTCCTCGGCAAATTCCTCGGCAACGTCTTCCATGACAAATATGAAGTCATCCTTCGGGATGGAAAAGTTGTTGCCGGTCTTCAAAGCCGCCATGACACCTTTGTGAAGGGTTCCGGGGACCTTGTCTCGGTCCCGATGATAACGTACATTCCTGATAAGAGAGACCAATTCAACCCCCTGGGGACAGGCATACTGACATCGTCCGCACATGGTACAAATCCAGGGCCACCTAGCGTCGATTACCTCCTGCTCAAGGCCAAGAACCACGGCACGGACCAGTTTTCTCGGATCCCAGCCATCCACACCACTCACAGGACAGCCGCTGGCACACGTCCCACATGTAAAGCACATATTCGCCCATTCCGGCTTCATGGCCAGCTTGCGTTCAGCTCGTTTGGTCAAATCCAAAGGTTCCATGCCGATTCTCCTGGTAATCTAATGAGTTACCGCACAAATTTGAATTATATGCTATAATTTTCACAAAGTCAATCCATCCCGACGGAATACGTTCTTGACAACCACCATAAATCGGCAAATCACTTTGCGAATTTACGCCGCGCTGTCACAGACAATCAGCCGGGCTAAAGATCCTGAGCAAGCATGATGCCCGCCCTATCTCTTTCAACCATCCCTCCCTGGTTGCCGAGGAAGCTGCTATAATCTACCTCAACTCCCAACTGCTTTGCTGCATCTGCAATGTAAGGCGGGAGTTGCGGTTGGGTAAGTAGGACAACAAGCCCAAAGGTTTCAAGCTTTTCACTCCCATCTACTTCATACGTGACTTCAATGTCTCTGCTGTCACCCACTTCAGCAACCGCACTCACCGTGCCACTAATAAAACTGATGCCAGAAACCTTGTCCAGGCCCGTTTCGAGACTCGTTTTAAAGGCCTCCATGTTGGGAGAGATGAGGCTGATTTCCACGTCATCCATTCTTCTCCGCGCAATGATGGCCTCATTGATCCCAAATATCAGAGTGGCGGCTCGGATCTTATCACCTACCGTCCCCAAGGTCTGAACAAAGGCGATTCTCCTTGGGATTTCACCGTCCTGGGGGCGGAGGATGAGCCCGTTGCTCGGTCCCGTGTCTGCCAGCATACGCTCCACCTGCAGGTCAGTGACCACGTTCATGTGCTTGTTGTCGATGTTGCCAGAGATGCGCGCCATCTTGCATTCCATACCTGAAGTGAGAATAATCTTGTCTACATAAAGGTCAACATCCTTGTCAGGCAGATCAAAATTGACTGCTTCAGGCTTACACTCGGCCCAGCACAGAGCACATCCCAGGCAACGCCGACAACTTAGACATCTCTTGGCTTCGGCAACCGCCACATCTTCCGCAAATCCGGTCTCCACCTCTTTGAAGTTTCCTTTCCTGTCTTCAACAGCGATCTCCGGCATCTCTGCCCGCTTGCTCGGAATATCCTCAAAGTCTATGATATATCTTCCCTTTTTCTCGTAGGTATGCATGTTACTCCTTTTCTCTCAGATACTGGTGAATAGATTCTGCTGCTCTCTTGCCTCCTGCGCAGGCCCGGATTGCGATATCTGCGCCTGTGGCAGCGTCTCCTGAGGCAAAGACACCCTCCACGTCGGTCTCAAAGGTGTTGGGGTTCACCTGGAAGTTGAGCTTCCGCCCAAACTGAAAGCCGTGTTTTTCTTCTACCAGGGTGTTGTCCGTCACCTGTCCGATGGCCGCAAAGATGGTGTCCCCCTTCATTACAAACCCCGAACCTTCAACCGGAACGGGCTTGCGCCTCCCGCTGGCGTCCGGGTCGCCAAGCCTCACCCTCAGACATTTCATTCCAACGGCCCTCCCATTCCTTACAATCACTTCCTGGGGAGCCACAAGAAAATGGAAATTCACTCCCTCACGTTCGGCAGCGTCTACTTCCCAGGGGCTGGCGGGCATCTCATTACGTGTTCGACGATAGAGCACATTCATTTCGTTAAAACCGATCCGGATGCCGGTGCGGGCAACGTCCATGGCCACATTCCCGCCCCCGACGACGACGGCGGTACCCTTGTTGGGCACCTCATTGTCGAGCGCCACGTCGCGCAAAAACTTAACGCCCTCGAAAACGCCTTCGGCATCTTCATTCTTGACCCTCATTCCCACGCCCTTGTGGGCTCCAATGGCGACAAGGACAGCATCATACTCCTCTCGGATATCATCAAAACTGATGTCTTTTCCAACACGGATCCCGGCCCTGATTTCCACGCCGTGCCTTGTGACGAACTCAATATCGTTGGCCAGAATCTCTTTGGGAAGCCTGTACTCGGGAATGCCAACACGTAACATTCCGCCCGGTTCAGGTAACGCTTCAAAGACCGTCACATTTTCATATCCAAAAAGTGACAGGTGATAGGCGCATGTGAGGCCGCTCGGGCCGCCCCCAATGATGGCAATCTTTTCGGGGTACTTCACTTTAGTGAGTTGAACATTGGGCGTCACGCCGCTGTTTACCTCATAGTCGGCCACAAAGCGCTTTAGAAAGCAGATGCTAATCGGTTCATCTTTGTGCCCACGGTTGCACTCTGCTTCGCAGGGGTGGGGGCACACACGGCCGATGCTCAAGGGGAAGGGAAGTTTTTGTCTAATTGTGGCCAGGGATTCGGCAAACTTGCCGTCTGCAATCTGGCCCACATAGGTGCGGATGTCCAAATTGATGGGGCAGGTTTGCTGACAAACAGGCAGGTCTTCCTTGAATATGTTGTAGTTCCCAGATTCCGAATTGAAGAAGTCAATAGCCGTTCGCCATTCAAGACCTTCATTGTAATCATCGTACATATGGATCGGGCATACCTTGATACATTCGCCACAGTCATCGCATTTTTCACGGTCAACACGGGGGGTGCGGCAGCGGAGCTTTACCGTGTATTTGCCATTCTCGCCGATCAACGCCCCAACATCAGCGCTGGTGAGCACCTCAATCTTCTTATGACTCTTAACCTCTGCCACATCTGGGACGTAAATGGCGTCGCCATCACCAATGATCCTATCCCGCGCAATCCGCTCCCCGCCTATACTGGGAAAATGCTCTACCAGGTAGACCTTGTTGCCGGCAGCAGCCTCTGACAACGCCGCATGAATACCGGCTGCCCCGCCACCCATGACTAAAACCTTCTTTTGAGCCACCCTAGCACCTCACCTCTTCTGCCTTGCACTTGTAGATAGGGGACTGCCCTGCCACCTGATCTATTTCCACCAGACCCCTTCGTTTCAAAGCCAAGACATACTTGAGTATGTCAGGCGCCGGGATCTCAAGCTCTTTGGCAATGTCTATTACGGCAGCTGGACGTTTTTCCAAGGCTGCCAGGATGGTGTGGGTGGCCATTTCATCCATGATAATCCCGCTTATTGTGCGGTTAATCTCATGTTCGGTATATACTTCTCCGTACTTGTTGCCCTCTCTGATAAACACGGGTTTCTTTCCTATCACCCAACGGAGCTTTGGCCCCGCCAAACACCTGTGGGCAATCTTGAGCTTCTCTGTAAGTTCAGGCTTGGCAAAGCCGTCTCCGCTCGAGCCCAAGGGGCCGATCTCTTGGATCTGTTCCACAAACTCAGCGGTATATTGGGCAAACTTGGCACCCTCGGCAGAAGAGAGGTTGCTGAACTGAAGCCTTTTTCGGTTCAGTCCTGCATAGGCAAGGACCTGTCCAGTCATATCGAGCTTCTGTTTGGCCATGTGGTTGCCAGAGACATAGTGGCAATCACCAAAATGGCAACCAATAACCAATAGGCCATCTGCCCCGTTCACAAAGGCATCTGCAACCAGAGCCGGGTCCACCCTACCTGTACACATAACCCGTATCACTCTGATATCGGGCGGATATTGGATCCTGGACACGCCAGCGAGGTCTGCTGCGGAGTAGCCTCACCATGTGCAGCAAAACGTCAAAATTTTTGGGTGAAAAGCTACCATGAGGTCACGCTGATTACAGCTGTTTGGGCAACAGTTTAACTACCTGTGCAAAAAAGCGTGCACTTGTGCTTCTATCTGTGCATCGTTGAAGGAATTGATGCTGATAGCATGTCGATAGCAGGTGGCCGCACACACACCGCACCCCTTGCACGAGGCGGAGATCAACTTCAGTTTGCGACCTTCTGGAGTTTCTTCTAAGTCAAGTGCGCCGTATGGACAAAGGGCCACGCAGAGGCCGCAACCTCTACAAGCCTCTCGGTCAACAAAGGCCGCTACAATGGGCTCAATAACGACGTTTTCCTGCGCCAGTATTGTGACGGCACGGGAGGCAGCGGCTTGGGCCTGAGCGATGCATTCGTCAAGAGGTTTGGGGTAATGGGCAATACCGCACACAAAGATCCCGTCTGTGGAGAAGTCTACGGGCCTCAGTTTCACGTGGGCCTCTTGAAAGAACTTCTCCTGGTTCAAGGTCACCTTCAACATGTCGGAGAGTTTTTCGCTTCCTTGTGGCGCAATAGCCGTATATAAAGTGATGAAATCAGGCGTAAGCAAAATGGGCCGTCCCAGCACATGGTCCATTACCGTGACTCGCAGTCTGCCATCGACCTCCTCGACTTCAGGTTTATTTTCCACATCATAGCGAACAAAGATGATACCCATCGATCTGGCCTTTTGATAGAGTTCTT
>DAOUZN010000103.1 GCA_030665585.1 Deltaproteobacteria bacterium | reverse complement strand
TACTCCGGCGTGTCGGAAATGATAAACCCCTCGCCGCCCTTCACTAAATCTTCCAACCGGGCCAAGGCTTCGGCTTCAGGATCGTTTTCCGATACCCTTGGGCGGGTGTGCGGGCCGTGATCTATGGCGCGGGTGTCCCGCAAAATGGGCACAACATCAGCCATGCCCTCTTGAAAAAGCCTTGCTTCCTCATCAGCATCAAGCGTCTCCTGATCGACACGCTTTGCCACGGGGCCCTTCTCATGGTCCGAAGCCAAGGGAAACGACTTTGCATCCAGCAGGGTCTTGAGATTTCTAAAAGGCCTGTAAGTTCCAGAGGATTGGGAGGATTTCATGAGGGTTTCGTCTGCTTGGCGTTAAGCGAATCTTTTGACAAAATACACTAAAGATGCTAGCCAGAGCAACATTTATGTGACTTAGGGAAAAGGTAAGTCAGGGGGCACGCCATGAAAGTAACTTGTGATAAGTGCGGGTGCGACATGAAGATAACGTCTTCTTTCAGATACCAGTGCCTGGAGTGTAAACACGAGGTTGAGATGGCTCTCATCCAGGACGTCAACAAAAAATATTGGGCCGAACACAACAAGAACATAGAGTGGGCAAAAGTGAAAGGCGAGGAGGTCATTATTGTGAAATAGGCGGCATCACCCAATCGCAGGTTTCAAATGGTGCTCTTCGGATTACAGCCATTGAACTCCTGACACAAGACTGGCAAGTCACCCCGTCTATCGCGCTTTATAAGCCAAGGAACGGAGCTTTTCATAGGCAAAAAGCTCGTCTCTGACGAAGGAGCCTTCCTTGATCTCCACTTGAAAACCCTCCTCTAAAGCTGCCGCCACGGTCTCCTTGACTTGATCCCAAGGGGGTCTGTGGCCGGTCTCCTGTTCCACGGATGTGAGTGGTTCTACGACTTTATCCCTGATTTCAGGCGGCACCCATGCCACGCGCAAGAAATCTCCCGTGTCCATAGGACCCAAAAAAAATACCACATTGATCAGCGCGAGGCCTTCCACTTCAGAGATGACAAAGGTGGCGATCTTGTCTCCCCGCACTCGAATACTTCCCCGGTGTTTGTACCAGGCCTCCTTGACCCCAAGGGCTTTCATCACCGTCAACACGATGTCACCCACTTTCCGATAGGCCCCATCCACGTCCTTGATGAGCCCCCTTTGAAGGATCAACTGCAGGAAGGCCGTGCTTTCAGGGTGGGCAAAGAGCAGATTGCGCTCCCCGGTGAGGATGACCTGTTCCAGGGCGGGCAGCTCTGGGCGGATCTCATTGATCATGGGGGCAAAGTTGGTCAAAGCGATCAGGACTTTGGCACCAGAGTCTTTAAGGATATGCAGAATCTCTCCGCCCTTATAGAGGGTGTTGAAGGGCACGGCTACCGCCCCGAGCTTTAAGGTGCCGACCAAGGCGTATACAAACTCCGGGATGTTCGGAAGCATGATGGCCACCCTGTCTCCTTTTTCCACACCCATCCCTTGAAGCCCATTGGCCACCCGATTGGCCCGGCGGTTTAGTGCTTCATAGGTGATCGCTTCGCCTTCAAATCGGAGTGCTACCGTATCAGGCAGGGATGCGGCCCACCTTTCAATCGACTGGACCAGGTCCGATCTCTTTCCGTCTGATTCTGCGCTCATCTCGATAATCGTCTGTGAGTTCTTTTTTCAGGACCTTGCCGGTGACACTCATGGGAAGGGCCTCCATGAAGCAGATGGCATCCGGCACCTTGAAGCTTGATAAGGCCTGCCTACAATGGCTGATCAATGCCTTTGCCGAAATCTCTCCTTTGGTTGTAACAAATGCGACGATCTCCTCCCGCTCCCCTTTTTTCCGACCCATAACGGCGGCTTCCTTGACCGCGGGGTGCCCCAGGAGGACCTCCTCCACCTCCCTCGGTGAAATATTGAGTCCCCCCTTGATAATGATCTCCTTCTTGCGGTCCGTAATAAAAAAATAGCCGTCCCGGTCCTGGTATCCTATATCACCGGTGAGAAACCAGCCGTCTTTGAAGGCCTCGTTTGTCTCTTCGGGAAGATTGTAATAGCCGGCCGTGACGCCTTCGCCTCTGACGGCAATCTCTCCCACTTCTCCCGGCGGAAGTTCTTGGCCATCCGCACCCACGATCTTCATTTCAAACCCGGCAAGAGGCACACCAATGGAGCCTGCCTTGCAAAGGCCATGGGGCGGGTTCAGACAGCAGGCCGATGCCGTCTCAGTCAGGCCATACCCCTCAAGGACGCGGCACCCCGAACACTTCTCGAAGGCTTCAATGATGTCTTTAGGTAATGGGGCCGCGCCAGAGACACACAAGCGGATGCTTTCAGGCAGCCGGACCTTTCTTCGCTCCAGCACGGCGAGGAGATGCACAAACATGGTAGGAATGGCCATGATCAGGGTGGGATGATTCTCCATGATAGTCTTAAGCAGACTCCCGGGGCTGTATTGGGGAACCAGGACGATACTGGCACCGTGAATCAATCCAAGATGGAGGATGTTCGAAAGGCCGAACACGTGAAAAAAAGGAAGCACGCCGATGATTTTGTCTTTTCGGGTGACATCCAGTGCCTTTGCCGTGGATTGATGCTCGGACACGAAATTCTTGATGGCGAGCTTGACGCCCTTGGGTCGGCCTGTGGTGCCGGAGGTGTACAGGATACAGGCCAGGTCATCCGGGTTCCTGCCCACGGACACAAATTCGTCTCCCGCCTTGAGCATCATTTCTTCAAAGTTAACCGTCTCTGCCGGACGCAGGCTCGCTCTGCCCGATCTAGGTTGATAGGCCACATCCACATCGTGCTCTGTGGCGGCCTCGTGGTCTATTGCGACATCAACTCCGGCTAGTATTCCTTTGCGCGACACCCCCTGAAGAATGACCGTGCCTGGGGTCACGGTGGAGGACAGCAGGTAACGTCCGGCGATCTGCCCTTCCAAGACAGCCCCCGGCAAGGCCATGATATCGGCCATATCCCCATGGGGCCTAAAGATGAGCCGCCACGGCTCCTTATGCTTTTTTCGAGAGAAAATCTTCCACGTCATCAAAAAATACTCGAATCACTGTGGGATTGGGACAACTGGTGCACAGGCTGATCACCACAAAGAGTGTGACATTGATCAGGAGCGTTGGGATGGCTGGATGCAGGCCGAGCAACGCAGGCCGATAGATAAACCCCGCAATCAGGTAGAGTGTACCAGCAAGGATCCCGCTCACGGCCCCCTCCTTGGTCGCTCTTTTCCAGAGCATACCCCCGACGAAAGGCGGCCCCCACTGCGCAAACCCGGGGATGGCAATGCCAACAAGGTATTGCGCCAGCTCAACAGGGTACCAGAAGGCGATCCCCGTGCTGAGCAAGAGAATGGCAACAATCGAGAGCTTGGTCGTCCGGATGAGAAACTGGTCGCTGCCCCCGGGGACAAGCAGGCCATGGATAACGTCCCGGGCCACGATGATGCTTGCCGTCATGAGCTGGACCGCAGCCGTGGAAATGGCTGCGGCAATGACGCCCATAAGCACAAATGCAGAAAACCAGGGGGGAAGATAGCTCGTGATAATCATTTGCACAATATTGTCCGCTTCCTTGCCCGAAAGGGGCGGCACCAGCGTGCCTGGCAGGCGACTGATGGCAGGCGCCACCATAGCGCCCCATACAAAGGGAATCGTGTAGAAGAACATGCCGGCCACGATAATGGCCAGGGCGGGCATCCACTTGAAGATGGTTTTGTCCTGGGCGGTCATGGTACTGATGACGATGTGAGGCCAGGTAAATGCCAATATCCCCACAAAAAAGACAATAGAGGTCACAGCCGGCCTGAACAACCCCTCAGGGCCGGGGGTCGTCAGCAGGGCAGGCTCTTTGGTCTGAAGGACCGTAACAGCCTCTGAAAGCCCTCCGGGGAAGACCCTGGTCATGATGAAGATCAGGGATCCCAGGAAGGCCACCGTGTAAATCAGGCCAAGAAGGACGTTTACCCAGGCTGTAATGCGCATGCCGCCGAGCAACACAATGAAAATCAGGAGCAAGGAAATATAAAGGATACCCACAACAGGCGGAAACCCCAGCAACGCCTTTAGTCCCAAACCCACGCCCAGAGACTGATCAGCAATATAGGGAATAATGGAACCAAGAAGCACGATGGAGACGATGAGTCTCAGTCCCGGTGACTCATACCTGGCGGCCAGGGCCTCGATAGGGGACAGGAACCGATTCAGTCGGCACACCGCCCAAAGCCGTGGACCAATGAACATGTATAGAATAACAAAGCCTGCGACACAGCCCCATATGAAATAGACGAACCCAGGCCCGTGCCGGTACAGGATGCTCGGATAGGCATAAAAGGTCCATACACTGGAGATGGCAAAGAGGGCAAAGAAGAACATCACGGCAATGCCAATCCCCCTGCCTGCAAGCATGTAGTCTTCGGCTGTCTTGGCCGAGACCTTGTAACCGTACACGGCCAACAGCAAGACCCCCACACCAAAGGCAGCTAAAAGAACAATGACCATGGCGCCTTCCCAGAGGCCTCAGAATCAGCGAAAAGGCCAATACTTAAGAAAATAGATAAGATAGGCACAGAGCCAGACCAGCAGAAAAATGATCCCGGCTGCAAATGGCAGGGGGATCCATCCCACAATAACGACCGGCCTGGAAAACAAAGGCGTGACTGCCAACAGCGCCACCACAGCGAGGAACAGGACCAGCAGAAAAATCCGGCCAGCCCGGTGTGAAAAGACTTCCCTCAAGACACCCTCCTGACCCCCTAATTGGCGGTGGAATCCGTTAACATATTTATATCACATACTTTCTACGGCATCCTCATGTCAAGCCAAAAGGATGAATGGACACCAGCCATTGGTTGGGAGCGGGGGCTCATGCCTCCCTTGTTTCTTGAGGTTTAAAGACGCCGTGTCTCTGTCGGATGGCACCAAATTTGCTTATCCCTCCTGCGTCAGCCCATTATTTATTCGCCCGGTTTTTGGGTTGGCTTTATTGCTCGTTACGAGGTTTTCATGCAGAAGAAATTCATCATCGTTGTCGCTGTTGCCGTTGTGCTGTGGTGCGGGTTTATGGGTTATCGACACCACAAAGGAAAGCGGGATACGGGCGCCTACACACAAGAAGCAAACAACAGGGCCACTGACATCGCAAAGGCAAGCCCCAGAGCTGGTCTAGCTCAGATGGGCATGGCGCTAAAGAGATATCACGACGAAAATCATGCCTATCCTTCCAGCCTGACAGAGCTTTTTCCCAAGTATCTGGCCAACCAAACGCTCATTGAGGAAATTGACTGGTACTATGAGCCAAGGGGTGATGATTTTTTCCTGAGTAAGACCCTGATTCTGGGCGACAAGAGGATCGTTGCCTCCATAGACAAGAGCTTGAGGCCTCAGGCCGAGACCGGTGCCATGGTGGCCACGCCGACCCCCATCCCCAAACCCAAAGAGGTCAAAAAGCCCGAAGAAGTTATTGCCCAAAGGGCCGAGCCGTCAGCTCGGAAAAGACTGGCGTTGGCCAGAGCGGCCTTTTTTGAAGCTCTCCGGCAAAGACAAATGGATGTGACCTCTGTCTCTTCCCTTGAAGGGGATGAATCAAGGATCATTTCCACGGTCCAGCCTGAAGTGGTTTCAATGACGGAGTCTGAGATAGGTTCTGGTGTGGGATCCGACCTGAGTGAGAGATACCTGGTGTGGAAAGACAAGAATAGCGTCTTGGGCTTCAGCAATGTTCAGTACCCTCATGCAGACAAGCTGTCCATTTACGCCATTGGCAGATGGTATAACGTCAAGATGCCTTTACCAAAGGACAAAGAACCGATCGCCTCAGAGACGGAGATTACGAAAAAGAAAAAGGGCCCTGACGCGATTGTCTCAAGCCTTGAAGGGCGCTACCTGGTGTGGAAGGATGAGCGCGGCACACTGGGTTTCGGAAATGTGGGATATCCTGAAAAAGAGCCGGTATTCGTACGCCAAGCTGACAGCTGGATCAAAGTACAAAAGCCTCGCCTTGCCGCAGACACCGGCCGTGAAGAAGAGCATGGCCTCGAAAAACGTAAATCCCAGCTAGACATCGCATCAGAGCTTAGCACTCGCTATTTGGTGTGGAAGGATGAGCACGGCGCACTGGGCTTTGGGAATGTTGAATATCCTGAAGGAGAGGCTGTATCTGTGTTCCAGACCAATAGTTGGACCAGGATGGATAAGGCGCCCGTTCCTACACGAACTCGTCCTCGTGACGATCACGGCCTCCAAAAACGCAAATCCCAGCCCAAAATCGCTTCAGCCTTTAGCACCCGCTACTTGGTGTGGAAAGATACACATGGGAACCTGGGTTTCGGAAATGTTCAGTATCCTGAAATCAGTGCTACGTCCCATATCCACATCAATGGGCGTTGGGAACCGGTGGTCAATTAGTGTCTATGGGCATCCCGCTTGCGTGAGGAAGGAGGAGAATATGCTGGAAAAACTCAAGGACAACAGGGGATTTACCTTCATCGAACTCCTGATGGTCATGATTGTACTGGGTATTATAGCACAGATCGCTTTGGTCTTCATGATCGATCTAAGATCGAGATCTTCTGACCTCATGGCCATGTCGGACGGCCGGAACCTGGTGACCCTCGCCAGAGGCAACTTTGTTAACCTAGATGATGTAAAATATGACCACAACCCGGGGGACGGGCCTGAGATCGGTACGCTGGATACTACTGGTAATCCCAGGCCTGAGGGCCCGGTCTTCACGTTGTCTCCTGGCGTAAAGGCCAAGATCACAGCCGGAAGTGAGAGCCCTGGGATCCCAGACCTCGGCTTCCTAGAGGTTTGGTTGTGCCATGTCAGTGGGACCAAGGTCGGTGCGGCCGGCATGACCGGTGAAGGCAGAAAAGAATACTATTATGTCGTCGATGAATTAGGCACCGACACACTCGCCACGTTCTAGACCGGCGTAGATCCTGTCACTATAGATTTCGCACCTCGCAAATACTATCCAGAAGAGTCTGTCTGAATGCATCGATGGCTCCCCCCAGCCACATGAGAAGCCAGGGTCATTGCCGGGATGGCGTGACGCTTTTTGACACCTCTGGTGC
>DAOUZN010000018.1 GCA_030665585.1 Deltaproteobacteria bacterium | reverse complement strand
GGCAGGCAAGTGAGCAAGATATAGTGGGCATGTTTAACCAGGCGGAAGTGATGACAACTTGCCACGTTCTTTAATTTTGAAATCAGTGGGTTAGCTGATAGGTTTCTATTGGAGATCGAAGAAAATGTCAATCCTGGAGCCATTCTTTCATCTTTATTTTGGGTTTACGGCTAAATAGGCCTTGATAAATTCATCCAACAGGACTTTAGCTGTGTTTCTGATATGCGATAGGCTTGAATTAATACCAAGGGCTCCTGTCCCTTCCCAGGTCTTTGCCGGCACAGGCATATTGAAATGTCGTAAAGTGCGAACTTTCTCTTCAAGAGCGACCCGTATGGCAAACACATATCCCGCTTGGGTTTTCACAATACTTACATTAAGATACAGAAGAGGCTGTGAGGGCATTCTAGACGTTTCTTGCTCCGATAAAACTCTGATCCCAGCTAATCGAAGTTTCACCTCCATGTCAGTTCTCAGTTGGGTTTGGCTTAATCCCTCCCGTTCGACTTGGGGGGCTATTTTTTCTACTACTACTCCCACTCCGTTAAGACCTCGAAGCCTTTTCGTGTCATCACTGAGCGCCAAAGCCTCCAACTTTACCAAAGCGCAAACAACAACGACCCCTATGACAATGCCAATACGTTTGTAAGTATTCATGGTAGGTCCCCTAATGACTAGAGTTGACGGATAACAGCTAGACTTGAGTTCCATTATCACAAACACATATTTTCGACAAGGTTATCATTGGAAAGGAGGGACGCCGGGGTCGGGGCTAATGACTGGCAGCAGTCATGCCACATATGGTGTAGACGTCACGGCAGGTGAAATCACAAGTATCTTGCCAAACACTCTGCACCGCAAAGAACAAAGCTTTCCTATGGATACCACACCGGTTCCATAGGTCAAGGGAACAGGGGGGACGTTCGTTCCGAACGTGCACAACTCCTCAGCCCCCTACCTAACTTCCCACATCATCTCCTTTTCGTTTTTGCCCGATTCCCGTAAACTCATGGGTCAGACCTACACTTTTTACAGAATTCCATTTTTTGTCAAATGTGTGGGTCTGACACCATTCTCCCCAAACCATTCTCCCCGAAAGGACTGATCACCACAGGTTTTCGGTCGGAAAACTCATTTCTTTGACAAAGTAGTCGAACAGGTTCGGGTGGGTGGAAAGCTCTACATGTTCTATGAATTGAGCAATCTCAGCCGATTTGTTCCAATACTGCTTGGATAGAAGTACCATTTTGGCCCCTGTGGAAGCTGCATTCCCCAATGGGATGATCTTCTCTGGATCGATGCGCGGAAGAAGACCGATCCGCATGGCACTTAGAGGATGAACGTAATTACCCAGGGCACCCGCCAAGTAGATAACGTCAATGTCTTTCGTATCTACCCCCATGGTCTTCATCAAGGTTTTAACACCCGCGGCGATCGCTGCCTTTGCGAGTTGCAATTCACGGACATCCTTCTGAGTCAAGCGTATTTCACTGCCGTCAAGGCTGTCTGCAGAAGGCACTACAACAAAGTCATGCAGTTCGTTTCCTGCTCTCTTAACCAGCCTCGATGCCATCTCGCTTGTGGCCTCCTCACTAATTGGACGAAGCAAGCCGTCAGCATCCAGCAAATCATGATGAAGAAGCAAGGCCACAAGATCAACCAGCCCACTACCGCAAAGGCCTCTTGGCTTGATGTTGCCGATTACACGGTAGTGTAGGCTATTGACGTCACATCGAAAACCTTCGATGGCCCCCGCTTTACCAATCATGCCGTGAGTAATCCTCGCTCCCTCCAATGCAGGACCTGCCGCAGCAGAGCAAGTCAACATTCGCTCCCTGTTGCCCAAGAATATCTCGCCATTTGTTCCAAAATCGAGTCCAAGGACCAGCCGATCTTTTTCATTTGCAGCGCCCGAGGCCAAAACAAACCCTAACAGATCTCCACCGATATACCCCGACTTGGAAGGCATGATGTAGAGTACGGCTTCAGGATGGAGATCCAGTCCAACATCCTGAGCTCTCACGATCATTCCCTCGGTTATGACAGGGGCAAATGGTGCTTCGGCAATCCCCCTAGGATCCAAACCCAAAAACATATGTTGCATGGTGGTGTTGCCGGCCAAGACAGCCACAGCAATATCGCCTTTGGCAAGGTGTGTGACTTGAAGCATGCGTCTGCTCAGTATGTTGAGATCTTCAACTAGGTGTCTTTGCATTTGGGATAGACCCCTGGAATGTTCCTTCACATATTGAATACGGCTAATCACATCGGAGCCGTGTCTATTCTGCGAATTGAGCCGTGACACCACCGCAACATCCTGACCATCCAATAGGCTCACTAAAGCCCCCACCAACGTGCTCGTTCCGATGTCAAAAATCAGTCCATACCTCCGAGCAGCCATTTTTCGGGGTTGCCAAGCCAATAGACACTCATCGTGCAGGACTGCCGTGCCCTCGAATTTTGTCTTGCGCAAATCCTCATATAGAGAAGAAAGGCATTGATAAGCAACTTTCAGGTGGCGATACTCTTGCCCGAGCCCCTCCCTGATTCGGTCCACGTCGGAGGCAGGATTTTCCAAACTTGGTGGCTGCACACTGACCGGCCGTTTATCCAGGAGAGGATCCATCTGTATGATGGGCATCTGTCCATATTTGAGTATTTGGAAAAATTCTACCTCTTCATCGGATACTTCAGTATGGACAACAAGATCTTTTCTAATCTTGGTACGGCAAGCCAAGCGTATCCCTGTTTTCAACTCTTCAGGGGACAAAAGCTCCGCTTCTTCCCGGATAGGGGGTCCAATAGCAGTGATAACCCGTATCTTACATTTTCCGCACTTTCCAAGTCCACCGCACTCCCCCTCCAAATTTACATTTGTTTTTTCAAGCGCCTTCCATACCGTGGTACCGCGCCTCACCTTGATCCACAGATCCTGAGGCAGAACGTTGAGCCAAAGGAACTTTTTCTTTCGTGCGTTGGCAGGTGGAGAGCCTTTGTAACGAACCTTCTTCTTGGGCTTTTTGGTCTTTTTCATCGTTCAAACATGTCGAAGGAGGCCCACATCATTCATCAGCTTGAAGAGATTTGCTTGCAACTCAGCATAATTTGTGTCTACCAGGGAAAGCTCAAGTGACAAGAACTGGGCGACATCCCGTGCCTCATTTAGAAGATCTGGGTCCAGGGGCTGCCGAATGTAGAGCAGCCTTTTATAATGTCTGAAATACGACTTCCGCAGCTCTGGATCTTCAAGTTCAAGGGGTAGAACACAGTATTCAACGAAGTGAATGAGCAACTCCTTTTCGAGAAAATAGGTGCCTGGCTCTTCTTCCATAATCTGCTGGAAGGCGTTGCTGCCGAGAAACATCTCGTAACAGTGCGCCCCCGCAATTCTAGGAATAGATTCCTTTTGCAGAAAATCATCTATTCCTGGAAAACACTGCCCGTACAGACAGAGAATATTGTCTCCTTCTTGGCGCGCAACGCGGATTTCTTGGGACAGTGCTTTGTTCAGTTCCAAGGGGTGGTTATGAAGTCCGGCACGCAGGTACGAAATGCGTAACTCAGGCCGATTCCCTTGCACTGCCAAGTATTTCAAGGCATCTTGAAATGCCCCACAAGCAATAATCCGGAGTGGCATGACCCTTCAGAGAATGAATTTCCATCAAAGGTTCACAATGCCGGCAAATCTTTCTTTGATTAGTAAAACTTGCTCAGGATCCAGAACCGGTTGGTGCTCTTGCCGCCACTTGTGCACGAAATCATTGGCACGAGTCAAGGGCGTAGGTCTTTCGTCCTTTTCCCACACGTCGAAGTTCTTTCGAACTGAAAGGGCCGGATAGAAGAATTGGCGATACATATGCTGGATTGTGTGCTCTTCCGTGACGTAGTTACCCCCAGGCCCCACTCTCTCTACGAGTTCAACAGCAAGGGTATTCGCGTCTACGTCAACACCGTCGAGAATCCTATATACCATCCCCAAAATCTCATTATCAATCACGAACTGTTCGTAGGAAATTGAGTTGCCCGAGTCCAGCATCCCGGCAGCCAAGTGTATATAATCTGCCCCGGCCATGGCTACTAGGAGACACGAAACGCCTTTTTCGAACCCGGACTGAATGTCGGGGACTTTGGCATCTGTTACGCCGGCCGAAGCATAAATCGGCAGACCATAGATTTTTGCCAATGAAACAGCGCACGCATTCATCATGGCTGTTTCCACAGAACCCATAGCCAGATCCATGGTCCGCAAATCCATGGCCGATGGTACTGCACCGTACATAACGCAGGCCCCAGGAGAGAAGGCCTGGCTGATAGCCACCGCTGCCAGTGCCTCCGCGTGCATTTGGGCCAGGGTTCCGGCCAGCGTGGCAGGCCCTGTTGCACCTGCAATAGGAGCCGGGGCACAGGCCAGTGGAATGCCGTTGAGCACACAAAATTCAATGATTTGTAGGGAAGTTGAATCTAGCGTTAGAGGACTGATAGGATTAGTAATGATAGATACAAAAGGACGTTCTCTGAATTTGTCCTTTCCGCCTGCGATGAAACACGCCAGATCCCACATCTGCTTCAGACCATCCAGGGTATCACACCCACCCATGACGTGTTTTGTCGTGTTGTTGAAGGCGTAAAAGAAGTCATTCAAATGGTAAGACGGAAGGTCCACATCGTGGGCCTGGCAGGCGATAATGTAGAAGGAAACATTGTTCAGGACATTTGTTAGCCCGGCCGTATCGGCTACATCTCTTAGAAGTGTGCGACGAAAGCCTTGAGTGGCCATATCTAAGACCCGGAAAACGCGTCCACCATTGCCAAAGTAGACTTGGCCCGTGCCGAGCCTTAAATCGTTTTTGCCATCGCGAGAATAGAGGTTGAATTGATTAGGTGCTTTGCGGAGCATCTCGTCAAGCCATTCCCCATGGAAACGCACTCGCTTGTTTGCAAAATCCACATCGGCTCCTGCCGACTTCAGCCTCATTAGAGCATTTTCGTCCGAGATCTTAAGGCCTACGCGCGTGAGGATAACACGTCCAGCTAGATCAATTCTCTTGATGTTGTCACTCGAAAGCAGCGCCACGAATTAGCCCTCTTCTGCCCCGCAGTAGCTCGGTGCTTTCCTACAGCAAAATGCCCCTACAACCTCTCCAAAAGGGTGTCAATATCCCTGAGCACATCACTGGTCTTTGGTGTTACTTGGTGTTCACTAAGGATTCTTCTAGCCTCTTGATTACTGCGCTTGTAAAGGTCTTGGCTCCCAGCAGCCTCCCATGAGTCATATCGGGAACGATCCAGAAGATTGGGCAGGAAAAGAGCCTCCTTAAAGTGATCAAACGTGTGGTCATCTGTCAGGAACATGCCCCCAGGGCCCGCATTTTTGACCCTCTCCAAGGCTTCCACAGCCAGGGAGTCTTTGTTCACAGGGATACCTGCCGTGAAATGGCGAGCCATTGCAACCATTTCATTCGCCATGGTAACCATCTCCAGCGATGAAGTGCTGCCATATTCAAGATACCCCACATCATGCACCAGGTTACACCGTGAGAGCATAGCCGTGATAATTGAAAACATCGCCTCTGCTCCTGCCTGTGCATCTACGACCTTGGAATCTGAGGCCCCCGCAAAAGCCCATATGGGGAGACCGTAGATCTCATCTCTCATGTCTGCAAGAGCAGCCTGGGTAAGGCTCCATTCAGGGCAGCCGTAAGAAACGACAGCGGACTTCATGTCAAGGGTGCTCACATTCGGTCCGAAAAGAAAAGGGGCAGCCTTAGCAGCCAGCTGATGCACGATGAGTCCCACCAGGTTTTCGGCTATCCCCATGGCCATTGCCCCGGCTAAGGTGACCGGAGCACCACCCCCTGCATTGGAACCCGAGGGGAGGCATATGGGAATTCCCTTTTGAGCACAAAAAATCAGCTTATCCACAACATTTTCTGGGAAACGCAACGGACTGATAGCTTCTGAGTAATTGAGTAGAAAGGGTTTTTTTCGCAGCGCTTCTTCGCTCCCTGCCACAAGGCAGGCGATATCATGAATTTTTCCTATATCCTCGCGCCGGTCAGCAATAAAGACGATGGGTTTGTTTGTGTTCTTAACCATCTCAGCAAAGGCGTATACGTAAACATAGTTGACATCAGGAATATCTTGGGGATGCCCCATGGACATGGCAAACGAAATATTCTCTAGACCGTCTACGAGCCTGGCAAATCGCCCGACATCATTCAGTACGCAACCGCGCCGCTGTCCTGTTTCCAAATCGAGTGTGAAGGTGGTATCAGAACCTGTACCGTAGAAAACATTATGGTCTTCAAGCGGCATAGCCTCCTGCCCATTGTGATCGTAGAGGATGATCTGGCGCGGCGCCGTTCGGAGTGCTTCCTCGGCCAGGTTCGCTGGCAGTCTGATCCAATTTCTATCAAAAACCTGCCCGCCCGCACCAGCAAGCATCTCAAGAGCGCCGGCATGCTCCATCTTGACGCCGACCTTTTCCAGGATCTCAAGAGCTGCTGTATGAATGGCCAGGGCTTGTTCTCGGTTGACTACCTTCAACCGTGGCTGGAAGGTAGGAATTTGTAGTGGCAGCATAGTGTACTCCTTGTTGTAAGGAAGTGTCTCAGTCGATGCCCAACATTTTTTTTGCTTCAATGACTGCTGAACCTGCATCCGGAGCATAAGCATCCGCACCAATCTCCTCAGCATAGTTAGCTGTGACAGGCGCGCCTCCAATCATCACCTTGACTCTGTCCCTGATACCCGAATCAACAAGAGCTTTGATCGTTTGAGACATGGCAGGCATAGTCGTAGAAAGGAGTGCAGACATACCCATGATCTCTGCTTTCTCTTCGTTTACTTTTGCCACGAAAGCCTCGGGGGCAACATCCACCTGCAAATCAATGACGCTGAAACCTGCTCCTTCCAACATCATACGAACCAGGTTTTTACCAATATCGTGTAAATCCCCTTTGACCGTCCCAAGTACGACCTTGCCCTTCGTGGTCACTTCCCCTTCCTTAAAGTGGGGCTTAAGAAGTTCAACGCACTCTTGCATAGTCTTTGCTGAGCGGAGCATTTGTGGCACAAACATTAATCCTTTGGAAAACTGGCCTCCTACAACGTCCATGGCGGCGATAAGCCCTTGATCTAAAATGTCTTGGATATTGTCTCCTGCTGCCACGGCTCTTTGTGTTGCTTCCTTGGCTGTGTTGATGTCTCCCTTAACTACCGCATCCGATAGTGTCTCGTAGCTCATAGCACCTCTCCCGTCATAGGTTTCGGGTTCAACTGTATCAGTCGTCTTCAATACTCCCGCTCTGATAGGCCTCGATAAAATTGCTACAGTATTCGTCCTGTCCCAAAAGCATCTGTGCGGCTAGCAAGTTGCCCATGAGGCGCTTGTCGGTCGGATCCAAGATTGCTGCTGACAAACCATGCGCTATTGCAAGCGTTAGAAAGTTTCGATTAACCAGCCGGCGCGCTGGCAGTCCATAGGAAACGTTAGATAGCCCGCAGATCGTATTCACCCCCGGAAACCTTTTCATGATTCTAGAAATGGCCTGTAATATTGCCGAACCCATACCAACATCTACGGCTACCGGTTGGACTAATGGATCCACGTAGATGGCCTCCAGGGCAATGCCGGCACTGGTCAACCTCTCAATGAGCTCTGACGCCACAGAAACCCTGTCGTCTGCCGTAGTCGGCATACCTGTCTGTGCCATGCACAAGGCCACCACCTTGCAGGCATGCGAGGTGATCACTGGCAAAAGACTATGAAATCGCTCTTCTTCCAAAGAAATGGAATTGACCATGGGCTCCCCCTTGTGGCACTGCAGTGCCTTGGCAAGGGCTTCAGAGTTAGGGCTGTCGAGGCAAAGAGGAATATCAATCGTGCTTTGCACCGTTTCTACCAGCCATGGGAGATAGTCTACTTCCTTTTCTACGAAAGTGCCTGCGTTGACGTCAACGAAATCGGCTCCAGCGGCCACTTGCTGTTGGGCCACCCCAGCAATGAATGCTGAATCGCCCTCCTCCACAGCTTGTGCAATCTTTTTCATGCTCGTGTTGATCTTTTCACCTACGATAAGCATATCCCATTCCCCCTGCTAGCCGTGAATCGTTACGCATGCGAAGTACCATTTTCGCGGGAGTGGCAAGGAATGTGGGAACATGGGGACGTTCCGAGTTCTTTTTGCCACAGACTCAACCCGGTTAAATAGCATAGAATTTCACTCCAGCATGATACGCCTGCCCCAGCAAAACAATCTCCGGTTTCACGGGGCGCGCGGGGCAAGCGCAGACAGACCCCAGTTGAATAGTTCGGGATTCAACGGGGCAGGCACGGACTAATGCGACGTTCATTCCTTCAACAACCGGGAATACTCTTCACGAACTATTCCCGCGGTCTTCCATTGACCATTGACATCTTCTCTGATGCAGCCAGGTCTTCTGGGGTATTGATGTTGAAGAAGGAAACAAGATCAGGATCTGCCGTTCTGAGCTGCGGTTCAGCTACTTCCTTTACCTTTACCTGCGAGAAAAAATTTATGATCTTAGGGTCTTGCTTCCTGAGTTGGTGTTCAATGGGTTTGATGCAGCGTTTTGAATAGATGGCACAAAGCGGTTGATGGCCCTCCCCGGTGACCGGTATGATCACATCCCACTTTGGCTCAAGCTCGTCCAGAAGGGCCGTGATCAGCCGCTTCTTCAAAAAGGGGGTATCACAGGCCGTAACGAAAATATGAGGTGCTGAGGCATGAAAGAGACCCGCGTGGATGCCGGTGAGAGAGCTTCGCAGGGGGAAAAGATCGGTGACGATCATGAGGTCCCATGAGAGGTATTCAAGCGGGGCATTAGTGACCAGCACCACCTCTTCAAAAAGGCCCTCAAACGTGCTTGAAAGGCGATCCAGAATTGACTCGTCGCCTACTGGAAGAAATGCCTTGTTTTGGCCTCCCATCCTGGTATTCAGACCGCCTGATAATATAACCCCTGAGCAAGGATATCTCATCATTCCACGGACGTCTAGTCCTTGACTGGCAGAATAGGAGGTGCTATTCAAATGATCCCTGACAATACGGCACGGGAAACACAGTGGCCGTGGTGGATAAGTAAAGCGACTCCTTTACTCGGCGCGGCAACACGTGGTATTATAACTCAAGGTTCGCCAAGCCTGCCAATGTCAAGGCACTGAAAATATAAAGTTTCTCTTCGTGGCGGTGTAGCTCAGTCGGTTAGAGCATGCGGCTCATATCCGCAGTGTCCGGGGTTCAAGTCCCTGCACCGCCACCACACCTCTTTTACCCTGCTTCTGCCTCTCATCTCCAACGCCAAGTTACGCGCAGAGGCGTTCTATCGCTGGCGGGAATGCTGAGCCTTTGTCAGTGGATGGTTTCAGAGGCGCGTTTTCTCTTGTCGCGAAAGTAGTGCCTGCGCCTGGAGCGTTTCCCTTCAATCTTGTTTGTAAATCGTTTCATGGTCTCAAAAAGATACTTGCCACCTCGGGCCATCACGGTATTGTGATCTGCACCAGGTATCATGTGAAATTCTTTGCTGCGCGCAGCACAGTGGACCTGTAAGAGTTCAACACTCATCACCGGGATGAACTGGTCGTACTGGGCATGAATGATGAGCGTTGGCTTGGCAAATTGCGCGATTTTTTGCAAGTTCTTAAAGCCATCCGCCTCGGTCATTCCCAGGGCCTGCGTGTCAACCCCCAGGCAATTTAGCAGGGGAACGGTTTCGGCAAAGCCGCTTTCAATGATCAGGCCAGATATCTCCTCCTGGTGAGACGCTGCCAGGTCTATGGCACACGCGCTCCCAAGGGATCGACCCATGACCAACAGGGGCCCGGTTCGGCCTCCATATTTCAGCCACTTCTGGACCTCCTTGAAGATGACGTGGGCGTCGCGCATCATGGCCGTTACTGAGGGCACCCCTCCGCTCCGCCCATACCCTCGATAGTCCACAGCAAGAAGGCTCAGTTCATGCTCCTTATACACGGGACCGATAGCGTTGTAATCACTGACGATCTCTCCGTTTCCGTGGAAAAACAGAATGTTGGGATCTTCTACCCCGGCCATATGAAACCTGGCACCAATCCGAATACCCTCCTCCACGGTCATGTCATGGTCAATGACGTCTGGTGGCAGATCGGCATCTATCTCCTTGCGGGGATGAAATATGGCCTTCAGCACCTCGGGGTGATCCAGCTTCGCGTATCCCAATGCAGGCGTTGTCATAAGAAGCCCCCAGTGTCGAAGGGAAGCTTCCCGCCCTGAAGGGCGGGGCTTCCTGGAATAGATGAGTGCCCATCCACGAACCGAAGAGGGCACTGGACAGTACACTAGATAGCACAAAGCTTATGCTGCCGCAACGAATCCATATCTCGAATTTAAACCTGACCCCCATCACGCTGTTACCCCAAAGGCCCTTGAAAGATCGGCTAATATCCTATATGAAAGAGTTGTGAATCCGCAACTTGAACCCGGAGAGCTTCCCTCACGCGAACCCATTGCTGAACGGACCCAGTCGTTCGCGTCTCCAAAGGAGCAGGACCTCCTCTCAGATTCTGCCTTGAAAAAACAGGTTGAAAAACTCAACCAGATTGGTGTCGCCCTATCCAGTGAAATCAACCTGGAAAGGCTCTTAGAGCTGATTGTCCGTGAGGCAAGGGCGTTTACGTTCGCGGATGCGGGTAGTCTCTACATCTTGGACCGAGGAATGCTCTACTTCCATGTGGCGCAAAACAAGACCCTGAAACGCCGGCCGGAAGCTCCCCCGGGTTTCAAACCCTATCCTCTTCCCTTGTCAAAAGAGAGCATCGCAGGCTATGTGGGCATCACAGGAGAAAGCCTCAACATAGAAAACGTTTACAATGTGCCTGAGACCGTACCATACAATTTCAATCCTGATTTCGATCTGCGAAACGAGTATGTGACCAGGTCCATGCTCGTTGTCCCTATGAAAGATCGGGAGGGACAGATACTGGGCGTTCTCCAATTGATTAATGCCACGAACGAAGCAGGCCTTGTTGTCCCATTCCAAGAATCAGTGGAACACCTGGTTATGTCTCTAGCGTCACAGGCAGCCGTAGCCATTAGGAATGCCAAATTGATCGCAAATATTAAGGCCCTATTTGAGGCCTTGATTCGGTATTCCGCCTCAGCCATCGACGCTCGAAGTCCTCACACAGCCGGTCATTCGAGGCGGGTGGCCGCTTATTCAGAGGCCATGGCCGCCGGTATCAATGATGAAACCATGGGGACCTTTCGAGACGTTTTCTTCACCACCGAGCAGATGGAAGAGCTCAACTACGCAGCATGGCTTCATGATATCGGCAAGATCGGGGTTCCTGAGCAAATTTTGGATAAGGAGAACAAGCTCTGTGCTGAGGCCATGGCCACCATCGCGACTCGCTTTGACCTGATCAAGAGCCTGAGGGTTCACCGGGTTTGGCTCCCCGCGTTCACTGAAAAGAAGAAAGCGCCGTTAACTCCCCTCACGAGTAAAGAGGCCGAAGACGCAGAGCAGGAAATAGAGCGAGAACTGAGTTTTATCTCAAAGGTCAATCGATCTCCTTTTCTGTCAGACGAAGATCTGAAGACCCTGGAAGAGATAGCTTCCAAGACCTATGAAGATCTCCAAGGCCATGCAAGGCCATATCTGACCGATAAGGAAGTGGAGTGCCTTTCCGTCAAACAAGGCAACCTGACGGACGAGGAATACAAGAGAATCCAGACCCACGTGGAACACACGTTCAACATAGTAAAAAACATTCCCTTCACCAAAACGTTAAAGAATGTGCCCTTTTTTTCAGCGTCGCACCACGAATTCCTCGATGGAACGGGCTATCCCAGGGGACTCACATCAGAGGAACTTCCCCTCCAAGCCCGCATCTTGGCCGTGGCAGACATCTTTGACGCCCTCACTGCGGTGGATCGACCCTACCGGAGCGCCATGCCACCCTCCAAGGCGTGCCAGGCACTTAAGGCCCATGCAAAGGCTGGGCGTCTGGATCGAGATGTCGTCAATCTGTTTATCGAAAAGGCGCTTTACGAAAAGATATGATCTGTTTTCAGAAAATTGCTGAAAGACGTATCCAAGAGGCTATGAAGGATGGGGCCTTTGATGACCTGCCTGGAAGAGGAAAGCCCCTTGCGCTGGAGAACGATTCCCACGTGCCGGAGGATCTTAGAATCGCCTACAAGATCTTGAAAAACGCAGGATATGTTCCTCCCGAGATCTCCCTTAGAAAAGAAATCGCCAAGGCCGAAGACCTGTTGGCGGAGATGGAAGACACAAGAACTAAATACCGCCAACTGAAAAAGCTCAATTTTCTCATCATGAAGCTGAACATGACGCGGCACACCGCTACGAGCCTTGCAAAGGATCAACGCTACGAGAAAAAGCTGGTGGAGCGTTTCGGATCCTGATTTGTCATGTTTGATAGGAAGAGAATCTTACTCGATCTTTACAGTAGATTGTACGAGGCCTTCGGCCCGCGCCATTGGTGGCCGGGGGATTCCCCCTTTGAGATCGCGGTCGGGGCCATTCTCACCCAAAACACGGCCTGGCGAAATGTTAGAAAAGCCATCGACAATCTAAAAACAGCAAGCCTCCTTTCCCCGGACGCCCTTTATCATCTACCGATTCAGGATCTAGCGGCCGTGATCAGGCCTGCTGGCTATTACAATATAAAAGCCCAGCGCCTGAAACACTTTGTGGAATTTCTCTTCCTGGAAAATGGGGGTGACCTTGAAGGCCTCCTGACCGAAGCACTTGACACCCTGCGAAACAAGTTGCTATCCATCAAAGGCGTCGGACCAGAGACCGCTGACAGCATCCTCCTTTATGCCGGTACCAGGCCGACGTTTGTTGTGGACGCCTACACCAGGCGAATCCTTTTCAGGCACAGGCTCATGCCTCAAGAGGCCTCTTACGATGAGGTTCGCTTTTTCTTTATGGACTGTCTGAAGCCCGATGTTGCCATGTTCAATGAATACCATGCACTCCTGGTCCATCTAGGGCACACATTTTGCTCTAAGAGGAATCCAAAATGCACAGAGTGTCCTGCCAGGGGGTGGAATGATGAATAAAGCACGCGATGCCTTTCGGCCGCCGGAAAACATCTTCAGGGGTGTCCTGCTCGCCCATTTTATCCTTTTCTTGCACGTTATTCTGATTTTCGGTCTCGGTGTCTGCCTGTTTTTTTTCGGGGGCGTTATCACATACCTGCCCTGGGTCCTGGCCCTCGGGGGCGTTCTCATCGCCGGCTCGACATATCTATGGTGGAAGCATATAAAAAAACGCGGAAAGAGATTGAAAGATATCCTCAAGGACCCTCTCTTTCAGGGTCGCACCATAGAGGTTTCCTTGCTGGGAGGACTTGCAAGCCTCAAATTGGGCCAAGGTCAGGAACCGGTCGCCATCCCTCATGAAAGCCATAAGACACCGAAACAACTGCCAGATCCGAGTGCCCATCGTGCCGAGCAACTCGCCAACCTGGCTTGTCTGCTCAAGGAAGATCTCATTACGATCGACGAATTCTTGGAGGCCAAGAAGGAATTGATAGGTCAATGACAAAACTAAGAGTGGCCTTGCTTTCGGGGGGTATTTCCTCTGAGCGTGACGTCTCCATCAAGAGCGGCAATCAGGTCTACGAAGCCCTAGATAAGGCTAAGTACGACGTCACACGCTATGACCCAGCCACGGACCTTGGAAAATTGGTGGCCGAGGCGTCCGGTGTTGACGTGGCCTTCATTGTACTGCACGGGCCCTATGGTGAAGATGGCACCGTTCAAGGTCTTCTGGATCTGCTCCATATACCGTATCAGGGCTCCGGTGTGCTGGGAAGCGCCCTAGCCATGGACAAATGGACGTCTAAGAGGCTTTACAGGGAGGCAGGCCTGCCCGTGCCACCCTTTCAAGTGCTCACGCTGGGAGAGGCTTTTGATACGGAAACCTTGGCCAAGATGCCCGGCTACCCCTTAGTCGTCAAGCCGCGCTCCGGGGGGTCGAGTATCGGCACGAGTATCGTGGAGTCCCCACGTCAACTGCCGCAGGCCCTGGACCTGGCCTTTGACCACGGCCCGCATGTCATCATGGAGGCCTACTTGGAAGGGATCGAGATCACAGGCGGCGTGCTCGGCAATGACAACTGTCAGCTCCTCCCCGTCGTGGAAATTATCCCTGAATCCAGCTACACATTCTTTGACTACGAGGCAAAATACCAGGAAGGGGCGACCCGCGAGATCTGTCCGGCCCGTATCAGTAAGAACCTCTCTGATGGCGCTCAATCCTACGCTGCCAAAGCCCATCGAGCCCTCTGTTGTCGCGGGTATAGTCGGACCGACATGATCATCCATGATGAAATGATTTATGTGTTGGAAACCAATACGATCCCGGGGATGACCCCTGTGAGCCTTTTTCCGTTGGCAGCCAGGGCGGCCGGGATCTCTTTCAGCCAGCTCTTGGATCGGCTCATAGAGCTTGCCTTTGAAGACAGGGATCGGGATGTACGACAACGGGAAATATCATAGCTGAGTGTATTGCTGTGTTCATCCGAACAAACCGTGAACTAAAAGAACGATATGATGAACTAAAGGCAGGCGACTGCTTCATAGGCATGCTCAGCTTTAAAACCCTGAAGCACCGCGCCTTTATCGACCTTCTGGAAAGAGGCATTCGGCTCTTCCCCTCCGCCCTTTCCCAAACCCTTGCCCGGTCAAAGGTGGCCCAGGCCCTAGCCTTTCGGCAGTGGATGATCCCCCACACTCTCATTATCACCAGGCGCGTAGATCTTATGTATGCCATTAATACCTATAATCAACACGGTGTCGGTCCTGTGGTCACAAAAGAGGACCATCTGCAATGTGGATTCGGGGTGCGTCGGTGGGACAACATTGAAGCCACCTACAACCAAATGACTTTTAGCGCCGCTCTATATCCCTTCGTCGTGCAGCCTTTTCTTGAAAATTACACGGATGTGCGTATCGTTATCGCGGGTGGCTACTGCGAAGCTTACACCCGGGAAAATCGGTATAACTTCAGAATGAACCTTACAGTTGGCGGAACGAGCAGGCCTTATGCCTTGAGTGAAGACCAGTTGACCCGTTGTCACCAAGTCATGGAGCGGGGAAAGTTTCCCTATGCCCATATCGACCTGCTCGTCACTGCAGACGGCAACAGCTACCTGTCAGAAATCGCTCTGAATGGAGGATTGAAAGGGGCTCGGATAGAACGTGAAGACCTTGATGCCATGAAAAGGGACATCCTGGAAAAAATGGCTGCGTCATGAGGGAAGCGAAAAAAGAACCTCTGCCAAAGGGTGTCCGGTGGTCTCTTGAGGTGATGGCCATGATCTACGTGGCCGTGGCGGTGCTTTTTGTGGTCAATCCCAACTGGCTCATCCTCGTCGTCAATAAGGCCTTTGTCGAATACAATTGGCCTATGGTGTTTTTTCCCACGGAAAAGTTTTGGTTCTCCCTGGCAGTGAGCGTGCCAGGCACCCGGGCCTTCCTGGCCTTTGCCGCAGCCCAAAGGTCGGCTGAAACCCGGCTGTATGTGAGGGTGCTGCAGGTCTCCTTGCTGCTCACAGCGGCCCTATTTGCATGGCAATTTCTCTTCTACAAACATGCCGCCCTGTATGCCTTGGGATTTCTCATAGAATCGATCCAGATGGTCTTCTACTTGTTACTAAGCCGGAAACTCACTTAGCCCGGCTACAGCTTTCTCCCACCACGCCTGGTTCGTCGGCCAGCCTTTGGTCCGAAGACAGAAGGCTTGAGCTTTGTGGTTTTGCTGTGATTTTTCCTTGACAAAATCAGGACTTCAGGGTAAAGGGAACGGGATGTCTTGGTGGCACAAGTCGTGATATTTTAAACATTTAGTCTCATCTATCTTTTTTTTGGCACCAGTCCTCACTCCAATAGACGTTAAAGCTTACCACAGGCCCAAGTCACGGCACCAAGGGCGGGGTAAAGGGGTATTTGTGGTTATGTGGTGGCACGGCATGTCAGCTGACACGCCAGTTTCAGGCTCTCAAAACTTAATGATATGGGGTTCCCATGAGCGCAACAGAAGAAGAAAAAGAGCAAACGGTAGCTGAGGGTGAGCAGGCAGAGGCAAGCGATGAGCAAGCCATGGCTAGCCCTGAACCCGTGAAACCAGGGACGTGGCTATTCATCATACCTCTGGTTGCGTTTTTCATCGGCTTTGTGGTCCATCTGCTTGTCGGATGGGTTGTCTTCCCACTTCTACTCTATGCCGGAAAAAAACAGCCCATTGACTTCAACCACAAGCTACATGTGGAAGAATTGGGTGAGTGTGAAGGCTGTCACTACTTTCGCGAGGACGGAAGTTTCTCAGGGGTTCCTAAACTGGCAAACTGCGTCGAGTGCCACGAAGAGGCCGTGGGAGAGCATCCTGAAGAAGCTAAGCTGGTCCGGGAATATGTGGAGCCAGGAAAAGAAATCCCGTGGTTGATTTATGCCCGCCAACCTCAGTGTGTCTTTTTCTCTCACGCAGCCCATGTGAATATGGCAGAAATGGAGTGCGCCACATGTCACGGGCCCGTGGGAGAATCGGATCATACGAGGCCTTACCAGTACAATCGCCTCACCCTGTACAGCCGCGATATATGGGGCCATAACATTGCAGGTATGACAAAGAATGCCTGGGAATACTTGCAAATCAAAGATTCTGGTGGGACGATAGATGGTCCTGCGCGGATGAAGATGGATGACTGCGCGGAGTGTCACGAGGAAAAAAGGGGCGTCAAGGACAGCTGCTTTGTGTGTCACAAATAGAGCAAGTGAACTAAAGTTGAGGACTTTAAAAAACTTTTTGAAAAGATTGGCTCCATTCCTTCAACTTTAGGCACTTTAGCTCATTTTAGTTCACTTTAGGCACTTAACCTAAGGGGAAGACCTATGAAATTGGACAGACGAACTTTTATAGAGCTTTCGGTTGGGTTCTCGGTTGGGGCCGGTACCGGCATTTTGCTCTCACCCGTAAACTGGAAGTTGATGGACGATATGACCATCTGGTCTCAGGAGCTTTGGCCACGGTACCAGCTAGGAGGCCTGAAAGGCCAGCTTCCTCAACGTGGAGAAGTCACGCACGTAGACTCGGTCTGTACCCTTTGTCCGGGGGGCTGTGGTATCACCGTTCGAAAGGTTGGAGACCGCGCCACAAAAATCGAGGGCAGAGCGGGATATCCGGTCAATGACGGCGGCATATGCATCTTGGGCGCGGCAGGCCTTCAGCTCCTCTATGGCCCCTGGCGGGTCCCGGGCCCTCTAAGACGGGCGGGACAGCGAGGGGCAGGACAGTGGGAGCAAGTCTCCTGGGAGGAGGCCATCGCCGAGGCAGTCAAGAAGCTGGCTGCTTTGCGCGGCGAAGGCAACGCCCATACCGTGGCTTGTATGCTGGGTTCCGACCGGGGAACGGTGCCGCAGCTATTTGCGCGTTTCATGAAGGCGTTCGGGTCGCCGAACTTGATGCGCACAGCGACTGCTGAGGATACCTATGAGCTAACTTTGGGCCTCATGCAAGGGGTGACGTCGTCCGTGGGTTATGACCTGGAGCGTGCAAACTTCATCCTGAGTTTTGGCAGCGGTCTCATAGAGGGTTGGGGCTCACCCGTACGCGTGATCAAGGCTCACAGCATATGGCGCTCTGCCAATGTGAAAGAGCGGGCTACTGTTGTTCAGATCGAACCACGCCTGTCCAACACAGCGGCCAAGGCTGACCGCTGGTATCCCATAAATCCCGGCACCGAAGGGGCTCTGGCCCTGGGCCTGGCCCACGTGATCATCAAAGAATCACTGTATGATGACAACTTTATCAGAAACCATACCTTTGGATTTGAGAATGGAACTGACGCTACGGGAAAGGGCTATATGGGCTTCAAGCGTTTGGTGCTGACCAAATATACGCCGGAAGCCGTATCCAGGATGACGGGGCTTTCCAGTTCAAAGATTATCAACCTTGCTCGGGCCTTTGCAAGAGCTAAGTATCCCTTGGCAGTTTGGGGCCGCGGCAAGGGGACCATGCCTGGAAGTGTATACGAATGCATGGCGGTTCACGCCCTTAACGCGCTTGTGGGAAATATCAACAGGCCAGGAGGCGTTTGGGCCCGTCCAAAAGTGGCTACCCAAGGATGGCCGGAAGTGAGTCAGGATGCCACAGCCTGGACCGGCTATGGTATGCCTCGCTTGGATGGGGCTGGTACAAAGCGTTATCCCTTAACCGGTCATCGACCGGAGCGATTGTTTCAAATGGCAAGTGAGAAGCCTGGCGCTGTCGAGGCGTTACTCGTTCACGAGGCCGATCCATACTATACGACCCTCGATAGTCAAGCAGTGGCCAGGGCCTTCGAGAACATCCCCTTTGTGGTGAGTTTTTCCAGCTACATGGACGAAACCGCCCACCATGCAGACTTGATCCTGCCCAACCATCACTATCTGGAGCGGTGGGAAGATTGCCCGACGCCTGTGGGTCTGCAGAAACCCTTGCTCGGCTTATTGAGACCCGTGGTCGCGCCGCAATTCGATACAAAGCATGCTGGAGACACCCTCATGACCATCGCGAGGGCCTTGGGTGGAACTATAGCCAACGCCTTCCCTTGGGAAGATTATGAGGGCCTGTTGAAGGAAACCCTGGCAGATCAGTGGGACACCCTCGAGGAGACAGGCTATGTGGAACAGGCGGGCTACACGCCACCAGCCTGGGAACAGGCCTTTGGCACCCCGTCCGGCAAGTTCGAGTTCTATGTCTCGGCCTTTGACCAGGTCGGCATGACAATGCGAAAGGATGTGGGGTATCTTCCCCACTACGAACCGGTGAAGCCGGAGGGGGATGCTGCGCTGTATCCCCTTGTTTTGATCCCCACGGATTTGATGCGGCTGGCAGATGGGCCTGTTGGAAACCCGCCATTTTGCACCAAGACTTTGGAAGAAACGGAGTTAAAGGGCAATGATTTGTTTGTAGAGGTCAACCCCGAAACGGCTGCCGATCACGGCCTTTCTGAAGGCCAATATGCCACGCTTGAAACCCCCAAGGACACGGCTAAGGTGCTCGTACACCTTTTTGAGGGGATCATGCCAGGCGTGATAGGGATCCCCAAGGGTCTTGGCCATACGGGTTATGACGACTACCTGGCAGGCAAAGGTGTCAATGCGAATAGCCTTTTGGGTGTGGTGGAAGACCCGATTTCCGGCCTGTGTGCCACGTGGGGCATTCGGGCCAAGCTGACCAGAGTTTAATGACTAAGAAGGGGTAACCATGAAAGAGGCACATCACGGCGAAGGAGATGAAAAGACCTATAAGTTCGGTATGGTCATTGACCTGGACAAATGCACGGGTTGCGGCGCCTGCATGGTGGCCTGTATGGCGGAGAACAACATATCCTTCAGGAAGGACGAAACAGACAAATTGCGCAGCAACTTCTGGATGCGTGTGTACAAGATTAGTAATGGTCTCCCATTTCCAGACACGGAGGTCTCCTATATTCCCAGGCCCTGCATGCACTGCGAGGGCTACGACCACCACCATGCTACGCCCTGCGTATCCGTATGCCCGGCAACGGTGACCGACTACAATCATGAAACCGGCATCGTGAGTCAGATCTACACGCGCTGCTTTGGATGCCGATACTGTATGGCGGCCTGTCCTTACCACGTGCGTGTTTTCAACTGGTGGGACCCAAGGTGGCCCAAGGGGATGGAGAAATACCTCAACCCCGACGTGTCGGTTCGCATGCGGGGTGTGGTCGAGAAATGTAGTTTTTGCTTCCATCGGTACCAGCGAGCAAAGAATAAAGCGTATGCAGAGGGGCGCCGTGAACTGCGCGAAGACGAGTATCAAACAGCTTGCACCCAAGCCTGCCCGGCCGGGGCCATCACTTTTGGAGACTTGAACGACCCGCACCACAAGGTCTATAAACTAAAGAAGGATCCCAATGCCTTCCGGCTTCTGGAAAAGCTCGGCACCAATCCCAAGGTCTACTACGTTTCAACCACGGACTGGGTTCGGAAGGCATCTGACGCGTATACAGGTAAGCAAGGAGAGGGTGTTACTCCCGGGTAACCCTTAATTTCGGAAGGAGTGTCTGTTATGGATTCTGCATCAGCCCCATTTGATTCTGCACTAATCCCGAAGGGTGTCAAACGGTGTCAATTTAAGTGGTTTCTTTTGTGGATCGCTATCTTGCACGGCCCTTTGACGATAGGTGTTATCGCTACACTCATGTGCTGGGGCTTGGCCCTTAATGTGACCTATCTGAATAACAATTATCCATTCGGACTCTGGATTGCCGCAGATCTGGGTATTATTGCCCTGGGTGCAGGGGCTTTTTTTACGGGCTTTCTAAGGTATATTGTAAAAATAGACGAGTTGAAGCATATTGTTAACTTTGCCGTCATTGTCGGAGTGGTATGCTATGCAGCGGCTCAGGGCATCCTTGGAGTAGACATTGGTCAGCCTCTTCGGGGTTGGTTTATCTTCTGGCATGCCAACGTCCATTCCATGCTGACCGAAGTGGCCTTCTGTATCACATGCTACTTTATGGTCTTGTGCGTGGAGTATCTTCCGTTGATTCTGGAAAACCGTCAAATCTACAAGTTCGGGTTCCCCCGCGGTTTTGCACATCACCTTCATGAAGCCATGCCAACGATCGCGGCAATCGGCGTATTTCTTTCCTTTTTTCATCAAGGGTCCCTGGGTGGCGTCCCTGGGGTGCTCTATGGTCGTCCCTTTGCCTTTCGGGAAGGTTTCTTGGTATGGCCGTGGACCTTCTTCCTCTTCATCCTCTCGGCCATTGCCTGCGGTCCCTGCTTTACTATTCTCATAACACGGATCACAGAGGGGTTTGCGCGAAAGCGGTTGGTCAAGAGAAACGTGATAGATATCCTTGCCAAAATCTCGGGCAGGTTGTTGGCTCTTTATCTAGTTTTGAAAACAATCGATACCGTGTACTGGATTGCCACAGCCGGGAAGGTAGGCGCGCCTTTGAGCAGCTTTTATGCCAATCAGCCCTATGGTTACTGGGTGTTGATCACAGAACTTGGAATCTTTGGGGTTATTCCGTGCATCTTGCTGCTGATCAAGGCAACCCGACAGAATGAGAATATCTTGATCCTTGCGTGCTTTTTGAACTGCGCGGGGATCTTTATGAATCGGTGGATCATGACCGTACAGGCGCTTGCGGTGCCCGTCATGCCCTTTGACAAATTCGTGAGCTACCATCCAAACTGGGTGGAATATGCGAGCACATTACTGTTTGTTTGGGCTGGTGCTATTGTCATATCGCTCTCATATCGGTATCTCCCAATTTTTTCTCAAGAAAAGGAGCTAAATCCAATATAGAGGAAGGACGCTGCCATGTTTCCATTTGCCTTTGAGTGGGTCAACGACCCTGTTCACTTTGTCTTTATGGGTTCGCTTTATATCGTTTTGATCCTGCTGGTTATCATTCTGCATTACTGCGGCATTCGTGCCTTCCTTGACTGGCTGTGCAAGAAAGAAAATCATAATCATCATTGACCCAAGACTGATGGTTTCGTAAAAAGTCAATTTTACTCACTCCGTGAACATTTTGGGTGCCCTTAAGATATTCAGCTAAAATGCTAAAACTCGGGCTAACACCCTCAAACAGTTAGCATTTTTTAACGCTGAATACCTCACACTTTTTACGAGTCTGTCAAGACTGTCCAGGTTAGGAAAGCGAGGAACTCTATATGCAAATTGCCAGAATGATAGGAATCATGGTCGTTTTTGGTGCACCTGCAATTATTGGTGGAGGCCTTGTCCATCACCTCTTACATAGCTGGCTGGCTGTGTGGTTATATGA